>DASSIO010000362.1:0-11699 GCA_035691825.1 Terriglobales bacterium | reverse complement strand
AAGAGAGGGATGCGATTCCTGATCCTGAAATCGTTCGTTTAATGCCGTTCACGGCCACGCGAAAGTTAGTTATCTCAGGCCCTCCGGCAAGATTCAACGCCACCCTTCCCGTGATCCTTCTTCCATACATAAACTGGGCGGACTGATCGCCAAGCGCTTCCGGATCACCTGGAAAATGAAAAGCCGTGAATCGATAGATGGCCCCCAAGTAGTCTTTGCGAGTGATCGCGTAGCTGTACCCGACGTTCAGGATGTTCATATCGTTGTTCGTGTTTCCGGGGTCACTGAATCGCAGGAATCCATAAACGGCCGCTACCGTAAGTGATCCTCTCCGGCTCACAGAGTAAGTTATTTGCACTGCGGAGTCGTTGCTATAGCGAGGCCCGACCGCTGTGTAGATGGCCTGGTCGGGCGCGAACACCTCCTGAAGTCCCGGTAATGCCACGGACAAAGCACCCGAGATTCCAGGAACAGATAACCCGGTCGTGCCGCCGAACCCAAAGGCGCTTTGCGGCAAATATGAGAATTGCTCCATGACAAGCAGTTGCCATCTTCTTTGGTCTAGCTCGAAGGCAGAGGAGAGCAGATGATATTGGCCATTTCCTTGAGTCGAATCGGACGAAAAGAACCCGCCACCCGAGTAGTTTGTTCCGAACAGAGCATGATTCCAGGCTTCCAGCAAGCTGAGATTTCCGCTCGCATAGTTTGTTGTTGTCCACCCCGGATTCTTTGTGGAACCGGTGTTGAAGGTGTTGGATTGCGCGGTATTGCCGTATTGAATGCCGGGAACCCAATAGCTGTGGCGCAACTCGGACGTTCCCAACGTCGCACTTTGGACGCCCGTAACCGGGCCGCGGTCCGGCTGCATGGTCTGATTTCCCTGATCGTCGTCCTGCTGATTCCCATTGACATCCGGAAGGGGCAGCAACACGCGAGCCGCTGGCTTAGGCCTTTCTTCACCCGCTTCCTGGGCCCAAAGGGGCGACGCGCACAAACTACATAGCCCAGCAACTATGATTCCAAGGGCGAATTGTTTCCGAGCCTTCATATCGTTACCTCACGGCACGACCACGACATCTCCAGGCTGCAACTCGATGTTCTGTGCCAGATTCTTTCCCGTGATTGCCTCTTTGTAATTGAATGGAATTCTGATCGCCTTGCCGTTCTCGTTCCTCAGGACGTATATGCTCTTGACGCGCGCGAAAGCCGTAAATCCCCCGCTCCCGGAAAGCGCCTGGAGCACGGTCATGTGCGGAAGAAGCTGATAGGCGCCTGATTTGTTCACTTCTCCATTGACGTAGATTCTGCGGCTGTTGATTTCACTAACGCTCACAGTCACTTGCGGGTTGGTGACGTATTTCTTAAGCTCGTCCCGGATCACGCCCGCCAATTCCATTGGAGTTAGTCCGACGGCCTGAACATCATTCAAGAGCGGAAGAGTGATCTTTCCGTCTGGCCGAACGGGAACTGTTCGCGTCAACTGGTCTTCCCGCCAAACATCGATTCTTAGTACGTCTTGAGCACCAATCTTATACGAAGGATCCTCTGCCGCAGCTTGCGCAGCACTCGAAGCGGTTGAAGCCTTTGAGTCTTTCACGTCCTCTTTCTTCTCTTGCGCAGCGGGGCTTTGACCGTAAGCAGGCGCTATGAGCGCCATCAAGAGCCCAGCCAGAATCAATGAAGCTGACCTTTTCATGACCGCCGTTTCACCGCCTCTCATTGTCCCTTTTCTTCAAGACCGGTCTGTTTGATCTTATAAAGCAGCGATTTGTAGCTGATTTGAAGCTCTCGGGCTGCCCGTTTCCGGTTCCAATGCGTACGCTCGAGAGCCTTGGCGATCAAATCCCGCTCCGCCTTGCGTGAAGCGGTCCGCGCAGCCACTTTTAATGAGAAACTCCCCGAACCCTCCGTAGGAGCTGATTCCAACTTTGACGTCTCCCCAAGTTCTTCGATTGCCCTTCGTGAGTCACCCAGCAGCACAATCCTTCTGGCCAGGTTCTCCAGCTCACGCACGTTGCCAGGCCAATCATGCGCTGCCAGGAACTCCATTTCTTCCTCGCTCAGCGCCGGAGTCTCGCGTCCCAGTTCCGCTGCATGCCAGGCCAGAAAATGCGCCAGGAAGATGTGAATGTCTTCCTTTCTGTCCCGCAGAGGCGGGAGGCGCAAACACACGCCATTGATCCGGAAATACAATTCTCGGCGAAATCTGCCCGATTCGATTTCCCTCTCCAGATTCCGTGTAGTCGAGGCAATGATGCGCGTGCGATTGGCCTTGCTCCTGTCGCTCTCGCCATCAGGAAGGAGGGAAAGCAGGATCTTTTGGCTCTCAAGATCCAGTTCATCAATGCCATCCAGAAAGAGTGTCTGGAGCCCGTCTGTGAGGTGGCCGGCGCCCTCCTTCAAGTCCGACCTTAGCGTGGCGAAGAGCTCTCCCTGATCAACCGCCCGGCAACTGACCTTTTTGAGAGGCCGATGAGCGTGCTGAGACAGCCGGTGAATCATTCGCCCATAGACCTCTTTTCCCGTTCCGCTTTCGCCCATCACTAGCACGGGAATATTGGCTCGAGCGATCTCCTCGACCATAGAATTTACGTTCTGAATCGCCGCGGAATGGCCACGAACAAAAATGACCTCTGGGGAAACAGATGCAGCCATGCCTGTCAAAGATGAGTTCATAATGTCCCAAGAAGACAAATGCAAATACTCTGCCAGTGGAAGCGTCGACTCAAAAAGGCGAGAGCTACACTAACCCATTATTTATCAATGAGTTGCGGAATTTCTTGGCGCCGACTTGAGGCGAGGGACTGCGACCAAAGTCCCAATTAGTTGCCAATATGTGCTAATTTTTTTTCCTTGGTGCGGAGCGCTCTTGTGTTCTCGTCGATCTATGCCTCGCAAATGCAAAGGCTCGCCGTAGGTTATGCTCTCGGCGAGCCTTCGGAATCTTGCTATAAGAGATCTAGCTAATCTGCATCTGTCCAGTATGCTTCCTGCGCGCAGCAATCACCACGACAGCCAGTCCAATCAACAACATCACTAGCTCAGCAGGTTCCGGAACTCCAACAAAAATCAAGAATTCCTGCCCAGCACTTCCGGTCGGCGTCAGAATTTCCCACCCCTGGCCACTAAACCCCGCATTTACCGCAGCCAACGCGGCAGCAACCAAAGAGCTATTGCTTCCGTACGGGTTTGGCCCGCCCGTAAAGCTCCAGATTGCGTACTGATCCATGGCCTGTTGAAGCTGGCTCGTTGTGCTCATCATTTGTGTAATCAGCCAGGCCATTTCCAAGTAGCTTGTCTGATTCCCCAGCCTCGTAGCTGAGAAGTTTGATCCGGCAAGGCTCGTGATCGTTACCTGCCAGGACTCTCCTCCCCAAATGGGCGTAGAGAAATCCACGCAGTAGAAGGCCTCACTTTGCCCGTTCAAGGACCCACCGTAGGGGGGGATGCCATACCCGTTGTTGCCAAATGCATAGCTTCCGTCAACGAAAACCGTGTCTGCCTTAGCTGCGCTTGGAAATACGATTACACAGAGTGCGATTGCTACTGCGATTACCAAAAGAGCCCACTTCTTGGACATGCTTCCCCCTGGAAATACAATTTCCTTCGACCGTTTATACGCAATTCATATTCCAGCAACCTCCAAAAGTCAAGGCCTTTATTTTCAATGAAATAGCCCTTACCTATTCCGCCGGTAACCACGAGAGCATCACTATCGCTGCACAATTTGTGTAAAGGCATGACCTAACGAAGGCCTCAGGAAAAGCAAAACCCCACCCTAAATCAGAGCGGGGCCGCAAGATCTGCGCGTGCGCGAAAGTTTAACTACTCAGGTTAGCAAAAGGCGACGGCCAGCGAATGCTCCCAGCGCCAACAACCCCACTCCAAGGAGCATTACGCTGGAAGGTTCGGGCACGAAAATCAAGCTGGAACTCCAGGGACTCACAGCGACAAGGTTGCCGTTAGAGTCTTCTAGAAAAGCAATGAAAATCGTGCCAATGGGTAGCCCTCCGGGGAGTGTAATAGCCTGCCCAGAGCTTACCGAACCGGTCCACGCGCCCACTGCAAGATACGAGGCATTGAAGCTGCCCGCGGTTATGCCGGTTGCCAATTGCTCCTGGCTGACCGTGCTCGCAAAATTTGGGAACACCTGGGTCGGACTTATACCAAGCACTGACCACAGATTAGTACCGCTATTGAAGTTCCCGCCAGTACCGGCGTTCGGCGTAAGCACCGCAATGAAAAGGGTTTCCGTTGAGTTAGCCCCACCAAATACCCAAGCCTGCTGCGGGAGGCTCCCAAAAACCGGGATGGCGTTTCCAGCATTACAGCTCGTAAACTGATTGATATCGCACAAATGTATATTGTCGGCCATTGCTGGCGCAGTGTAGCAAAAAGCCAAGATCGCCAGAGCCAAAACCACCAAAGTCTTCCGAGCCATGCTCACCCCTCGCAATCGGACATAGATAGAAGCAGCTAGCTAAACTTTAGCAATTGCTGTGCCAAACTTTCCAAGTTGCCATACCGCAAGTACAAATCTAACGTGTTTAATATCAATATCTTACAAGAACACTCGGACATGCGAGTCACCCGGGTCTTTGAGACAGAACGCCTTTAGGAAATCTTCTGCACACTGTTGTATGTTGGGCCGCAAATAGCCCCCTGGTTCCGCTGCTGAAGCTGGCCCCTTCTAAGGCACATCGACTTGACAAGTCGGACACCCAGCGCCTTGCCTTTTGGTACTTAACATGACATGCCTTTCTATCCATCCTCGCCGGGCTCGGAGTTGTGTACTCTTATGGAGCACAAGTGAGCGGCTCCTGTGACCACACTTGAGCAACCCGAATGACAGGTACAGACTCGAAGCGACGATTATGGTTATTCTCAAGCTGGATCCTTGTCTCACTACTGCTATTCCTGAAGCCGGTTGTTGCTCTCACCCGAGTGGCTCTCTCTCAAGACGATGCCTCCCACCTGATTCTTATTCCATTCATCAGCGCCGTCGTTGTTTATCTGGAACGCGACAAAGTTTTTCACTTTATCTCCAGCGACAGGACACTTGGCAGTGCGTTCCTGCTCGCGGCGGGATGTATCGCGCTCGTTTGCCGCTTTGCAGCACACAGCGGCTCGGCCGTCGACTGGCAGCTCTGCTGCTGGACCCTCACGCTCATTCTCGTATGGGTGTCCGGTTTTGCGTTTCTGTTCGGAAGAGCTGCGCTCAAGAATGCGTCCTTCCCGCTGCTCTTCCTGCTCTTGATGGTTCCCATCCCGAGCTTCCTGCTCGACCGAATCATCTATCTCCTTCAGGAAGGCTCGGCCTGGATCACCGGGGTCTTGTTCGACCTAACCGGAGTCCCCGTCTTGCGCGAAGGCTTGGTTTTTCATCTGGCCAAAGTGACCATCGAGGTTGCCAAGGAATGCAGCGGCATCCGATCGAGCATGGCTTTATTGATCCTGGCTTTGCTGGTGGCCCATTTCCGTCTCAGAAATTTTTGGAACAAAGTCCTGTTTGTCGCTTGCGGTCTCTTCATGATGATTCTGAAAAACGGCATCCGCATCGCCACGCTCACGCTACTTGCCATTTATGTCGATCCCGACTTTCTATTTGGAAGGCTGCACCATCAGGGAGGCGTCGTTTTCTTCGTCCTGACACTGCTTTTGTTGCTGCCGCTGCTGTTTTTCCTCGAGCACAGAGAGTCGAAGCAGAGTGCGGTCACAAAACCATCCGAGCTTTCTCAGGCCCACCTTCCGGAGTAACCGCCTATTGATTCGGGCCACAAATGGATGTTGAGATTTCCGCCCGGGCTAACCAGTGAGCCGAGGATGCGGGAACTGAGCTTGAGAGCGCTCAAAGGCATGCGCGATGCGGAGAAGCAGGGCCTCGTCGGTCACGCAGGCGATAAGTTGCAAGCCGACTGGCAGGCCTTCGGGCGTGAAGCCGCAGGGAACGGAGATGGCGGGAAGCCCACCGAGGTTGGCAGGACGATTGTTGCGCAGGAGCAGTGCTCGCGTGGGATGGTTCGTGCCGCAGACCGCGGTCGTTTCTTCGCCGATCTGCGGTGCGGCGATCGGTGTGGTCGGGACGACTAGCGCATCCAATTTCGCTTCAGCCATGGCGGCATGGAAATGCTCGATGAAAGAATCACGCAATTGCATGGCTTGGAGATATGCGGTAGCCGGAACCTTGGTGCCGAGTTCCAGGCGCGTGCGCACATCCTCGCCGTAATCCGCAGCATGCGACGGAAACCAGCCGGCATGCTGATGGTAGTGCGTGGCTTCTGCCCACGCGATTTGATTCCCGGCGTCTTCGGTTTCCTTCAGCAATGGGATGGAAACGTCGATCAAATGCGCTCCCAGCTTCCGCAGAGACCGGAGTGCCTCGTCAAAGAGCAGCCACACGCTTTCATCGACGACGTCCAAGAAAAATTCCTTCGGGACTCCGAGTCGGAACTTGCGGCGAGCTTTGCGTGTTGATTTCGTGACAGTGCGCAGTGCCAACTCCTTTTTTCCGCGAACAAAAACGGGATCGAGTAGCAGAGCCGCATCAGCGCAGGACCGCGCCAATGGTCCGACGCAGTCCAGCCGCGGAGAAAGCGGTATGACATCCGCCACGGACACGCGGCCAAACGTAGGTTTAAGCCCGACAACCCCGCAAAGCGCAGCAGGGATGCGGATGGACCCACCCGTATCCGTGCCGATGCTGCCATAACACATCCCGGCGGCCGCCGCGGCAGCAGACCCTCCACTGGACCCACCGGGAATCCGCGAGAGATCCCACGGATTGCGCGTAGCGCCGAAGTGTGGATTGTTCGTCGTGACGCCGTAGGCAAACTCGTGGAGGTTCGTCTTGCCGAGAATCACGGCACCCGCTTCTCTAAGCTGTGCGACTACGGTAGCGTCGTGCTGCGGGACGAAATCCTTCAGGATTTTCGAGCCCGCCGTCGTGCGAACGTCCTTCGTGTAGATGTTATCCTTCAGTGAGATGGGAATCCCGTGCAGCGGGCCGCGGTCGCGACGTCCTTTACGGCCGCGCGGACCAAAAAGCTCGGATTCCGCCTTCTTGGCTTGCTCCAGGGCAAGTTCGGCGCTGACCGTGATGTACGCATTGAGCTTAGGATTGAGCTGTTCGATGCGCTCGAGCATAAGCTTCGTGAGCTCAACCGGTGACAGCTTGCGTTTGCGGAAGAGCTTCCCGATTTGCTCGATGGACGCGAAAGCGAGGTCGGTGTCAGTCATCTCGCGTGTTCAGTTTCAGCGCAAAGTTTCAGCGCGAAGAACTGGAACCATCCGGATTCGTTGAGAATATGCATTATAGCTTCGCGACGACCCGACTAACCGGCTAGAAAATTTTGTCCTTACGTCGGAGATTCCCGAAAGTGCCGATGTTGGCCACGATAAATGCCACGCGAAACTGGTTTTCCGTGCGGACCTGGCCAAGGTTGATGCGGCGATACTCGACCGCGAGTCCGCAGCAGCTCCCGTTATAGCTCGCCTGCACGATCTGGCTCTGCAGCGTTTTGTTGGTGAAGTCGTAGCCGATGCCTGTCGTGAAGTTGAAGCCCCTGCGGTTTTCACTTCCATAGCCGGTCAGCGCGCGAATCTGGTTGGAGAGCGGCTGCTGGAACAAAGGAAGCACCGGCGGCGGCTGCGCCGGAAGCTCCCCAAGCACGGGATTGTCGTTCAAGCGAAAATACGCGATGGTAGCAAAGAATTCGCGGTACGGCTTTGCTTTGATCAACGTCCCGATGGTCACCAGTCGCTGGATTTGCGGATCGTACTGGAGAATTTGCTCGAGGTCGTACGGCCCGCCGGGGGTGATCCGGAAGTCGCTGACGATGGGAGACCAGTTGCGCGGGCCGAATGCGAAAGCAAAAGGCGAAATCGAGTTCAGCGCCTCAAATACGTTGCGCTGGCCGTTGATGATGGCTCCGCCAAACGTCGGATCGAAATAATGCTTTTGGTCGATGCGCCAGGAAATGAGCTCCTCTGGCTGATCGTCGCCATCTTTCCGATACAGGCGCTGGGTGAAGCCGTACTCCACTTCATTGGTGTCCGTGATGGTCGCGTCGCTATCGAAGCGGATGAAATCAGAAAAATTGTTTACGCCCGTGACGTAGCGGTAGTTGATCTCCGGCTCGATGGTGTGCTTGTACTTTCTGCGCGGCTTGTCCTTCTTCGGGGCGCGCTCGAAGAAGCGTTCCAGTGTAGGTGGGCGAAGTTCGACCGCGAACTCGCCTATGTGGCGCGAAATGGAATCCGGAACGACGTGGCCCGACGAGTTCAGCGATTCGCCATAAGTCGTGGCTCGAAAAGCTGCCGAAGTGGTTGCGCCGAACCACGCACCGAAATGCAGCGGAAGCGTGACGCGCGGTGCCACTTCGTAGCGATCGACAAAGTCCGAGGTCTGCAGGTTCGGGTCCGTGCGGTCCACGACACCGGCGAAGGAGTCGATTCCAAAATAAATGGGAACGCTCTTCCAGGGCGATTGCTCGACGGAGCTCAGCCGCACTTCCGGCGCATTGCGCAGCGTGACGCTAGTCGGTGCAATTGCCGGGGTTGTGGAAGTCGCGGCCACTGGCAGCGTCAGAAAGCTCTTGTCGTTGAGTCCCGCAAAATTCAGGCTGAACCCGCGAAAATTATTGGTGAGAAAGACGGCACTGCGCACCTCGGAACTGATCGCATCGGCATAGGTGTCGGAAAAGGCCAGCCGGAACGTAAGCGACGAAAGCTGGTTGTAATCGGTGACGAAGCGCCAGCCGTGCGGAAGCAGCGATTGAATTTCCAGGCGCTGCTGTTCGCCGCCCTGCGGTAAGCGGACGCCAGTGGGTCCCACGAGCCCGCGGTCATCCACTCCGAAATAGCTGTACTCCAGCGAAGTGTTCTCGAAAGGCTTGGCGCGGAAGGAGCCGCGCTCCATCACACCGCGCCTGCTCATGAATTGCGCGCCCAGCGTAGCGTCCACCCAGGGCTTAGGCGCGAAATAATAGGCGTCCCCGAAGACAAAGCCCTTGAGCGAGCTCTGGCCGACGTCCGGCATCAGGAAGCCCGATTGCCGGACATTACGGCCGGCGGGCGCCGTGGCATATGGCAGCCAGATCAGAGGAACACGAAACAACCGGAAGTTGGCGTTGACCAGTGCAACCGTCTTGTCGACGTGAATCCGCGCTTCCGGCGCGTAGAACTGCCACCGCGGATGTTCCGGGTCGCAAACCGTGATCCACGCCCCGCGAACGAGATACACATCGCCCGCAAAACGCTCCACCACGTGCGCTTCGAAATACAGCGGATTGTCCGTGAGCAGAACTTCCGGGTTCGGCTGGCGCGCCACCTTGAACGTCCCGTGTACGTTGTGAAACAGTCCGTGTCCGGTGCTGACGTTGTAGTGCGCATCCGTGGCTTCGATATGCTCGCCGTTGTAATCCAGCTGCACGTGGCCGCTGGCCATGGTTTCGTCGGTCTGATCGTCGTATTCGACGTGATCCGCCCGGAGCCGTGTGGCTCCGTAGCGGACGTCTACGTCGCCATCCGCTGTGGTGACGTTGCCTTTGCGCGTTTGCGTTTTTGCTTCGAGTTCCGCGATTGCCCCTTTCCCCTGCGAAGGACGCGCCTGCTGGGCCACAGCCAAGCCGCCGCAGAGCGCCGCCGCGGCGCTGAGAAGTAGCACCGGCAAGCGGGAACGTCGGATGGCAGCATGAATCTGTGCCCAAGAGTGATGATTCACGCAAAGCATGCGATGGGTAAGAACGAAACGATAGCCTAGCATGCGCTCGCCGTGTTTTGAAGGTAAGTCCCGCCGCGCCGTTGCCTGGCTGACAAGCTGGCCGCGCAGCGGTCAGTTTCCGAGTTGCCGACAATTCGGGAGCGCTTAATCTGGCTTGATGTTTTGGTTGAGGCGCAGCACGTTATTTGGATCGCACTTTTTCTTGATCTCGACGAGGCGAGCATAGTTTGGCCCATAGGCCGCGCGGACCAGCTGGTCACTCGTATCCCCCAGCTGGTTGACGTACACTCCATGAGCGAATGGCTGCAAGCTGTCGCGCGTTGCCTGGACCCACCGCACGACTTCGGCCTTCGCTGCTGGAGCGCTCCACATACCGGCAATGTCTACCTCATAACCCGGTTGCCGCAAAGCAAACGCCGTGTCACTCAACCCTACGCGGCTTACAGCCCCACGCAACGGAATAATGATCACCTTGCACGTTGCTGGCGCATTGTTGATTGCCGTTGCAATCGCCGCGTCGTTGAGTTCCCGAAGAAAAAGGTTCGTTTGGAAGTGCGCAACCGGCGTTAGCAGAAATCCACCTGCCGATTGAGCTTCCAGATAGGACATGACCTTGACGCTGTCATCCTGCGGTTTGAGTGCACGCAGCGGCCTGACCAGGTCATTCGCCATTCGCGGATCGCCGCAATAGCAGACATCCATTCTGCACCTTGGTCCTCGCTCGGACGGCAACAGCTGAGCGAGGACATCCATTTCATCCGGCTCCGCTGCGACGAACTTGGCAAAGGCATGCAGCAGCTCCGGGAGTTGCCCAGGCGGATACATGAGCGTTCCCGCCAAAACGTCAGTTACCGGATGAAGCTGGTATTCCAACGCCGTTACCACACCGAAGTTGCCGCCTCCCCCGCGAATTGCCCAAAAAAGATCGGGATTGGACTTCAGGCTGGCTTCGACTTGTTTCCCGTCCACGGTCACAACTTGCGCCGATAGCAGGTTGTCGCACGCGGCGCCGTACTTCCCCATCAATTTCCCTTCGCCCCCGCCGAGCGTCAGGCCGGCGACTCCTACCGTCGGGCAACCGCCTGACGTTGTCGCTAACCCAAAACGTTGCGTGGCTTCATCCAGATCGCGCACGAGCGCGCCCGCCTCCACGCGGGCCACGCGCTTGCTGGCATCCACCTCGACTCGCTTCATTCCAGAGAGGTCGATCACCACGCCGCCATCGCACATCCCGAATCCGAGCCGGCTGTGGCCTCCGGAGCGCACTGCTAATGGCAAATGTTTGGTTTGGGCAAAATCCAGAGCGTGCGCGACATCGGACGCGCCAGCGCAGCGCACGATCACCGCCGGACGCAGGTCGTATGCGCGGTTGAAGACCAGGCGCGACGATTCATAGTCGGATGCCTCGGGTGTGATTACGTGGCCGTTGATCTTGGAAGCAAGCCTTCGGATCTCCGCCGGATCAACCGATGCCACATTCTGCTGGCGTGCTGTAAGGATTCCTCGTACTCCGGGAAGCGTCTGAGCGGGATACCCGTAGAGCGCCGCCGCGGCGAACAAGCTTTGCTGGACGAACTGCCTTCGAGTAGTGACCGCCATGACAGACGTGAGCCTACGCCGCAAGGCTCCTGCGGTCAATTCCATCTCGGGTACGCTGAAGTCCTCGAAAGCAAGTAGTTCCGTCCGAGTCAAGGGCCACTCGGAAACTGAGCCACCACCAAACAGGAGGGAAGGGCTCGCGGATGAAACGCAGCGGCGGCCCTGCGCGTCTTTCAGCACAGGGTTGGTTGGCCCTTCCTGAAACAATTGGTGCGCTGAATGGCCCGCAGGCGTAAGATGCCGGACCTTGCGCATAAGGAGATGGAAATGAACCATAGGTCGAGTGGTCTCTGGTCGCTTCTCGTTTGCGTGGCGTTGTTCGGTGCGATGGCGGCGATTACCGTTGCGGCGCCGGGTGAGCCGCAAAGTCCCACGGAAA
>DASSIO010000361.1:0-8646 GCA_035691825.1 Terriglobales bacterium | reverse complement strand
CAGATTTTGCACAAATGCCGCAAACCGCTGTGTGTTATTCTTCACGCGCATCGGGTGTAGGCTCCTTTACCGGAGATTTGTTGCTCGTCACAACAAACCCTACACCCTCTCTCTTTTTACACACACAAACTTACGTCACCTCAACTGCGTTGCGTAGCTGTGGCGAAACGTGTGCCAACCGATTGTCTTGTGAATACCGCATCGTAGCGCCGATGGCCGAATGTGCCGCCGAAGTAGAATCTCCGGCCAGTATGGTTGTTGGCCTTTCATCTCCGGGCTGGCAAATACCCAGTCGCTCTGCTGATTTAATGCCAACTCGTATCGCCACTCCAGAATCACTCCAGCAAGCACTGGGTCCAGCGGTATGAGCTTTCGTGATGCTTCAGTCTTGAGTTCCCCGATGACTTGTTGCACGACACCATGGTTGAGATTGATCTCGAGAGATTCGAAATCAACGTCCTGCCACTTCAAGGCGAGAAATCCGCTTGCCCTCAACCCTGTTGCCGCGGCGAGGAACACCATCGCTTTGTAGGCGTAAGGGAGTTCAGTAAGCAATGATCTGATATCGCTCACGTCCAGGACTTCAGGAATGCGCTCACGTTTCGCACTTTGCCGCACGAGTGAAATTGGATTTTTGTCCAACCATTCGTAGCGAATCGCGTGATTGAAGAGAGCGCTCATAAAATTTCTGAGTTTTGCTTTTGTTCCTGGAGCCAACGAGAGTTTACCCAACCATTCCTCCACGCCGACAGTCTTTACTTCGGACAGCTTGAAGGAACGCCATCGCGGAAGTATCCAGTTGGCTAGATAGCACTTGTATGTTGCTTTTGTTGAATGCGCCTTAGTGCGATCACCTTCCGACAGCTCACTTTCTACGTAGTGCGTGATCAACTGTTCGGATGTAAGTGGTTCAAGGACTGCTTGAGGGGTCTCTTTGTTGACGTGGATTCGAAGTACGTCTACTGCCTTCTGGGCAGCGGCTCGGACTGGGTATTGTTCGACCGTGCCGACGACGATCTTCCGGTTGATCTTCTGTCCGTTTGGGTTCAATTCTCGCCATCGAAAAATCCAAACGTCTGGTCCATTGTTGCGTCGTTCGCGTGCAACACAACCTTGCTGATAGCGTATCCGTTTGAACATTGGGTCTCAATTCTCCTCAGTTCTAGCGGACGGATTGGCGATTTGAATTTATGCGAGACTGTAGCCACGCGTCCAGCTCTGTTGTTCGAAAATATCAGTGGCCACCGATTCGATATCCCGGAACACTTCCTTGCCGGGCGTAACGCTGGAGTGTCTTAACGTGAATGTTGCCCAGCAATCGCGCAGCGTCTTCGGACTCTAACAGGGGCTCGAACGTAGGTGGCCTTCTGGTCGCCTCCATACGCCACCCGCGATCGAGTTTGCGCCTAACTCTTCTCCCCTCTTTCTTTTCTGTGGCCGCGTCCAGTATTGAGTGGACTTTTCACTACTTTGCGCGAGTGCCAATCCGTCCGCGATTTTGGTTCGGAATTCCAGCGCTTCATACGAAGGAACAATAAGGGAACAATAAGAATTCCCTTCCATGTGTCTTGAATACTTTACGTTCCTATATGTTCCTCGTAAGTGCTTGATTTTCCAAGTCAAGTCACCCTGTTTGGTAGAAGTTGAATCTGCAGGATGTGTTTCAACACAAGTGAAGTGAGCGCCAACGACCCGTTTTGAGCAGCTGTTACATGCTGATGCAGGCAGTAGCGTGATGGGTGACCCAGGACCCTGTAAGAGCATTTTCTTCCTTAGACTTACAGTCAGATCATGTGCGGCGCTCTGGGTCTTATCGTGCTTTGCTTCAAGTAAGAGGCAACAAAAGTACTTTTCTTAGAGTTTCAATTCTGCACAGCTTAGGCAAAAATGGAACGACGCGGAACCTGCCGCATCTCTTTTGGCTGGACGTCACACGAACGCCCAGTTGGGGACACTTTCTCCTCAAGGGTCATGGAAGCGCCAGCGTTTTGCTAAGGCAGTCGAATTTACTGTTCAAGACGAGAATTGACCAGCAAACGGGACACACCCCGGCCGGTTCAATGAACATTTTGAAAGCACGCCGGCACGTGGCACAGTCCTCATCCATAACCGCGATTCGCAAGCTAGTCTGAGTATCACCAACTAAAATGGCCATGCAACGCACAGCCGCAAGCATCGCTCAGACGGAGTCTGGGTCAATTTCTGCTTTGTAAGAGATTGAGTTCATCGCTCACGTCTCGTGCTTGAGCGAAGGGGAGATCTTGAGCTGGTAATCTAATCAGATTAGAGTTACTGTGTCCATACTAACGTTACAGTACTATTCATGGATTTAGATTGCAAGAACCTTCGGAATATTTTGGGGCGTGCTGGGAGCACTCCCGTGGTTTCGGCGTGATGCAAAGAAGTGATTCTCTCGCAAATTTCTACGGATTGCTGCAGAACGCATGAGGGCAATCGCGAACGCGCGATGCTTGCAAATTATCCACTCGTCAGGATTTAACCTCATTGGCTTTTGCGGATGCGGCGGGTGAATAATGTGCGAGCACCTCGGCCAATTCCTCCGCCCGAATCGGTTTCGTAATGTAGTCATCCATCCCGGCCGCAAGACAGCGTTCTCTGTCACCCTTCATGGCGTGAGCGGTCATGGCGATGACGGGCAAGTGATTACCGAAATGCTTTTCTTTTTCCCGTATTGCAGCTGTTGCTTCGAAGCCGTCCATCTCCGGCATCTGTACGTCCATAAGGACCAAGTCAAATGAGCCCTGTTCCAAGGCCATCAATGCTTCCTTGCCATTTCCTGCCACTGTCACACTGTGCCCTCGCCTTTCCAGTAGCCGCGTTGCAAGTAGCTGGTTTATGGCGTTGTCCTCCGCTAGCAGGATGCGCAAGTGATTCCGATTCTCGCGGAGAGAGTGGCGAGTAACCAATGCGGGCCTCGCTTCTTTTATTGGTGCCGTTCCTAATGCGGTCAAAATAGCGTCCAGGAGCTCTTCCCGACGCACCGGCTTGGTCAGGTAGGCGGCAACGCCTATTTCACGGCAGCGTTTGGCGTCTCCACGTTGGCCAGCCGAAGTTAACATCATGATGGTTGCTGACTCCCATTGTGGATTCCTCTTGATACACTCGGCCAGCGCAAAGCCGTCCATGGAGGGCATTTGGGCATCGAGAAGGATGAGAGGAATCTTTCTTCCTGAAGTTTGAGCTTCGCTCAAGATGGTTATGGCCTTCGCTCCGCTTTCCACGGCAAGAGGCTCTGCGTGCCAGTTGCACAGCATCCTCAATAGGATTTGCCGATTGGCCGCGTTGTCATCTACGACGAGCACCTGCATGTCACGCAAAGTTGCGGGGGCCCTGGCTGCCACCGTCTTACCGGTTGCGTTGCATAAGCCAAAATGGGCGGTGAAATGGAATCGGCTGCCCTTGCCCAATTCGCTTTCCACCCAAATCCGGCCGTGCATCAGTCCCACGAGCCGGGACGAAATGGTCAGGCCCAATCCCGTGCCGCCGTAAGTGCGACTCATGGATCCGTCGGCTTGTGTAAAAGCCTGAAAGATTGCCGCCTGCTTCTCAGCGGGAATTCCAATGCCCGTATCTGAGATCGTGAAATGCAGTTGGACATCATCCCTCTTCGAACAATCCGCCTGAACAGAAAGGACCACTTCTCCCTTTTCGGTGAACTTGATTGCGTTGCCGATCAAATTCACGATGATTTGTCTTAGCCGCCCGGGATCTCCTACGAGTGCGTACGGAACATCCGGTTGGAATTCGTAAGCAAGTTCCAGCCCTTTCTGCTGGGCTCTGACACTCAATGCCTTCATCGTGTCGCCTACGGCGTCTCCCAGATCGAATTCAATCGCGTCGACCTCTAGTTTGCCGGCTTCGATCTTCGAGAAATCCAGAATGTCATTGATTAGCGTGAGCAACGAATCGGCGGAAGCTTTCACCATCTTCAGGTACTCGCGTTGCTCGGAACTTAATTCAGAATCAAGAACCAAATCCGTCATTCCCATGATTCCATTCATTGGTGTGCGTATTTCGTGGCTCATGTTCGCCAGAAACTCGCTCTTGGCCCGGCTGGAGGTTTCGGCTGCCTCCTTTGCTTGCCGCATCGCCTCTTCCGCGCGTTTTCGGACGGAAATGTCCTGGTAAATGCGCAGTGAGCCTACCACGCTCCCGTTCACGACCAGCGGAACGCCATGAATCTCGACGTCAACAAAACTTCTGTCTTTTCTCATTCGTTTTGTCACCATCGCGACCGGGGTACCGCTAAGAGTCTCCCGCGAGATGTTCCGCGCTTCTGCGAGGAGGCTGCCCTCTGCGAGCAATCCATCGACTGACTTGCCGATAATCTCTGTCCTGGAATACTGAAACATCTGTTCAAACGCTGGATTGCACAGTTGAGCCATTTCGGCTGAGTCAAGCACCAAAATGGCCATCGGGCTATTTTCGATGAGAGCGTTCAGGTAAGAAGTCCGCTCTTCAACTTTTCTTTCGAGATCATGATGCGCCATGTGTATCGCCACATCGCGTTCCTGGATGCGGTCGAGCATGCTGTTAAACTGGTCAAACAAAACCCCGATCTCGTCCTGGCCTTTCTTAACTGCGCGAATTGAATAGTTTTCATTCGCAGAGACCGAGGACGCGGTCCGCGCTAATTCGCGAATCGGTTCTGAAATCGCCCGTTGCAGCCCGTAAGACAGCACGTAAGCGACAAGGAGCGAACCCAACAACACGATGAAATCGATCGCCACGAACCGGCGGAGTCGGTCAGTCAGGTCTGCTAGGTCCGCTTCAAGGTAAATCGTGCCGATGGAGTCGCCATTCAGGATGATCTTCCTGAACAAAGCCATATTCTGCGCGACAAACTTACGTCCATCCCGTTGAGTTGGAGGAGGAGAAAACTCCGCCTGACCCGGATCTCGACTATATATAGCAAAGACTTTGCCATCGGAGTCATAGATGCAGGCATGGATGACGTGCGGCCTGGCCTTGAGGGCACTCAGGATCTCCTGTCCCGATTTCGAATCGTGGAAGATAAGCGCGGCCGTGCTGTTCGAGCCGATCATGTCGGCCGAAGCAATCAGATCGTTTGTCTTCGCCTGCAGAAACGTCGTCCGATCGTAGATCGTGAATGCTGCTGAGGCTACTAACAATGCTCCTCCGCCGGCAATGATCACCATGCCTTGAAGCTTCTGACGGATGGATATGTCTCGGTGCCAGCGCATCCTAACTCCCCTTCGGATTTTCTCGACTGTGGACGATCCGGGCCAGCGCGAGTAGTTTGGAACTCACATTCAGGCGAGCTCTTTGAATTGCATCCACGTTAATTGCGAACCGCAGCTTGTTATCTTCCAGGAAGAATTGGATCCCTCCGCCGCGCTCCGCAAAACCCTCGCTCTCCCCGACCACAAGCGCACTCGTTCCCTTCAGGCTGTTTAATACGTCGGAAAGGCCCTTGTCTGCCTCTTTGTCTACAAAAACAAGTTGGCATGGCTTCAAGTCAGGCAATTCATTGGTTCGTCGCGCCAGGATCGCGCGGTTGTTGATTGTCTTGCCCTGGATGATTTCGTCGAGGGCGCTTCCAAAAGGGTCGTGCCTGAACACGCAGAGCGTGATTGGAGATTTGTCACTCGGAAAAGCATCCGGGGGCCAGTCGACGAATTTTGCAAAGTTAAACAAAAACGCCGCCTTGATTTGATACTCGACCGAGGTGCCGGCTTGGGCTCGGATTGAACTTGCCGCAGCCAGAGAGAGCAGAGCCGCGAGAACTGTGGCGCAGAACTTGACGAGAGAGTACGTGGTCCGAAGTGGGATTGTCTCCCCTCGCTTCTGACTGGTCCTGACTCGCCTTCGGTGTAGATCGCTCAATGTCTTCTTATTGCTGTGGTCAAAAGTGCCAAGTGAACTTCACTTTGGCGCTTCGCCGGGGTCTTGATCGAGAGCACTCGCTTTCAGATCGATTCGATCGAAGTTGACCGTCGAGACGGGGAATCCTCCCTTGGCATGGCACCTGATCTGACTGCTTTGGCAAACACTAGTGCTTGCCTCCTCCAGAATCCACGTTCGACTGCCAAATTAGCTTGAAAGCTACCGACCGCTGAATTTCACCCGCGGGAAGAAGAAATGACGTGGCCTCTTGGTGCCGGCCGGCTTGCAGGTTGCGCCCCCACGCGGAAAACGTGAATCCATGGATGGGCTTGGTGGATAAGCCGATGTCGACACGGTTCACCGGCGGCAGCATGTGTGCAATGGCATCGTAATAGTAATATGCGGCGTCGAAATTCAAACGCTGCGTCAAATCGAATTTTGAACCCAGGGTCACAATGTGTCTGGGATCATTGGCAGACGCGGCCACCACGAGGCCGGGAACCGAGTTGCCGCGCAATTCCGTGATGCCCGTCGATAGGGTCCACCGCTGAATAGGTTTGTACTGAAGGTAAGCTTCCAACCCGTGAGTCTGCCCGCCTCCCGCGTTGGTGTAGTTCAGCGGGACGTCGATGTAGAAGGGTGCCGGGTTGATAATGGGTGCTCCTGGGGTGGTTGGACCGAGGAGCTTGTCATATGCGTTGTAGTAAAGAGTCGCGTCAAAAGAGAATTTTTGTTTCGAGGCATATCGGTAACCGAGTTCGTAGGAATGTAACACTTCCGAATCCGAATCCGGGTTGGAGACAAAATCGAGGAAGACCAGGGGCGCAGTGGAGACTTGTGAGACCCTTAACTTTCCGCCGGTTTCCGACAGTGTGGGTGTCCGTACAGCGCGCGAAATTGCCGCCCACACAGCGTGCGATTTCCTGGGAGTCCACACCGCGCGCACTTGCGGCTGGTACTCAAATCCGGTGAAGTCGTTATGATCGAACTTCGAGCCGGCGATCACATGCAATTTGTCCGGCACCAAAGCGAAGTCGTATTGCAGAAACAGGCCGTACGTTGTTGTCCGGCGCTCGGGTGGGAAGATTCCGAATCTAAAATTGGTCTGCGAAGATAGGTTGGTGGACAGGATGGACCCACCCCAAGTCAAAGCTTGCCGGTCGGTGAACGAATAGTTGTGTTGTACCTCGATGTCGCAGGTGCTCCGCTGTTCGTCCCATAACGTAATGGCTCGGGCTGTCCAATCGCAATAACCCAGCACGTCCGTGGAGGACCGGTCGTTGAACGCGTGCTTCCAACGGCCGAGTACGTGGCCGCCCTTCAGCACGGATTGTGTGTTTACGGTCGTGACAGACGCGATCGAACTGAACACGTCCGTGCTGTCCCGTATCCGCCCTGAATACCCTTGCCCGTCAAATGTCACCGTATCCTTCTCCGATGCATTCCACTCGATTTTTGTGCCGCCTTGCGAAATGCTCCACGTGTCGTAGTTTTCCGTGCCACTTGAATTTACGCTGGGGAGCCAGTAATTCCCCGTTCCGTAGATTCGATAAGCGAAGCGTTTTCCTGCTGTCCCGCCGTATCGCACGCGAGTGGCGTAGCCTTCATTCACTCCGGCCGTACTCGACACCAGCACGCCCTGCGTCTTTCCCGGTTCCTTGGTAATGATGTTAATAACGCCGTTCACGGCATTCGCGCCCCACAGTGTTCCGCCGGGTCCGCGAATCACCTCGATCCGATCAATGTCCTCCAGAGGCGGATCTTGCACGTCCCACCACACACCGCCGAAAGTTGGCGTATATGCCAGCCGCCCATCCACCAAGACCAGCATCTTGGCATTGAAGAGACTGCTGAACCCGCGCGCACTCACCAGCCAAACATGCGAACTCTGCTGGGCCACGTGTAACCCTGGAACCATGCGCAGTGCATCCGGGATGGATGAGAAGCCGCCGCGAACGATGTCTTGTCCGGTAACCACGAAGATTGCTGCAGGTGCCTCCAACAAACTCTCGGTCTTCTTCGATGGCGAGGTAACTTCTATGTTCATCAGCTCTTCGATGCTCTTACTACCCAGGTCTTTTGGCGTCTCTTGCGACCGAGCAGGAATCGTCGTCACAACTGCTGCCGCCAAACTAAGACAGCACCGCCTGAGAACCTTGCGCACTCCAGACTTGAAGGATGCGGCCGCGAAGCATCCTGCGCTATGGTTCCATCCTCGTAGAACTTTCATACTTCTGCCTCCAACGTGCGGGCCGATGAAAACACAGCCACCGCGGGGTAACGGGAAAGGCTACTTAACAGTCTTGGAAACTTCTTTGTCGGAAGGGGGGACTACTCGGAACTGGTCTCAGCGTCAGGACAACAGTGCCCCGGGCTGTGAATCGAGAGGAAATCAGGGCTTACTCCAACAGCAGCCCTTGCTGAAATTCTAAAACATTTCATGTTGCGAGAACGTGGCGAACTCTCGCTGCTTGTTTCATGAGTTACTGTGCGTCCGGTGTTGCGGTCCGTCGACGGTCGCCGATTAGCTGACCGCTCGGGTTTTTGCTCCAGTGGGCATCGATTGGAGCATCGTCCTGATCTACCCCCCGAGTTACCCAGTGCTTCGTAAGTGGAATTCGTCGGCATGCCATCCGTGACGCGAGTTTCAAGCCCTAACCGCGATGCGCAAGCTAATCTGAGTATCACCAACTAAAATGGCTGCGCAACGCACAGCCGCAAGCATCGCTCAAACGGAGTCTGAATCACTCTCTGCTTTGTAAAAGATTGAATTCATCG
>DASSIO010000360.1:0-10241 GCA_035691825.1 Terriglobales bacterium | reverse complement strand
GATGTTCCGCAAATGAAGCGGCAATCGCCGGCTCCACACGACGCATTAGAGTTATCTATGAACCCGGCGTTTCTGAATATCCCGGTGTGGAGAACGCGAAATATAGGCTATTCGATGAAAACGGAGCGTTGATAGCAGAAGGAACAACCGATCACGACGGTGTCGCTAACCTGCCGTCCGATTTTAGAGGGAAATCAACTCTCGTTGTGGCGAGCTCCCTTTCGGCCACCGTACAGCAATCGCTGAACCTGCTTGCTCCAGATGAGCATGCACCTGATCTAGTGGTTACGATGAAGACTATTCTTGGAATTCACAGCGCCTGCAGCACTGTAGCTTTGGAGACGAATGCCACGCAGAAATGACATCTCGAAAGTCCTGATCATCGGCTCCGGGCCGATCGTGATTGGCCAGTCCGCCGAGTTCGACTACTCCGGCACGCAGGCCTGCAAGGCGCTCAAGTCGGAAGGCTACGAGGTCGTGCTGGTCAATTCCAATCCGGCAACAATCATGACGGACCCGGAGTTCGCCGACCGTACCTACATCGAGCCGATCACGCGCGATTATGTCAGCGAGATCATCCGCATCGAGCGCGAGATGATCGGGTCCAAGGGTTTCGCCATTCTGCCCACCGTGGGCGGGCAGACCGCGCTCAACATGGCGATGGAGTTGTCCGATGGCGGCGTGCTCGATAAATACGATGTCCAGCTTATCGGGGCGAACATCGGCGCCATCAAGAAGGCCGAAGACCGGCTCTTCTTCAAAGATGCCATGCAGAAAATCGGGCTGGATGTTCCGAAATCAGCCCTGGTCAACAACCTGAAAGACGGTCTGGAATTCTCGGGCAAAATTGGTTTTCCGGTCATTGTGCGCCCCTCGTTCACCCTCGGCGGCACGGGAGGCGGCATCGCCTACAACCGTGAAGAACTCTTGGAGATTCTCGCTCGCGGCCTCGATCTCTCCCCTGTTCATGAAGTACTGATCGAAGAATCCGTTCTTGGTTGGAAAGAGTATGAGCTTGAGGTGATGCGTGATCTCAAGGACAACGTCATCATTATCTGCTCGATCGAGAACTTCGATCCCATGGGGGTACACACGGGGGATTCGATCACGGTTGCTCCCATCCAGACTTTGACGGACCGCGAGTACCAGCACATGCGCGATGCGGCCATTGCGGTTATTCGCGAGATCGGAGTCGAAACAGGCGGATCTAACATTCAGTTTGCTGTAAATCCGGCCACCGGACGCATGGTTGTGATCGAGATGAACCCGCGCGTGTCTCGGTCATCGGCGCTCGCCTCCAAAGCGACTGGATTTCCGATTGCCAAAATTGCCGCCAAGCTGGCTATCGGCTACACGCTCGACGAGATCACCAACGACATCACGCGCAAGACGCCCGCGTGTTTTGAGCCGACGCTCGATTACGTGGTCGTCAAAATTCCCAAATGGCAATTCGAGAAGTTCCATGGTGCAGACGAGAGCTTGGGGCCTCAGATGAAGTCGGTCGGCGAGGTGATGGCCATTGGGCGCACGTTTAAGGAGGCTCTGTTAAAAGGCGTGCGCGCCCTGGATACGGGCAAGAAAGTTGGATCGGAAAAGATCGAGCCAAAAATTCTCACTCAGCGCCTGGTCACACCTCATCCTGAGCGTCTGGCTTATATTCGCTACGCTTTGCGTCAGGGACATACCGTCAAGCAATTGGCGAAAATGACCTCGGTCGACCCCTGGTTTCTCTACCAACTCAAAGAGATCAATGACATGCAGCTAGAGGTGGAGAAGCACCCCTTTGAGTCGGTTCCGGCCGAGGTCGTACGCGATGCCAAGCGCATGGGGTTCTCCGATGGTCGCCTCGCCGGCGCATGGCGGCTCGACAACGGCAAAGGCTCACAAGAGAAAATTCGTCATCTGCGCAAAAAACATGGTGTGCTGCCGGTTTATAAGCGTGTGGACACCTGCGCCGCCGAGTTCGAGAGTTTCACGCCCTACCTGTACTCAACCTACGAGGACGAAGACGAAGCCACGCCGACGACCAAAAAGAAAGTGATCATTCTGGGCAGTGGACCAAATCGTATCGGACAGGGCATCGAATTCGATTACTGCTGCTGTCATGCTTCGTTCGCCTTGCGCGAAGACGGCTACGAGACGGTCATGATCAATTGCAACCCGGAGACGGTTTCGACGGATTATGACACCAGCGATCGGCTCTACTTCGAGCCGCTGACGCTCGAGGACGTGTTCTCGGTCTGCGAGCATGAAGCCTCAGCCGGTGCGCCGGTGGGAGTAATTGTCCAGTTCGGCGGACAGACTCCTCTGAACCTAGCTCTTCCGCTGAAAGCTGCCGGCGTAAACATCATTGGTACTTCGCCCGAGTCAATCGACCTGGCTGAAGATCGCAAGAGGTTTGGCAGGCTTCTGGAAGAACTTGATATCCCGCAGCCACCAGGCGCGATGGCGACCTCGATTGAAGAGGCGGTCGAGGGAGCGAAGCGCGTAGGCTACCCCGTGCTGGTACGGCCATCTTATGTCCTGGGTGGACGTGCGATGGTCATTGCCTACGACGAGGAGTCAGTCGTCCGGTACATGAAAGAGGCGGTTGAGTATTCGCAAGATCGGCCGGTCCTTGTGGACCACTTCCTCGAAGATGCGATCGAAGTGGACGTAGACGCGCTGTCCGACGGCGAGGACGTCGTCATCGGGGGGATCATGCAGCATATCGAGGAAGCCGGTATTCACTCCGGTGATTCCTCTTGTGTGCTCCCGGCAGTCGATATCCCGGATAAGCTGTTGCAGCGCATGCGCGAGTACACGTTCAAGCTTGCGCGGGCGCTCAAAGTGATTGGCTTGATGAACGTACAGTTTGCCATCCCGCGCACGAATGGCAACGGTTCGGGTGGCGACAAGGTCTATGTGCTGGAGGTGAATCCTCGGGCATCGCGCACCGTGCCTTACGTTTCCAAGGCGACCGGCGTTCCGATGGCGAAGATTGCGGCACGATTGATGACTGGGCGAAAATTGCGCGAGTTCCTGCCGGAGAATCTTGAGCGCGTAGCCGACCTGGATTGCGGCCACTGCTTCTATGTCAAATCACCAGTGTTCCCCTGGGGGAAGTTTCCTGGGGTCGACACGGTCTTAGGGCCGGAGATGAAATCGACCGGCGAAGTAATGGGGGTCGCCGACAATTTCGGAGAGGCTTTCGCCAAGGCTCAGGTGAGTGCAGGCCAAAAGCTGCCCACCGAGGGAACTGTCTTCATCAGTGTCACGGACCATGACAAGCCTCAGGTTGCCGATGTTGCCCGCCGCTTCGTCGATATGGGGTTCAAGTTGGTCGCGACCCATGGCACAGCCGATGTTCTGGAAGGTGCCGGGCTCAGCACCGAAAGAGTTTTCAAAGTAAAGGAAGGGCGGCCAAACGTCGTCGACCTCATCAAGGGCGAACGCATTCAATTGATCGTCAACACGCCGCACGGACCCGATCCTTACTTCGACGAGAAAGCCATTCGCCGCGCAGCAGTCACTGCGCATATTCCCACGATTACCACGCTTTCGGCGGCGCGCGCGGCTGCCGAAGGCATCGCCGCCCTGCAGCGGCGCGAGATTCACGTCCGCGCTCTGCAGCAGCTGCATGCCGAGCGCGCTGTTCAAAGAAGCGGCCGCTAATCCACACGATGGTCTGGAGCTACTTTGTCTGGATTTCTGGGTGCATCCTGGCGCTCGCCTGGTTTTCCCGCGTGCTGGATGCGGCGTTGGGCATGCGCAAAATTGCCGACATCTCACTTCCGCAGTGGGATCGCAAGCCCGTCGGCAATCCGCGCGTGACTATTATTGTTCCCGCGCGCAACGAAGAAGCCGACATCGAGCGCACACTCACGAATCTTCTCGCTCTAGAATACGACAACTACGAAGTGATCGCGGTTGATGATCGCTCTACGGATGGCACGGGCGAAATCATGGACGGCGTGTGTGGCGCGGGCATTCCTGCCCGCGAAAGCTCCTCCTCCAGGCTCAAAGTCATTCATATAAAAACTCTTCCCCCAACCTGGCTAGGCAAAACTCATGCCATGTGGACGGCGGCTCGGAAAGCCACGGGCGATTGGCTGCTGTTCACTGATGCCGATGTCATTTTCAAACCTGACTCCCTACGCCGCGCCCTCGCTTATGCCGAGAGTCTACGAGCTGACCACCTGGTTCTCTTTCCGCAGATGATCATGAAGAGTCCCGGCGAGCGGATGATGATTGCTTTCTTCCAGTCCTTGTTTGTCTTCGGTCACCGGCCCTGGAAAGTCGCCGATCCCAGCACAGACGATCACATGGGTGTAGGAGCGTTCAACCTCATACGACGCGAGGTTTACGAAGCGATCGGCACCTACGAGCGCCTGCGGCTTGAGGTGCTTGACGACATGAAGCTGGGCAAAGTTGTGAAGAACGCGGGCTATCGTCAGCGCAATGTCTTCGGGAAGGATTTGATCTCGCTGCGCTGGGCCAAAGGAACCCTGGGCGTAGTTCGCAATCTGAGCAAGAACTTCTTTGCGATTCTCTCTTTTCAATGGCCACGGACGATCGCGACATGCATCACACTCGCGTTCCTCAATCTATGGCCCTTTGTCGGTCTCTCGCTGGCGCATGGAACGGCACGTATCCCCTATCTCATCAGCCTATTTTCGCTTTTCATGATTTACATAGGAATGGCATGGAAATCGCCGATCCGGGCCTATTATTTTTTGCTGCACCCCATCAGCTCGGCTGTTTTCATCTACATCCTGGTTCAATCGACGATTCTGACGCTGTGGCGCGGTGGCGTGATCTGGCGCGGGACGAAATACGCGCTGCAGGATTTGCGTCGTGGAATGGTCTAAGGCTTCTGCAGCTCAGGCGTATTTCTGGTACTGCCCTCAGAAATTAGTCTTGCTAATTGCAGGCGTGAAGCTACAATTCTCCCTTTTCGACGCGTCCGTGAGCTTTCGCGTTCGCGGCGGAAGCGTGTTGCACAATCGAGCTAGCTTTCCCGAACAACGTAGCTTCTCTCGCGGAGGGTCTATGAGGCGTGTGCTCGCAACGTGTGTTTGGTTTTCATTGCTTGGCACAATGTGTGCCCAGGCGGGGTCAGGCGATTCAAATGATGGACGGCTTTTCTTCCCCAAGAATTTCATCTGGGGCTACACACAATTCGACGTGGCGCCTCCTCATAATGAGCCTGATCCGAATCTGTGCGCTGCCAACGCCCGCCAGTTTGGCGGAGCGAACGCTCCGTGCAATGCGTTCGCACGCTACATGCTTTGGGGCTACGTCGAAGTGCGGCCATTTGCCCGAACGCCACTGAGGCGGCTGCTTTTTTTCGGAGCGCCTAATTTTCTGTTCGGAAAGAATGTTCCCCAGGCGCTGTATACCTGGTCTCCGGCTGGAATTGGGTGGGAGCGGTCGTGGGGCGCGGGCATCGAAATTGGCCGTGGGTTCGAAGCGCGCGTTACCCAGCATTTCCTATTTCAGCGCTTCGGCTCGCGCGACCGCAATCTTGGGCCTGCCGATTTGGGGCCAAATGGACCCTGGGGACGCTACAACGTAATTGGCGTCCGCAAGTATTTCGGTCACCGGAGGGAAGAGGAATAAATTCCTGCTCAGTGTTCCTATGACGCGCGCCGCAATTGCTCTGCATTCCCGCTTCGCCAGCGCTCGCGTGCGGCTTCGGCGTCCTCTCCGCCATTGCGGGCCAGAATCGAACGCGCGGATTCGGCTATCTCCTCCGACGCGGTGCTGACGATTACCAGCGAACGACCCCGCCTAAGCAGGTCGTGGTAGAAAAACACGTCGTCGCGCGGAATACCCTCATCCATGGCATTTTCCGACGACTCGCCTAGATCCGCCCCTGCGGCCGCACCGCCTACGCCAAGCAGAGCCGCTGCTCCGAGTCCAGCGGCCATAATGGGACCTACGCCGGGAACGAATAAGCTCGCAACCGCGCTTCCCAACGAAAGCCCCGCCCCGGCGCCGATCACGCTGCCCAGATAAGTGCCCATAGCTTTGCCCATTCCGGGAGCTTCAGCGTCCGTCGTTCGAACCGCTTCGATTTTCTGTTGATCCGGCTCACCGCTCAGGAACACCAGGCAGTCTTGTGGCACGCCTTCACTCAGCAAGGCCTTGAAGCTTTGTTCGGCTGGTTGCCGGGACTTGAAGATACCCACAATCGTTTGCATCCGCCACCTCCGCATCGAGATTTTCGATGCAGGTTAGGCACAAGTGGTATGCCGGCCAGGCATTTTCTGTGATGCCGAGCCAAGCGTATCCAATCGTCTCAGACGTCATTTGGATCCGTCACTTATGAGTGACGAATTTGTTGCGTGCTATGCTGACCCCCGGGTACACACGGGTGTCAACGCCTTCTACAAGTCATCCCGGACAGTCGCGAAGCGCTCGGCAAACGAATATTGCGTTCCGCAATCCTGAAACTTCTAAACAACATTTCACGCGTGCTTCGGCGAAGATTTCATCAGGCTTAGCCGATTCACTTTGTTCCCTCCTGATTGATTCGCCCGATCCGGACTCGGCGATTCTCCTTTTCGATCGTCTTGTCAGCGAGGCCACCGGCGAAGTGCTTCGGCTTCTTGAACGGCATCACTTCCTCGCGCATTACGCCGTCACGATTTTTGGCCAAAGCCGTTATTTGAGTGAAACGCTTCTCCAAAACCCAGACCTGTTGCAACGGTTGGCACGGGAAAGAACTTTGGACGCCAGCTTTTCGCGGGAGGATTATCGCGAAGCTTTTGCCCGATTTAAATCCCGATCTTCCGAGACCGACATATCCGCAGTCCTCGCTCAATTCAAGCGGCGCGAATACGTTCGCATCATGCTGCGGGACGTCTTGAAACTAGCCACTCTCGCAGAAACTACGGCGGAAATGTCCGCACTCTCTGATGTTCTGATTGAGAGCGCTCTGAGCGCAGCCGAAACCGAACTGCAGCGACGCTTCGGATTACCCGAGCACCTGGGAAATGGGGGAAGAATCGTGCAGACCCGGTTTGCTGTTTTGTCGCTGGGCAAACTGGGTGGAAACGAACTGAACTATTGCTCCGACATCGATCTGCTCTATCTGTACGGAGAGGAGGGGGCGGAAGTCCCAGAAAAGGAAATTTCCAACCGCGAATACTTTACGCGTTTGGCGCAAAAGTTGACCGAGTTCTTATCACGAATCACGCGTGAAGGGCCGCCCTTTCGTATCGATCTGCGATTGCGACCGCAGGGCAAGGAAGGAGAATTGGCCGTAAGCTTCGATTCAGCGGTTCGCTATTATGCCGACTCGGCCCAGGATTGGGAACGTCAAGCGCTCATCAAGGCGAGGTATTCCGCCGGCGACAGCACTCTGGCACGCGACTTCCTGCGAGCTGTCCAGCCCTTTGTGTACACGCAGGAGATCAATTTCGCCGCCATCAAAACAGCCCTTATGGCCAGAGAGAAGATGACACGGAAGCGGCGTATAGCATCCCGCCCAACTGCTCAAATCGATATCAAAATCGATCTGGGCGGAATCCGGGACATCGAGTTTCTGGTGCAATGTTTACAACGAGTCTATGGCGGTCATGAACCTTGGCTGAGGTCCGTCGGGACTTTGTTCTCCCTTCAGAAGCTGCATGACAAAGGCCACATCACTGGCAGAGAGTATCAGGACCTGACCAGCGCTTACGAGTTTCTTCGCCATCTGGAGCACCGCCTTCAACTCCGGCATGGCCAGCAGACTGATCGTTTGCCGCAAAACTCAGAGGAGCAAGCAATTCTGTGGCATTCAATAGCCGAACTGCTACCTGAGAAAGACAGGAATGCGGACCTTACGACAGCGGTCCAGCAAAGAATGGGTGCGGTCTCGGAGATTTACAACCGCTTGGTTTATCACCAGCGTAGCCGGGAGGCTCTGGGCATCAGCGGATTCCAACTGAGGCGGCCCGGAGAAGCGGAATCAGAGCGGGTTAAAGATGAGATGCTGGTGCGGCTATCCGCAGACGCTCCGGAAATCTACCGCCTCACTCAGGAAAATCTATCTGCTCACACGAGGCGGAACCTGCTTCGATTCCTGACGTCCGCGCATACTAGTTCCGAGCGTTACGCAGTTCTGCTCCGCAATGCAGGAGTTGTGGCGCAGGCACTGCCCCTGTTTGAAACCAGCGAATACTTGACCGGCCTTCTGGTTCGGTACCCGGGCGAGATCGAAACCTTCGCTGAATTGCCCCAAAAAGCGGCGTCAAGCAGCGCATGGTTACCACTCAAAGCAGGCACTTGGCAGCGTACCGACCCTGACCCCGCCTTCCAATACATAGTCGGTCTTTCGGCGTCGTACTCGGAGAAACTCTCGTTGTTGAGAAAGCATTACCGCCATCGGGAGTTTGTCTCCGGCTTGCGGGACGTGCTCGAGTTTCCTGGTGTCTATGAATCATTAGCATTGACAACTGGGGCTGCCGAAGAGGCCATTGCAGCTGCATTGGCGATCGTTGCCGCTCCAGCCGGACTGGCTGTCATGGCGCTCGGGCGGCTAGGAACCGGCGAATTCGATCTGCTTTCTGACGCAGATCTCATTTTTGTGTGTTCCGAAGATGACGACCATCAGGTGTGTACGGCCAAGGCGGGGCAGATTATGCAAATGTTGGCTGCCTGCACCCAGGACGGCATAGTTTTTTCGGCGGACCCCCGCCTGCGCCCTCACGGTACACAGGGCGAACTGGTTACCACTCCGCGGCGACTCTCCTCCTACTTCCTTCATGAGGCGCAAGCCTGGGAGGCTCTTAGCTACACCAAGCTGCGTTTCATAGCTGGAGCCCCTCATTTGCAAGAGGAGGTAAACAGGGCCCGGTCTGTGCTTTTCCAGCGCTTTTCATCTGATCACGGTTTTGCTAGAGCCGTCCGGGAGATGCGCTCGAAAGTGGAGAGCGGAACGGAGAGGAATCTGAAGACCTCACCAGGCGGCGTTTACGACATTGATTTTCTTTGCAGCTATTTATTGATCTTGTCCCAAACTCCAGAAAAAGGCGGCACACTGCGCGACCGAATATGGCGCTGTGCTGATTCCGGAGCGCTGACGAACTCGGACGCGGCAGCCCTTGACCATGCAGGTGAGTTCCTGCGCACCATCGAGCATGTCATCCGCTTAGTCACTGGGAGGGCAGGCAAGTGGCTGCCTGTCACCGATCATGCTCTACACGTAACCGCAGAATTAACAGCCTCGATCTTAGGTCTCGCGATCCCCGCCGACCTGGGCAGACAGCTTGATGAAATTATGCAATCGGTTCGCGAAATCTACGCTCGGGTGTTGACGGATTGTCCTGCGCCGGAGTAGGCAGGCGAAGGGGCCGGGCCGCGATTGCGTTGGAGCAACCAAATTACGAGCGCAACAAGTAATCCAAAGAAAACTAGAGGTGGTACAAGAATGGCAAGCAGCCATTTCGTGCCCTCAAGCGAAGTCACATCGCCAGATACGCTGGTCTGGGGTTCCCGGCGCACGGCACCCGCCACGGCGGTCAGATCTCCGGCAACTTTGGAACCGTTCTCCAGATGCACATTGCCCCAGACCGTTGTGACATCACCGGCCACGGAGGCTCCGTTTTCAACGACTACGTTGCCATGAATGGCGGTTACATCACCGGCAGCTTCCCCGAGTATGTATATCGAGCAGTTAATGCAGGTCACATCGCCTGTCTTTTCTCCAACTTCCACGCGGATATCGCGGTTGAATTGAGTCCGCTCGGGATTGCCCTTTGCCCAGGCTGCCGCGCAGAGCAGAAGAACTAAGAAGGTACAGACGATCGATCGTGACATATCTAGCTCCAGTCGGACCGTTGAAAAGCTTATTGAGACAAGAATGTTGCCAAAAGCCGCCGCTCTATATTTCCCGATAAGGCCGCGAGAGCGGCATTTTTCTCTATAATAGACGTTTCCCGTCAATTTGCGGAGGTCAATCTTCATGGCGGCTTCTTACAACGGCATTCCTGTCCCCAGCAACGGTGCTTCGATCGAATACGGTAACGGGCGCTATAGAGTGCCAGACCGTCCCATCATTCCGTTCATCGAAGGGGACGGCACCGGCCGGGACATCTGGAAAGCCTCGGTTCGAGTCTTCAATGCAGCCGTTGAACGGGCGTACTCGACTAGGCGAAGCGTCGTCTGGTATGAAGTTTTCGCGGGGGAGAAATCAAAGACACACTTCAACACCTGGCTGCCTGATGACACGGTGAATGCCATCCATGAGTTTCGTGTAGCTATAAAGGGGC
>DASSIO010000359.1:0-11679 GCA_035691825.1 Terriglobales bacterium | reverse complement strand
TTTGCTTATACAAGGCCGGCCATTTCTCAATGACGTCCAGCTTCGCATTCAGATTGTCATAGGCCGTCGGGATGGCGTGACCGGAAAGCGCCTGCGCCTCACTGCGGAGCAGCTCTAGATTTTGTATCCTGCAGTGCAGCTGATTGCGTTGGTCTTCGGTTAGGCCAGCCGTTTTCTTCTTGAGATCCTTCTGAGCCGCATCGATTTGTTTTCCATATTGCTTTGTGTGATCTTTGAAACGCGCGACGCAGAAATCCTTGCCCTTGCCCAGCGCCTTCCGCTGCGCCGCAATTTCGGCCGAACTGAACTCCAGAGTTGGCGCCATGTCGAAAAGCTCGACGTAGGATTTCTGCAATAAAGCGCGTAGCGGAGTCGTGTCCTTAGGCTGAAGGCCGGCTGGCACGGGAGTGGTACCAGGGGTCTGAAGTTTCTGAAGAGCGGCGCAGCTCTGGAAGACGATTCCCAGGAGACTGAGTTGGAGGCTCAAAAAAACTGCGAGCGTGCGCCGAACTATGTCTTGCATTTCTACTCTCCCTCAATGGACCTCTGCTGGGTCCACATCATGCAACTGTTTCTGTCCTTGCCGGTTAGTGGCTCGCCGGCACTTTTTCCGCCCCATGGCCTTCCCGCGCGGAGACGACGGCGGTTCGACGTTTCCCTCGGGGCATTTGTGACTTGAAAAGGGCTGCCATCGGGTCCGGCGTACGGACCACGCGGTTGGATTCAACGGAGATGGTGTATTCGGGCGGTTTCTGTTGATCCGCCGCCGAAGAACTCGCCGGTTGCGTTTGTGTTTGGTGTGCTGGCTCAGAGTTCAAGTCCGTCAGCGGGAGAGATTGTCTGTTTCGCCCGACTGGCGGGAAGAAAGCAAAGGCTGAAACGCAAAGCACAATGGAGGCAAGTCTTCTAGTTGAAATGCGCAAATTACTGCCGATGCGCCAACGGGCCCACGCGACCCTTGCCCCGGTCCACGTGGGGAGCTGCATCGCCCAGTTCTGCACGGATCATTCCTCCGCCCTTGCAGTTGCCGCTTGTTGGATCAATGTTCGAGACAAGCGACAAACGGCAGGGGCAGAATGATTCAAAAGCACTTCAGGCTTGAAGAGACATGATATTTGTCACAGGCCGAGGTGACTTGCGTCACAGGCCCTTCACGCTGACGGAACATAAGCATTTAGGCATCCGGAATTGCGGTGTTGCCTGTGCGTAGAATAGTGCCGCGATGTGCAGGGCTGATTCTGTTGTGGAACAAAGTGACTGTATGTGCAGCACTCAATGTCCTACATCACGGAGCGTTGGAAGCTAAGTGCCGTCACATCGAAACGTGACTGCGGTCACGGATTCAGCCTCTCGATTGGGTCTAAGAACGGTGCGAACAAAGACCCGAAACCGCGGCGAGGCATCCCCTCAGGAATGGTGGGCTCCGGCGATTCGGAGCCGTGCTCTTATCGCCGGGTTCGGACGATCTCGTTAGGAGGAATTGGTTATGCGTTTCTTTAAGGCAGTCTTATTGGGACTTGCCCTCGCTTTTCTTGTCGGCATGTTCCTCAATCCAGCCCAAGCAGATCAGTGGAACAAGAAATCCGTATTGAGTTTCAGCCAACCGGTGGAAATCCCCGGCAACAAAGTGCTTCCAGCTGGCAGCTACGTGTTTAAGCTGCTCGACAGCGTTTCCTATCGCCACATCGTTCAGATCTGGAACGAAGACGAGACACGACTTATCACGACCGTTCTCGCCGTTCCCAACTACCGTCTCGAGCCAACCGGCGAAACCGTGATCAAGTTCCATGAGAGGCCTGGCGATTCACCCGAAGCCCTAAGGGCCTGGTTTTATCCGGGCGACAACTTCGGCCAAGAGTTCGTTTATTCTGAAAAGAGAGCCATGCAACTCGCGCAGGCTTCGAATGAAATCGTCCCTGCGGAGACCGTTGAACCTACCGAAAGCACTTTGAAGACCGTTCCGCTCGTTGCAATCACGCCGGAAAAGAAGGAAGAACCAGTGACTGAGGCCATCCAAGTCCTCCCGTTGCACCAACCGGTGGAACCGAGCGCAGCCCCAGTGACTGTAGCGAAAGAGTTGCCGAAGACAGGCAGCCCGATCCCGCTGATTGGACTTCTGAGCCTTGTGTCCATTGGTTTAGCCTTCGGTCTGAAGCTGTTAGCAAAGCGATTTGCCTAAGTTGAACCGAACCCTTCGCGTCGCGGGCCGTGTAAATCTAAACCCCCGCGACGCGGGGAGGTCTGGTCATGAATGACACGAAGGTTGCGCGCAAATTGGGAATATCCCTCGGAGTCCGCTTACTTCTGGCCCTACTCTCGATCTCGCTGTTCCACACTGAATTGCGATCCAAGTCCACTTGTACCACTCCGAATCTTTCGGAGCAGGCAAAGATCTCCGTTGCTGCAGATCTGGTGGTGCTTCCCGTCAATGTGACGGATTCGAATGGCGCATTTGTCTCAGGGCTAAAGAAGGAACAGTTTGGGGTCTACGAAGAGGGAAGACTTCAGAAAATTACGTTGTTTAGGGACGACGATGCTCCGGTGACAGTTGGCATCCTCGTGGATCATAGTCGAAGCATGGGCCCCAAGCTGGGCGAAGTGACCGCGGCCGTATCCGCGTTCGTGCATTCCAGTAATCCAGAAGATGAAATGTTCGTGGTAGATTTTAGCGACAATGTCGCTATCGAACTGTTAGACGGAAAAGCCTTCACCAGTGATGAACGAGTTCTTGAAAGAGCAGTTTCGATGGTGTCGGCGCGGGGTCAAACCGCACTCTATGACGCGGTCGCGGAAGGTCTGAAACACCTGGAGTTGGGCAACCGTGAGAAAAAAGCCCTCGTCATCGTGAGCGACGGCGGCGACAATGCCAGTCTCCACAAATACTCCGAAGTCCTGAGTCTGGCGCGGCAAGCTCACGCCGTAATTTATTCGATTGGCCTCGTAGGGAGCACTGAAGAAGAGAACCCGAGAGCGCTGGAAAAACTATGTAAAGAGACCGGCGGAATTGCATTCTTTCCGCGGGCCGGCCAAAGGACTTCTGACATCGCCGGAATAATCGCTCGAGACCTCCGGGAACAATACACGTTGGGATACGCACCAGAGAAAGTGATAAGCGGGAGTTCGTTCAGGAAAATTGCGGTGAAGGTTGAGGTTTCGGGCCGCGGCAAACTTCGCGTGCGAACGCGAGCGGGGTACTTGGCCCGGACCGGCAAGGCGTCAACGTCGCAACCCGGCGCAGGTGGGCAATGAATGCCGCAACTCACGCGCCAACCAGCCAAAGTAGAATTGTTGTCTCCGCGCTCCAATGCGCTTCGCATTTTTTTCTTCTGCTCGGCCTCCTGGCCGCAGGCTATGCCGGCTACGCCCTTGGTGATGCCCTGGTGTACCAGCGGCTCGAAATGCGCAAATTCGATCGCCCTGCTCCTCTTGCCGAGCCACACCTTCTGAAGCTCGGCGAGGTCGTCGGCGAGATCGAGATACCCAATCTGGCACTTAAAGCCGTGGTGGTCGAGGGCGATTCGCCCGCGGTTTTGCGTCGAGCGGTTGGCCATCTTCCCGCAACGGCAATGCCGGGAGAATGGGGCAACGTGGCACTGGCAGGGCATCGCGACACTTTTTTTCGGTCTCTCCGCGGCGTTCGTCCAGGTGACCTCATTACTCTACGGGATCCTGGAAGTAAAAGGTTTCAGTATCGGGTTGAGTCGACGAGCGTCGTTTCACCGAAGGAAATCGGCGTTTTGAAGCCTGCTTATGATCGACAATTAACGCTGATCACATGTTTCCCGTTCGACTATGTTGGGGCGGCGCCGAACCGCTTCATCGTTCGAGCGGTTGAAGTCGCCCCGCCCAAGGACTGAGTCCGGTCACACACAATTTGAATTACTTAGAGGTGAAAAAGATTTGTTTACAGTGTGTGACGCGGAGTTCCAATCTGGTCACCGAAGCGAGAGTATGCGTTGTACTGGCTACGGAAGGCAGGTGATAGCGAAATGGGCTTAAACCCTGCACCCGTCCTCGGAATTCTAATTGATACACTTGACAGTGCGGCAGTTGGTATGAAGCGCGAGTGGTCGGGGCTTGGCAGCGGTCCAACGGCAAGGTTTGCTGGGATACGGATATTCACGCTCTTAGAGGCTAGAAGCGAGGGTCGTCGGCTGGTCGTGGACAGACGGCGAACATGGGCTTGCTCCCGTACCTTTGGCTGGTACTGCTCTGCTGATCGTAACCGCGTGCGTCGTGGCGAGTAGCGCCGAGACAGATGGCACGCCCGAAGTGGGGCAGATTTGCACAGCGGATTGCACTTTTAGGAAGTAGCATGACCTTGAATCCCATGACCCGGGATACTTTGTTTTGTGATCAACGTCACAGCCAACATGTGAGCGAAGTCCACTATAGAGGCAGCGAGCGGTTGTCAGCGGCTGTTTGAGAGACAACATGAGGGTGCTGATCGCGGTCGATTCAATATCGGCCGACAATGTTTGCGTTCGAGCAGCGGCGGAACGGCCTTGGCCAGCCAGTACGTTATTTTGCATCTTGCATGTCTTCAATCCGTATCCATTCAGTGCGGCTCCGATCATCCAGTTGCGCCTCAAGGATAAAGCCGTCCAAAACTTGGAGAGCGCCATCAAGCCGCTCCGCAAAGCTGGTTGGGGCTCAATTACAGAAATAATTGAAGGAAGTGCCCGGAGGGATATCAATCGGTTCGCGAAGGAATGGCGTGCAGACTTGATTTTAGTGGGTTGCAACGATCTGGGTGATTTCGAACGGCTTCTGCTTGGCAGCACCGCCCGATCGGTCGTGCGGCACGCCCCGTGCTCGGTGGAGATCGTGAGGCCACTTCGCAGGAGAGCGGAAGATGCAGCTCGTGATGCGGGGATGCGAATCCTGGTCGCGACGGATGGTTCGGACTGCTCGGTCGCCGCGCTTCATTCGGTGGCGAGTCGCACTTGGCCGGCAAACAGCGTCGCAAAAGTCATCAGCGTTCCCGAATTCATCTTGTTTAAGGATCCTTCGTATCTGGAGGAGCACGAAGCTAAAGACCTGGGGCAAGCTTCGATCGACGAGGCCAAGTCCTTTGTAAGTGCTGGAGCCAAGATTCTTTCCGGTTCGGCATTAAAGGTGTGTTTTGAAGTGCCTACTCTAGAAGAACGGCCATACCGCGTAATCTTGAACGAAGCGGAAACCTGGCATGCGGATTTGATCGTCGTCGGGTCCCACGGCCGGAGCGGATTCGATAGGGTGGTTATGGGAAGCGTCTCCGAGGCCGTGGCTCTCCACGCAAGATGTTCGGTGGAAGTGATTCGGCAGAGCGAGGCCAGGTAGGCGTTCGGCACCGCCCCGTTCACACTGTCTTGTTGGGCCGCTATTCAGCCCGGATGTCAATATGGTCATGGAAATGAATGAGACTACCAGGAAGCGGGCTGCCATCGTCTTTCTGGTGGGACTGGCGGTGGTCGCGCTGTACCTGTGTTACCTGATCGCTAAGCCGTTCCTAGGTCCGGTCCTGATTGCGGTGATGTTGGCAATTGTTTTTTATCCGCTTCAGACGAGAATAGAGCGTTACTTCCGACGGCCCAGTGTGGCCGCCGCCATTTCAACGATAATCGTACTGCTCTTCGTGACGATCCCCGTCGTGCTTCTAGGAATATCCGTAAGCAGAGAACTCCGCACGGTGGTTCAAACACTGCGAGAGCAGAGTTGGCTGCAGGGAGGTATGACTCCCTACCTTGCAAAGTTGGGTGAGAGTCTGCTCAGACGTCTCGCGAATTTTGTAGATCCGTCGCAGCTTGATCCGCACGCAGCACTCTTGCGCTGGGCAGAGCAAGCGAGCCGTTACTTATTTTCCGCAAGCGCAGCGGTAGTAGCGAACGTGTCTTCCTTCGTCCTCGATAGCGTTGTCGTCTTCTTCAGCCTTTTCTTTTTCTTTCGGGAAGGGAGAAGCATTCGCCAGGGACTTTCAGCCATGCTGCCGCTGCATCCCGATCAGACGGAAAGACTTTTCACCGGAATCAGCGAAGCCATGATTGCCAACGTGTACGGCGGTCTGGCCGTAGGCACAGCGCAGGGCATCCTGACTGGACTCTCTTTTTGGGCTCTCGGACTGCCGGCGCCGATTCTCTGGACACTAGTTACCGGCCTTGCATCCTTGGTTCCCGTGGTCGGTTCTGCTTTGGTGTGGGGGCCGGTGTCAATTCTCCTCCTCCTCAGCGGGCACTGGATAAAAGCACTCATTCTCGTGGGTTGGGGCGCCGCTGTAGTTGGACAGGTAGATGTCGTGGTGAGGCCCTACGTGGTCAGCGCTCGGGTAAAGGTGCATACGCTGCTGGTCTTCTTCGCATTGCTTGGGGGAGTTGAAGCGTTTGGCATCATAGGAATTTTCGTGGGGCCCGTCATTCTGTCGATCACGCTGGCGGTGCTCGACATGCTGAAGACAACAAACTTCTCCTGGCAGGCAAGTCACGACAACGCGGAGCACATCACGCTCGATGCCAAGCCAACCGAATAACCCCGCGATTCGCGGGCTCACTCGCGAACAAGCTGCGGCGCGGCTGGACTCGGATGGACCAAACGAGTTGCCTTCGGCCAAGCCCCGCAGCTTTCTGGGGATCGCACGAGAAGTCCTGCGCGAACCCATGATCTTACTCTTGGTGGCAGCCGGCGTGATCTATCTAGTTCTGGGCGAACCTCGCGATTCGCTCGTTCTGCTGATTTCGATCTTTGCCATTCTCGGCATCGATATTTATCAGCAAAATAAGACGGAGCGCGCCCTGGAGGCATTGCGTGAACTTTCGAGTCCGCGCGCGCTCGTGATTCGAGATGGCCTGCAAGCCAGAATCGCAGGGCGGGAAGTTGTCCGCGGGGACATCGTTATTCTCACCGAGGGTGATCGCGTGCCGGCAGATGGGGTCGTCCTTTCTTGCGTCAGCCTGTCCGTCAACGAGTCGCTACTGACCGGAGAATCGGTTCCCGTCCGGAAATCCTCGGGAGACGCGAGCCTAAGCATGGTCCGGCCAGGCGGAGATGACCTCCCGTTTGTTTATTCCGGAACTCTTGTCGTGCAAGGTCACGGCGTAGCAGAAATCCTGGAGACTGGATCGCGAACGGAGTTGGGGCGGGTGGGGAAAGCTCTGCAGACGATTGAACCAGAGGTAAGTCATCTTAAGAAAGAAACAAAGCGCGTCATCGGAATCATGGGAGGGCTCGGGCTTTCGATATGCGGTTGTGTGGCGATTGTCTACGGTCTTTCGAGCGGCAGCTGGCTGAGTGGGATCCTCGTAGGGATCACTGTGGCCATGTCGTTGCTTCCCGAAGAATTTGCGGTTGTGCTTACGGTGTTTCTTGCCCTGGGGGCTTGGCGTATTTCGCAGCGGCATGTGTTGACGCGGCGGGCAAGCGCCATCGAAACCCTCGGATCTGCCACGGTTTTATGTGTGGATAAAACCGGCACTCTTACCCAGAATCAAATGTCGGTCAAAAAGCTCTTTGCGGCTGGCCGTGTAGACGAACTCGACGGGCGGAGTGGGAGTCACCTCCGCGACGGCATCGCTGAACTTCTCGAATTTGGAGTGCTCGCCAGCCAGAGAGAAGGTTTTGATCCGATGGATCTGGCTTTGCAAGAAGCCGGCAAACATCACCTAAATCCCGACAAACAATTGCACGAGGCATGGCAACTGGCACGCGAATATCCGCTGTCTCCCAAATTGTTGGCTGTGACTCGGGTTTGGAATTCACCTGAGGAGAATAACCGGATTGTTGCTGCCAAGGGCGCTCCCGGCGCGGTTGCCGAATTGTGCCGGATGTCGCAGTCACAATTCGATGAGATCAAGTTACAACTGGAAGCAATGGCGGCGGAGGGATTACGAATCCTGGCGGTGGCGCGGGCCGATTTTGCGGGCGATGGCTTGCCGGAAGATCCGCGGGAATTCGGGTTCAGATTTCTTGGCCTGGTTGGGCTGGCTGATCCGGTGCGCCCGGAGATCGCCGACGCGGTGCGCGAGTGTTACGCAGCGGGGATCCGAGTAGTGATGATTACGGGTGACTTTGCGGGCACAGCGCAAAGTATCGCGCGTCAAATTCAACTTCGGGAAAGCGAGCATGCTCTTACTGGACCGGATCTAGCTCGCTTGGACGATGAAGCGTTGCGCCGCGAAGTTGGCCGGTTCAACATCTTCGCGCGAGTCGTGCCTGAGCAGAAGCTGCGATTGATCGACGCGCTCAAAGCGAACGGGGAGATTGTCGCGATGACTGGCGACGGTGTAAACGATGCGCCGGCGCTGAAGGCCGCGCATATCGGCATCGCCATGGGTGGCCGCGGTACGGATGTTGCACGCGAAGCCGCCGACCTTGTGCTGCTTGACGATGCCTTCTCATCCATAGTTGAGGCGATTCGTCTTGGACGCAGGATCTATGACAATCTCAAGAAGGCGATGGCCTACGTGATGGCGGTCCATGTACCAATTGCCGGCCTCGCTTTAGTGCCCGTTCTGCTCAAGTGGCCGCTTGTCATGCTGCCGCTGCACGTGGTGTTCCTGGAGTTGGTTATTGATCCGGCGTGTTCGGTTGCCTTTGAAGCCGAGCCAGAGGAAGCAAGCGTGATGACGCGACCGCCCCGCAATCCAAAACAGCCGCTGTTTGACCGGGGAACTCTTGTATTGAGTCTGCTGCAGGGCGCTAGCGTGCTACTCGTGGTACTGGGTGTCTTTGCAGCCGCGATGTATCGCGGTGAAACGGAAACAAATGTTCGCGCTCTTACCTTTACAACTCTGATCATCGCCAACTTGGCTTTGATTCTCACGAACCGATCTTGGACGCGGACCATCTTTACTATGTGGCGATCTCCAAATCCTGCCGTTCGGTGGATCGTGCTTGGTACTGCTGGCTTCCTCGGTGTGGTCCTCTTTGTACCCCCCATCCAGGTCCTGTTCCGGTTTTCGAGGCTTCACGCATCAGACGTAATCCTTTGCCTAACTGCTGGAATGTTCAGCATCGCATGGTTCGAAGCCCTCAAAATCGCGGGCCGCTTACGGTTATCCGCCGCCTCGCGAGAATAGACATATAGGCCAAGGTCAGAACGATTTTGCGGCCTAAACTGGAAGTTGGCTCGGTCTTGTGAGGAATAAGGAGGAAGACGAGTACGGAGATATGGAGTAGGTGCTTCAGGGACACTCGGCGACAGTGATGCCACACTATTGGCCGACAAAATGGCGGAATGGGACTTGAGTGTCTCTGCGAAGGTTCCGATTGATTTCATCATTCGGGAGCTGTGGATTGGCGCTTCGAAGTGACGCAAGATGTCATGAGAAAGCTAGGGATAACCAGAATGACCGACCTGCCCGCCACGGCAGCGCGGGGTGATCGCCGCGGCACAAGGTTTCGAAACTTCAGTGCGCTTCCTTCCTCAATGGCGTCCGTTTTTTCTTGATCCCGATCATTCCGGATTACCGCCGTCGGAGAACAAATGTGAGCGGGGTCACATTGGAGAATGAGTGGAATCACCGCATGCCAGGATTGGGTGCACCTATAAAGGGCGTGGATCAATTTGCGACTCGAGAGTTCGGCTGGAATCCTCGAGAAGGAAGAGACCCCTGACAGAAAAACGGCTTCTGTTTTATGTGAAAGCGCCGGCATACACGAGTGTTTCGAATGACCTTAGAAGAAATGCGGAATGAGAGGAGGGCAAAGCCATGAAAATCCTGATTGCGTTGGACGCGAGCCCCCAGTGCGAGGAAATTGTAGCGGAAGTCGCTTCACGACCCTGGCCCGCCGATGCGCATTTTCTTCTGCTGCACGTCCTCGATCCGTTTCCATTCGCGAAGGCTCCGATTTCCCTCAAACGGGCCAAGGAGGATGCACGGACTCAGTTGAAGCAGGCAGGAATGAAACTGTGTGCGGGCGGCTGGGCAATGGAGCAGGATGTTGTCCTCGGCCGGGCGCGGCAGGAGATTGCGAAGGTGGCCGCTTTGTCGAAGGCAGACCTGGTGATTGTCGGCTCCAATGAATCGGGAGCATTGACCCGCCTTCTTCTGGGCAGCACCGCACGAGCCGTGCTCCGGCATGCGCCCTGCACCGTCGAGATCGTTCGTCCTCGCGTGAGTTCGGAACCCGCGAGGCTCGACAGCGGAATGAAAGTTCTGGTGGCGACGGACGGATCGGAATGCTCTTTGGCCGCACTGACGTCCGTTGCAGCCCGGCCATGGCCAGAGGGCAGCCGTTTTAGAGTGATCTCGATTCCCGAGCCTTTCATGCCGCTCGATCAGTTCCCGCAGTTTGAATCGAAGGAGATAGAGAAATTGAATACGGCGGCTCTAAAAGACGCGAATCGTTATGCGGACGCCGGTGCGGCGATTCTTCGGAAAGCGGGCCTGGAAACATCCACGGAAACACTTCTCCCGCGCGACAGCGATGCGAGGGAGATCGTAAAGGAAGCGGAGAGGTGGGACGCGCAGATGGTAATTGTCGGATCGCACGGGCGCCGCGGATTTGACCGCCTGACCATGGGCAGCGTTTCCGAGCACGTGGCTTTGCACGCCCCGTGTTCGGTTGAAGTCATTCGCCAGCCTTTGCCCGCGAAAGAAACGTCGAAGCTGAATCGAAGAAAGGAATAGCGCCATGAAAGTTGTGGACGTGATGATGGGAACACCGTATTTTTGCCGGCCGGAGAGCAATCTGGGCTCCGCGACGGAACTGATGTGGACGGGAAACTGCGGATTTCTGCCGGTTGTGGGAGACAACCGAAGAATAGTCGGCGTTTTGACGGACCGGGACATCTGCATTGCCTTGGGAACGCGTGGATGCCCTTCGGGAAAGGTTCTGGTAGCGGAGGTGATGTCCAGAAACGTGTGTTCGTGCGCGCCGGAGGACGACGTGCGCGTGGCTCTTGCAACAATGCGCGATGGGCGCGTGCGCCGTCTCCCCGTCATCACCAAGAGTGGCCGGCTCATAGGCGTGATATCGATGGACGACGTGCTCTTGCGGGCTGAAGCGGTAGGTGCGACGAAAGCGGGAGCGGTTTCCGCAGAAGAGATCGTGAACGCATTTCGTGCCATCAATGAGCATCAGTTGTCGCTGGTGGTAGCGAAGCAAGCGGCGGCGTAAGTCGTTTCCATGCGGAAACGTCCACTGGCCATCCTCGCCAAACCCTCAAAGGTAGTGGCTGGACGGCGGACGCGATTTGCCTGCCGGTCGAATTGCTTCGCATCGAGGTGTGCAAGCTTGGAGCGGAGGGTCTGGACGTTGTCGAGGAACCACGCGAGGTGCGTCGGCATGCGCGGATGGCGCGAAGGGTTGCTCTCGGAAGTGTTGAGGAACACCGTAAGGACGGGCGCAGGCAGCTTCATGCACGCTTGGAATACATTTTCAATTTGCATGGCTACCGCCCTTCGAGCGCTGGCGTCCTCGAACCACCTGGACTGAACATGTCGCATGAATCGCGACTGCCTCGGATACGCTGCCGAGCAGGAAGCGATCGAGTCCTCGTCGCCCGTGCGAACCGACCACGATCAGGTCCGCTCCCCAATCTTTCGCGGTCTCGAGAATGACGCCGCGCGGGTCCCCCAGAGGCACCGAGTCGCCCGCATCCAACGTAAGACCCGCGCCGCTCAGGACCTCCTTTGCCGCCGCGACGGCGGAGCGCGCCCGCTCTCGAGCTTGGGTCGTCAGCTCCTCAAGCAGCGTCGCAGG
>DASSIO010000358.1:0-6086 GCA_035691825.1 Terriglobales bacterium | reverse complement strand
CGCGTTCTTTGGCCGCCGTGCGTTCGTTGTATCGCTGGCTGGCGAGCGAGGGAGTCGTCGAACAGAACCCTGCGAAGCTGGTAGCCACCCCGAAATTGCCGAAAAAGTTGCCACGCGTGCCCACGATTGAAGAGATGAATTCCGTGCTCGACGGGCAAATGCCCGAGACAGCCGCATTTCCCGAGCGCGACCGCCTTTTGCTCGAGCTGCTCTATGGGTGTGGAATCCGCAATTCGGAGTTAACTGGCATTAACCTCGACGACATTCGACTGAGCGCGGAAGCGATCCTGATCCGCGGGAAAGGCAAGAAGGAGCGCTACGTCCCGTTCGGAGATTCGGTCAAATCGGCGCTGGCAGCATATCTTCCCGCCCGTCAATTAACTCTGGCGGAAGCACGCAAAACCACTCCCGCCCTGCTCATCAATCAGCGCGGCGGGCGGCTCACCACTCGAAGCGTGGGCCGGATCATCAAGAAAATCGCTGTGTCCAAGGGGCTCTCGCCCGATGTGCATCCGCACACTCTGCGCCATGCCTTCGGCACGCACATGCTGGAAGAAGGCGCAGACCTGCGCGCCATTCAGGAGCTCCTCGGCCACGAGCGCCTCGCGACCACCCAACGCTACACCCAGCTCTCCATGAAGCACGTGCTTCAGGTTTACGATCAGACGCATCCGCGAGCGAAGTAGCTCGCGCAAACTCCTCGATTACCTCAGTAATTTGGGCTTTTTCAGCCTGCCACCGGAAAATGGACAGACGGGACTCCTGAGAATTGCTGAACAAACCAGTTCGGCCTCTTACCCCCGGGAGGCAATGTGCGCAAGATCAATCCTGAACTGTGGCTGTTGCTGGTCCTGGTGGTGATCGCTGCGATGGTCAATTTTCTGGTCGCATCGCAGCGAATGGCCCTGGTCTTCTATTTCCTGCCCACGCTTTTTTCCGCCTACCACTTTGGACGCCGCCACGCCACGCTGACCGCACTGGCCAGCGTCATTCTGGTTGTGCTGTTAACGTTCGCGAATCCCGCCATGTTCAACCGGCGCCTCGAGTTTCCATTTGCCAAGTGGTTCGACCTCGCAGTCTGGGGAGGCGTGTTGATGGTGGCGGGTTACGCGACCGGCAGCTTATACGAGCACAACCAGAAAACCTTGCGGGAAATGGAGGACGGCTACGATGGGATGCTGGTCATCCTGCAGAATTTTCTCGCCAATCAGAAGTATAGCGACTCGCACGCCTACCGCATCTCCATGTGCGCCACCCGCATTGCAGAAGCTGTTGGCCTCGATAACGGCACTGTGGAAGACATACGCATGGCGGCCCTGTTGTTCAATATGAAAGAACTGGGGATCACCAACGAAGTGCTTTGCAAAGCGGCGCAGGTCTCGCAGGACGACCTGCGGCAAGGCAAGCCGAAGCCCAGCCGCCCACTTTCCGGAAGCAGCGCTACGGGAGGCTCGCTGCGGCGTTCCATTCCAATCTTCCTGGAAGAACGCCAATTCCGGCAGAGCGGCGGCAAGCCGGAAGACGCTTCATTCGAAGTACAAATCCTCGTGCTTGCCGAAGAATACGAAGCTCTTATCAGCGGGCAACGGGGAGCAAAAGTTTCTCCCGCACAGGCAGGCCAGGAAGTGCTCAAGCGCGCCGAGAAGCGCTACGATTCGATGATCGTGAATGCATTCGCCAACATTTTCGGAGGACAGGCCTCCAGCGCAGGAGCCTGATCGGGGACAATCAAGCTTTCTCGCGCAGCTTTTCCCACATGCCGACGATTCGCGCTTTCAACTCGGCCGTGAGTTTTTCGTAGGCTTCTTCTGAAGCGGCCGATTCCGGCGGAGGCGCAATCGGATCTCCGAACACCATCTTGAGCGGTTTGAATCCCTGAAACGGCCTGTTCCGCGGCCATGATTCATAAAATCCATCAATCGCCACGGGGACGATCGGCACCTGCAGATGAATCGACAGGATCGCCGCGCCTTTCTTGAAGACTTTGGGCGTTCCATCAATCGAACGCTCGCCCTCCGGATAAAGTACGAGTACGCCTCCATGGCGAAGGCCGAAGGCGCCGGCTCGCATGGCGGGAATCAAATTGGCATCGGGATCGACGACAATCACCTTCATGGATCGCGCCAGGCGGCGCATGAGTCCCTTACCAAAGATTTCGCTGGTGCCTACGGCGAAGGCCCGATAGAAAACATCCGCCGGCATAACGCCCGCCATAGGCGCTGGATCAAGATAACTCTGGTGATTCGACGAAATGATGTAGGCCCCGCTCTTGGGAAGCTTCTCAATACCGCTGACTTTCAACTGAAACCGATCGAGAGCGACGATTTGAATGAGTCGCGAGACCAGATACCAGAAGGTGTCGTTGAGTCGATTGGGATGAGCCAGTGCCAGGACATCCGGATCGTCGGGTTCTTCGCTGAGAATGGCTTTCCATCCCGCAATGGTCGGTCGCGTTCCTGCCCCAACCCCGCTGGCCGCGCTCTGCAAAACGGCATCTACAAGATCGCGGACGGTGTAAACCTCGGCTAGTTGCGATTCTTCCAGGTTGCCGCCCAGTTCTTCTTCGAGGCGGCTCAAGACTTCAACGCGCTGCATGGAATCAAGTCCGAGATCGAGTTCCAGGTTGAGGGTGGGCAGTATCGTCGCCGGAGCGGAACGAGCCGCCTCGCGGATGACCTTCAGGGCACGCTGCACTTCAGGTTGGTTCAGCCAGTCGTTTTCCTCGGGACTGAGAGGCTTCTCGACCGGCAAATCAGAACCATCCTCGAGCTTCTTTCCTTGATTTGTTCGGACCCTCTTCTCGACTTCAAAACGCTTGATCTTGCGCGTGGTAGTGCGGGGCAGATCGTCCTGCCAGATTTCGTAGCTGCTGACGCGCTTGGTGGAAGCAATCTTCTGCGACAGCCCTTCAATGTCGAAGCGGATGACTTGCTTGGCATTAACGATCTTGCGGCGCCGGAGTTCATCGAAGTTGGGAACGATCACGGCGTGCAGGCGATCGCCTCCTTCGCCCGGCTTGCCTTCCAGCCCTATCACGGCGATCTCCTTAATGTACGGCGACTTCATGTAATGAGCTTCGATCTCCTCCGGATAGATGTTCTTTCCGTTGCTGAGAACGATCACTTCTTTCTTGCGCCCGGTCAGGAAGAGATGTCCACGTGAATCGAAATATCCGAGGTCGCCGGTGAGGAACCATCCATCGCGGAAGACGGCGGAAGTGGCGTCGGGACGGTTCCAGTAGCCTTTCATGACGACTGCTCCGCGGACCGCGACCTCGCCGACGGCAGGGCCTTCTTCTTGCGGTTGAGGATCGACGATCTTCCCCTCGACGCCTTTCATTGCCTTGCCGACTGAGCCAATCTCGTTATCGTGCGGAGAATTGGCGTAAATGGCGGCTGTTGTTTCTGTGAGGCCGTAGGCCTGCAAAACGTCAATTCCCAGATCATGGAAGGCGCGCGCGACTGCAGGATCGAAGCGTGATCCGCCGGTGACGAGATACCGTATCTTCGGCCCTAACGTACGATGCACTTTGCTGAACAAGACGGGGCCCGCGTTGATGCCGATTTTGCGCAGAGTGCGGTTGAGCGCCACCATCGCCCCCAAAATCTTGCGTGTAACCTGGCCGCGTTTTTCGATTTCCTGCGTGAGGCGCTCGTGAATCAGGTAAAAAAACTGTGGCACCACCGCGAATGCCGTGATATTGCGCTCGCTCAGAGCCCGCATCAGTTCCGCGGTATTGAGAGTTTCCAAATAGACGACCCGGGAACCCTTAATCAGCGGCAGCAGCAGATTGGCCATCTGCGCCAGCACGTGAAACAGTGGCAAAACTCCAAGGAGAGCATCGCTGGGCCCGAGATCCACCCAATTGAAAACAGCTTCCACCTCCCCAAGAATGTTGGCGTGAGTGAGCATCACGCCTTTGGGGTCGGCGGTAGTGCCGGAGGTGTAGATCAGGCAGGCCAGTTCGTCATTGTTCGCATCCTGAGGTTTGAAGGTGCCCGCTCCAGCCTCGAAGATTGCAGGTAAATTTCCCAGCCAACGATCGTCAGACGACTGCTTGGTCGCGCGATCTGGATCCACAAGAATCATGCCCAGTTTGAGTTCTGTCGCAGCAGGCCGTGCCACGGGAGTGTGCTTTACATCGCAGAACACCGCCGACGCGCCTGCATCCTTCAACAACTTCGTAACCTGGTCGTGATGCAGGGCCGTGTCGAGGGGCACGACCACGCAGCCGGAGGCGATGATTCCCAGGTAAGCCGCGACCCAGCGAGGATGGTTATCGGCCAGGATGGCCAGCCGCGATCCCCGGGCAAAACCGTGTTCCACAATCCAGCGGCTCACCGATTCAGACATTTGCCGCAGTTCAGAATAGGTGCAGCTTACGATCTGGTCGTGGCGTTGAAGCTCCAGGGCAACGTTGTCGGGCCAGCGCTGGGCGCATTCGGCAAAGCGGTCATAGAACGTGGGCATGGGTCGTGGGGACTATACACGAAAAGCGCGCGGAGGCGCAGTGAGACATCCGTCGCTAGCCTGGGGTGCTACGGCTTCTTGGTTTGCTGCAGCTTCTCCGCGTCCGCCAGCATCTTGCGAAACTTCTCGACCGCAGGTACCTGCGGCGATGGGCGCAGGCAATCCTTAGCCATATAGCGCCAAACGGGGGATGTGTCTAATGGATCGGAACGGGCTCCGCCGCGATATACGGCAAACGTGTCTTCCGTGGGTCCAACCTCGTTACTTACGTGCGGTCTCGGATCCTGCGGACTCATGCTCGGATCGTTCGTGGGAGGTGGCTGTCCCTGGTGTCCGCCGATCCGAATGCTCGAGTCAGTGCTCTGACCGTATCCAGGCCTCTGATCGATCGGCCCGCCTCTGATGGTTGGGCGCACCGCGCGGTTATCCCCGGTGGACACAGTAATGATCAAGTCGGGTTCTGCGCCCTCCATAACGAGGTTGAAGCGACCCCATTCCATCAGGGCTTTCTCCACATTCTCTCGTGCGACCGAGTTGGCCCTCGGTTGGTCCAGCGGCGCCCCGGCATCGGGATCGATCACGACCAGTACCGTACGTGCTCGTAATACGTCTTCGGGAATAACCGGCTTTTTATCTTTGGCCAAAGCCGGGGTGATAAGCAGAACGGCGAGGGCGAGCAGTGACGAGAGGCGTGCGGGCATAAGGGCCTCCATCTCAGACGCCGCTATTATACTGGATGTATTCAGGCTGCTACGCCGCCAACTCGTAGTGCATCTAATATGCTAGGCTTTTAAAGATGGTATCAGGGCATGCTCTGCCCTCTGAAGGACTTCCAGTTTGATTAACACACTGCTAGGCAAGGTTTTCGGCACGAGGAACGAGCGTGTCATCAAGAGCTTGATGCCCAATGTACAGGCCATCAATGCGCTTGAGCCGGAGATCCAAAAGCTCACCGACGCCGAGTTGCGCGCCAAGACCGACGAATTCCGGCAGCGCATTCAGGAGCGGCTCAGCCGCGTCGCCAAAAGCCCTCAGGTAGAGACCCCCAGCCCCGAAGCCGAGGACGATGCCGGCTTTGACCAGCAGAAGGAATTTGAAAAGGCGGAATACGAAGCGCTGCAGGAAGTGCTTGACGAAGTTCTGGTAGAAGCCTTTGCCGTAGTCCGGGAAGCCGGCCGCCGCGTGCTCAACATGCGCCACTTCGATGTGCAATTGATCGGCGGTATGGTGCTGCACAGCGGCAAAATCTCCGAAATGAAGACCGGTGAGGGCAAGACGCTGGTTGCTACTCTTCCCGTCTATCTCAATGCCCTCAGCGGGCGCGGCGTGCATGTGGTCACGGTCAATGACTATCTGGCCAAACGCGACTCGGAGTGGATGGGCAAGCTTTACCGCTTCCTCGGGCTCACCGTGGGCGTCATTGTTCACGATCTGGATGACGACGAGCGCCGCGCCGCCTACGCCGCCGACGTCACCTACGGCACCAACAACGAGTTCGGCTTCGATTACCTGCGCGACAACATGAAGTTTGACATCCGCGACTGCGTACAGCGCGGGCACAATTTCGCCATTGTCGACGAAGTGGACTCAATCCTGATTGACGAAGCCCGCACCCC
>DASSIO010000357.1:0-28242 GCA_035691825.1 Terriglobales bacterium | reverse complement strand
TTCCTTCACGCTCAAGAGCTTAAGCGACTCTGGCATCTGTCACAAACCGGACTCCATAGTTCTCTATTTCTATGAGCACCAGCGTGTCTTGCGGAAATGATTGGCTGGTACGTACGAAACAGCCGCCCCTGCTTAGATTCGTTGTCTCGCCCCAAATCTCCCTGCCGGAATTCAATTCAGTTGCTCGGAGTTCGGCCGCGAAGGGAAGTCTTGCGGGCCGCATCTGTTGGGCACGAGCTTCACTCACGCCTTCTCCTCCTTCCGAAAGCGTCCCCAATAGCTCATTCGACTGACCCTATGATCTATCGCGTCGCGCGCAATTCGCATGCGCAGCACAGATTTGTTCGGGTTACCGACCAGGTCGCTGAGCCGGTGCGGCCTGACACTGTCGCGGACAGTTCGTAGTCGGAGTCCGGTGCAAATCTTCTGCCCACCCTGAGTGTTAGGTCCGCTGCTGCGGCATCGGCATGGCAGGCCCCACAGGAGTCGCAGCCACTTTTGTGCAGGGTGGACGACTGCCTGGCCGTGCAGCAAGCACTTTGCTGCGAGGCGCCCGGTTGCTCGCAATTCCGAACAGAAATGGGTTTTGGCGGTTTAAGGGGCATGATCTGCCTAAGCTTTTGCGCAAAAAACTTGGGAACCAATGAAGAATCTTGTCCGCACCAAACGTTGCGAAGGATTGAGAAAGATAGCTGCCGGGCGCGACTTTCGAAGAGACTGAATTAGCATAAGCGACGCGTGTGCCATGCGCGGACGCACAGAAAGGGAATCGACACCCCGGGGGCCTTCCGGAGATAAACATGGCGGATGAGATCAAGCCTGGCGTCAATAGAAGTCAAACTTACAGAGAAGGACAAATGGGAACCAAGCGCCACCTGCGTCGCATTGAGCGACGAGAGTGGTGGCTTTGGACCACCGCAGTAATTATTACCCTGTTGTTGACAGCTGGAATCCTCTCCTTCCTGCCCGCGGTCTTGCGTTCAGGAGAGACAGGGTCCGTATTCGATCTGCGGCGCGCGATGTGGGGTCTTTTAGGAATTGTGCTGCTCTTCGACGTTTACACGGTGTACCAGCAACTGCAGCTTCACCGAACCCGCAGGCGGCTGTTCGAGAGAGAGGAACTCTTCCAGCTCATCACAGAAAATGTGGCCGACATGATTGCCGTTGTCGATATGGAAGGCCATCGTTTGTACAACAGCCCGTCCTATCAGAAAGTGCTTGGCTACACGGCGGAAGAATTACAGAGTTCGTCCTCTTTCGAGCAGATTCACCCGGATGACCGCAATCGCGTTCGGGAGGCTGCCAATGAAGCACGTCGCACAGGCGTGGGCAGGCCTATGGAATATCGCATGCGCCACAAAGACGGTACTTGGCGCGTATTGGAATCCACGGCCAGTGTCATTCGATCTCCTTCGGGAGCGCCTGGACGATTGGTCATTGTGAACAGGGACGTCACCCAAAGGAAAGAGGCTGAGGAGTCCCTCCGCGTCTCTGAATCCGGCTTTCGATCCATGATCGAAGATGCCCCTTATGGCATCTACCGTGCTAGCGCTGACGGCAAACTTCTAAGGGCAAATCCCGCGCTTCAAAAGATGCTAGGGTACGAAAAGTTGGACGAGCTGCTCAATGCCAGCCTCCCAGCAGATGTTTTCAGAAATCCTCCTGACTTTAACGGACTCACGGAACTCCTGCAGGGCGCAAACGAGTTCAAGGACGTTGAGGTGGAATTAAAGCGCAGAGACGGGGCGCCTATCACCGTCCGCTGTACTGGGAGAAAAGTGAAAGAGGAACACGAGAGTGTCCCTTGTTTTGATGTGTTTGCCGAAGATGTCACCGAGAGAAGAATCCTCGAACGCCAGCTTCGGATGGCCGGAAAGATGGAGGCTGTCGGGCGGCTTTCTGGTGGAATCGCTCATGACTTCAACAACCTGCTTGGTGTGATCATTGGCTACGGTCAAGTCCTCAAACGAAGATTAGGCGCCGGGAGTGACCTGCTTGAGTGCGCCGAGGAGATCGAAAAAGCGGGACAGCGCGCGGCATCCTTAACGCGGCAACTTCTCGCCTTTAGCCGCCAGCAGATCCTCACGCCGTCGATCCTGAAATTGAACGACCTCGTGCTGGATATGGCAAAGATGCTCCCCCGCCTGATTGGGGAAGACATAACCACTAACACCTCTCTGAGTTCGGACTTGGGAATGGTGAGAGCGGACCAAAGCCAGATCGAACAGGTGATCATGAATCTGGCGGTGAACGCCCGGGATGCCATGCCGGAAGGAGGCACACTACGAATCGAGACCGCAAATGTCGAGTTGGACCAGGCTTACGCGTGGCAGCATCCGGGAGCAAAGCCGGGGCATTACGTCATGCTCGCCGTCATCGATTCGGGAACCGGAATCGATCCAGACACCCTCACTCACATTTTCGAGCCCTTCTTTACGACCAAAGAGGTCGGAAAAGGCACGGGATTGGGTCTCGCGACCGTCTACGGCGTGGTCAAGCAGAGTGGCGGCTATATCTGGGTGGAAAGCGAACCTGGGCTTGGAGCTTCGTTTCAGATTTTTTTGCCGCAGGTCGATGAGCCAACTGCCGACATCGCAGCAAAGACAGCTGTAGATGATACCGTAGGTGGATCAGAAACAATTCTGTTGGTGGAAGACTCTGAAGCCCTTCGAAAGCTGACGCGATCATTCCTCGAATCCCACGGTTTCAAGGTCCTCGTGGCCCAGGACGGAGAGGAAGCCTTACAGGTGGAAACCCGGTACTCAGCAAAAATTGACCTTTTACTCACCGATGTCGTCATGCCAGGCATGAATGGAAGAGTTCTCGCGGAGAGATTGCTGCCCAGGCAGCGTGGAATGCGGGTCCTGTATATCTCGGGCTACACCGACAGCTTTGTTGCGCGGCATGGAGTTCTTGAGGAAGGAACGGTTCTTCTCCATAAACCATTTACCGAGGAAGTGCTGATCAAGAAAGTGCGCGAGGTGCTGGACATCAAGAGTGGAGCAGAAGCACGCAAGCTGGAAACTAGCCAACGCGTTGAGGACCACAATAACCCAGAACAACGGAGAGAAAAGAAATGAGCAAACTTTTGGTTGTGGACGATGACGATGCAATGCGCAAGGTAATTAGGTTGAATCTCGCCGACACCTATGAGGTGATCGATACGGGGGAACCGGAGCACGCCTTGGCACTCGCGCTGGAGCACAAGCCGGACGCAATTTTGCTGGATTTGCGCATGCCCAAGTACTCCGGCTTTGAGCTCTGCCAGACCTTTACGTCCCTCAGTTCTACGCAAATGATACCTGTGCTGGTCATTAGTGGAGAGGCCGGAGCCACAACTAAACAGTTCTGCCGCGATTTAGGTGCAGTGGCCTATTTTGAAAAGCCAGTGAATTTCGACGCGCTGCGCGTGCAGCTTGCTGATTTTTTGAAGGTTCGCCGAAAAGAACGGCGTTCCGAAGTGCGCGTGCGCCTGCGGGTTCCCCTCAGGATCACTGGAACAGATGACAATGGAGAGGCGTTTGAGAGTCACACCACGACTGAGAACGTTAGCCGGAGTGCGTTCTTATGTGCTTGTACCGCAGCAATGTCCCAGGGGGCAGTTGTAGAAGTATATCTGGTGGGGGCACGGGAGACACATGTCGGAAAAGCGCAAGTAATTCGTTCGGAATGGAAAGAGACTGCCTACCCTCGATATGCTTGCCGGTTCACGGAAAAGGTCGGTCATTGGGTTCTGGATTAGAAGAGCTACGCCGCAAGACGATCCTTTGCTAAATGAAGATAATGAGCGCCGCCCCCGGAACATTCGCTCTTCAGGGAGTTCGCGCACGTGGACGATTTCAGCGGGAACGAAAATGCAGGGAGAGCCTGGAGAGAAAGGAGCCGCAACTTCGATGTGTGCGGTCTCGTAATAACGATTGTTGCTTTTGAAGCAAAGCCCGCCTCGCGAAACATTTTCGCACTGAACCAGGCGATCTTCCGAACCAGGATTGCGCATACAAGCGGTGAAGTGCACTTTGATACGATGATGCTTGCCCCTGTTCTTTCAAGGGACCGTCGGAGAGCGCCTTTCGGAAAGAGTGGCTTGGCCGGAGGAAGCAGGCGCCTCGGACAGTCGTGCGGACTCTAAGACCACTCCAGAAACCTTCTTCCACAGGGTCGACCTGACACAGTGTTTACAGTCGCGAAGAATTGCTCCGTGGGTGGCGTAGACGTCCAATTCGAGAGCCTCCTGACCGATCACTTCGCGGCAACCGCAAATTGTGCATTGAAATGGCGTGCTTCCCGCTGTGATTTCTGTACCTGTCAAGGAAGGAAACTCGACGCCTCAGAAATTGACCTCGGGGTGGAGGAAAGCAACGCCGTAGGTATAAGAGCCATCCGCGGAGCCAATCTGTCCTACGATGCGGATGTCGGCTTCTTTATTGGATTCCCCATGAACAAGGATCAGCTCTTGCTCGATGACAAGCTTGTACTTCGAAACGATACCTGCGCCGTAACGGCTCAGGACTACCGTCTTTGTTTTTTCTATGAATTGCTTGCCATTGGCGTCGCAGCCGGCTAAGAGAATGGCGATCTCTTTGGCAATGCGGCTGCTGGGCCGCGCGTGCTGCCCCGTTAGTTGCTCCACCTCGTGCAAAGTAACCTCCTGAAAGGAGACGCTTTTTGCGGTTCGTCCAAAGACATGCAAGGAAAGAGCCAGTTACTAAGCCGGTGTCGGCAAACTGCTTATGCGTGTCTTTTCAATGACATACGAACTGACTAGTTTGAACCTGAATTTTCTAGAGGATCCAAAATTGTCTGGAATACAAACAGCTGTCTGTGGCTGGGGCAGACTTCTCGCGGCGAATCGGCCCGGCAGTGCGCTCCGGCAGAAAGCGCCATCAGGAAGTCGCTTCAAGCTTTGCCTACTATGCCCCCGCACGATTCTGGAACATTCAGACCACGACGCGCTGTCTGTATGGCAACGGGACTCTACAATAGGGATAGGGTCAACATCCGAAATTCCGTCTTTTCGCTCTTCAAGGTAGCCAAATGTCTGCTGCTCCCGGCTCGGCATTGCGAGTTGTCGCAATTGATGACGACGAGCAACACATCAAATTCATCGCGAACGTGCTCTCCCGCGAGAACGTGAGGGTTCATACCGCCACGAATCCCCAGGCGGGACTTGAACTGGTTTATAAAGAACGCCCGAACCTGGTTGTGGTCGATTTGGTGATGCCAGGGATGAGCGGGCTGGAGACGCTCGAAAAGGTCGTCGAGTTCGACCCTTCCATTGAGGTAGTTTTGCTCACGGGTCAATACAGCACGGAATCCGCTGTGGAAGCCATCCAGAAAGGTGCCGCAGATTACCTAACCAAGCCAGTTGATGTGGAAAAGCTCGAGAAACGAGTGGAATCGCTGCTCTCGGAGCTGCACAAGGGACAGCGTTGCCTGGAGTTGGAGCATGAGCTTCTTGAAAACTCCCAATTCGGAGCTATGGTGGGACACAGCGCCGCGATGCTCGAAGTCTTCCACCGCATCCGGCGCGTTGCACCGCATTTCCGTACCGTTCTGCTAACCGGCGAGACGGGAGTAGGCAAAGAGCTTGCCGCCCAAGCATTGCACAAGCTGAGCCCGGCGTGCTCCGGACCATATGTGACCTGCAACTGTTCGGCAGTTGTCGAGACTCTGGCAGAGAGCGAACTGTTCGGCCACGTCAAGGGGGCCTTCACCGGAGCAATGCAGGATCGCGTCGGGGTGTTTGAAGCAGCGAACAGAGGGACGGTGCTTTTGGACGAAGTAGGCGAGCTTTCTCTCTCCATGCAGGCAAAGCTGTTACGCGTTCTACAGAACCAGGAGATTCAGAGGGTAGGCTCTCCTGTGACCCGGCAGGTGGACGTCAGAGTTATCGCGGCGACGCACCGGGACCTAAACCAAATGGTAAGAAATCAACGATTTCGTGAAGATCTCTTCTACCGGCTCTCCATGGTGCAGATTAAACTCCCATCTCTTACGCAAAGAAAAGAGGATCTGCCTCTGCTTGAGCGGTATTTCATAAAACGGTTCGCGGAGCAATACCGCAAACCGTTGCGTGGAACCACCAGACGCGCTGAGGTTTTGCTCGCTAGGTACTCCTGGCCGGGAAATGTGCGAGAGCTTGAGAATGTACTCGGAAGCGCCTGCATGATGACCGAGGGGGACACTATCGACGTTGGCGACCTTCCGGAATATCTCCGCGAGAGACGCGAAATGGAAGCGCCAGTTGAAGTCCTAGAAGGCGACGCCTTTTCTACACTCGAAGAGGTGGAAAGAGCCCATACGCTCCGCGTGCTGAAAAGCGCGGGTGGAAACAAAGTGCGCGCTGCAGAACTGCTTGGAGTCAGTCGAGCGAAACTCTATCGCATTTTAGGTGAATGCGAAACGCCCGAGGCCGGCGCAGTTCCACGCAGCACCAATTCGTCCAACTCGTTGGAGTAGGGGGTAAGGGAACGCTGAAGTCCCCTGGGGCTGCGCCAACTCGCCCAGGCAGAGCATCAGTTTGCTCCACCGACCAGGTTGGCACCTGAGCGAAGTTCTGGGTTCGTTCAGCCCTGGCCTTGCCACCACGACCCACTCATCAGAAAGCCTTATTCAATGTTCGTAACGCTCGAATCCGCTCTGGACGGCTGACCATACTTGGCTCGATCACAGACAGTCGTCTGTTTTCCAGACATTTCGGCCCACATGAAAAACTGAGGTCCCGCACTACGGCATTTCGTATGTCATTGAAACAGAATGACATAAACAGCCACTAGTGTTGGCCAAATGGTTGCTTCCCTCCCTAACGGACCGAGCTGAAAGAGGCTTGTCACTTGTAGATCTTTGGGGTCCAAAGCAGCTGATAAGGAATTGCTTGGAGAAAAATATGTCCCCCGCAGAAGAGAGATTCAAAGTACTGATCATCGACGATTCACCGGTCGCTCGAAAGCTAGTCGAACTGCCGCTGCTGGAGAAGGGATATAGCCTTATCCTCGCGACGAACGGCCAGAGCGGAATTGAGCTGTTTGAGAAACATAAACCCGACGTCGTAATTACGGACTGGATGCTGCCTGACCTTTCCGGGCGCGAGATCTGTCAGCACATACGTTCAAGTTCGCAGGACTCCTACGCCTACACCATTGTGCTCACTGCCCAGACTGGCAAAGAGAACCTCGTAGAAGCGCTTGCTCTGGGCGCAGATGATTATCTGACCAAGCCTTTTCACCGAGGTGAACTTCTCGCGCGTGTGGGTGTAGGGGCTAGGATTACAGGTCTACAGCGACAGATAGAGACGAAGAACAAGCAACTGGAAGAGCTTGCACTCACCGACGCTCTCACCGGACTGCCCAATCGCCGTGCCATTGAGGATTGGGCCGCAGGTCAACTCAGCAACGCTGCCAGGCATGGTTTCCCGTTTTGGATAGCCTTGGCTGACTTAGATCACTTCAAACAAGTGAACGATACCTTCGGGCATGATGCTGGGGATGCCGTTCTGAAGGGATTTTCAAAAATTCTCAAGAGTTCCCTGCGGAAAGGCGACCTTTGCGGCCGTCTTGGTGGCGAGGAGTTTCTGCTCGTCTTAACTCACACAAACAAAGAGAACGCAATCAAGGTAATCGATCGCATTCGAATGCAGCTATCGAACACGCCGGTCACGTTCGGAGGATGCACAGTCGGCATAACCGCCAGTTTTGGGCTTGCAGGTTTTGAAGGAAGTCAGAAGGCGTCTGCTTTCGGCAGGCTCCGGGAACAGGCGGATACCGCTCTGTACTCAGCTAAACGGGGCGGGCGAAATCGTATTGAGCTTACACCAGCGCCTGCTTGCTGAAACACGGCCGATTCGTCGCCGTGAGAGTTGTCCGCAATCTCTTAGGAGGCTCAACTTGCTGTCAATAGAAAAACTCTCCGCCCAAGACTTGCGGCGAAACGGCCGCTCGCGAATGGTCATTCGCATCATGACCATCGCATTGCTCCTCGCTGTTTCGCCTGCGGCTGGAGGGAGCCAAGTGCCCGCCTGGCAAGCGCAAGTACGCAAATACGCCGAAGCCAAAGACTGGGACTCCGCCATGCGGCTGGTCGAGCAAGAAGTCGCACGGGCGCCACAGGACATGGACGTGCGCGCTTGGCGGGCGCGCGTGCTGGCTTGGGCCGGAAAACTTCCAGAAGCAGAAAAAGAGTATCTCGAAATCCTCCAAGTCTTTCGGACGGATCCGGACAATTGGATGGGGCTCGCAAGCGTTTACCAGCGCGAGGGAAAACTTTCTGAAGCACAGCGGGCCATCAACACGGCAGAAGAACTGGATCCTAAGCGGTCTGACATTCACGCCGCACTAGCGCGAATTCTGCGAGCGGAAGGCCAAAGAAAAGAAGCGCAATCGGAATTTCAATCGGCGCTGTATTTGGATCCGGGAAGCACGGAAGCACGCGAAGGCTTGGTTTCCGTGCGCCGAGGACCACAACACGAGCTGCGGATAGGCCAGGACAACGACCTGCTCAGTTACTCCGCCGGCTTTCACGATGAGCGGATGAGCGTTGTTTCGCAATGGACTTCACACTGGACCACCAGCGTTGCGGGAGATTTCTATCAACGCTCCGGTGCTGAAGCTGGAAAGTTTGTAGGAAGCATTACGCGGCGTCAATCGACATGGGGTGCCCTTACCGTAGGCGGAGCCATCGGTCACGATAACGCGGTAATTCCCAGAAGTGAAGCGTTTTTCGACCTCGACCACGGGTGGAAAACCGGCGAAAGCGGTCTCGTTCGCGGAGTGGAATTCAGCTACACACAGCACTGGTATTGGTATCAATCGGCGCGAATCCTATCCTTGACCGGGACAACGCTCCTCTACCTTCCCCAAAACTGGACTTTCACGCTGGGAACCACCGGCTCGCGGAGCGCATTTTCAGGGACGGACGCAGAGTGGCGACCCTCGGGAATCGCGCGCCTGTCATTTCCCCTCGCCAGCTGGGGCGACAAGAGGTTTTCTGGAAATGTGTTATTCGCGGCGGGTACGGAAAACTTCGCGATCGTGGATCAAATCGGCAGTTTCGCCTCGCAAACTTACGGTGGTGGATTGCGATTGGAGATTACAGACCGGCAGGACCTAACGGGGTACGCCGGCTATCAAAAGCGCACGCAAAACCGATCTGACACGACTTTTGGAGTGAGCTATGGCATCCATTTTTGAAAAACTCTGGAGGTTAGGCCCGGCGGCATTCGTGTTCAAGGCCATCCTTCTGGCTATCGCAGCGGATGCGCTGTTGCTCGCCTTCATCTTCCTGCGGCGAGCCTACCGCAAGCGGTTTTTCGCCAAGCGCGACAAACGCGTCTTCGAAATGCGTCAGCAATGGGACGCCCTGATCTCCGGGAAAATTCCTTATGAGAGATGGCGAGGAAAAACATTCGACCGGCGCATCGTCGAGGCGATTGCGCTAGATGCCTTCGAAGCGGCGGGGCCGGAGGAATCTGCGCGGCTCCTGAAGTTCATACGCGCTAGCGGCCTCATCGAAAAACGGATCTTCGAGGCCCGACACCTGAAGGGCTGGAAGCGCATGCGAGCGCTCGTAGCGCTCGGCAGAACCCGCGCACCCGAAGGAATTCCCGCGCTAGCCGAAGCGCTGCGAGACCACCATCTCGAAGTTAAGCTTGCGGCCCTCCGTGGGCTAGGGAGGACCGCATGCCCCCTGGCGGCCGAGGAGATACTAGCCTGGGTGGGAGAAATTGGTTTGCAGGTGCCTGCGCTTCCATTGCAAAGCGCACTTATTCAGTGCTGCACGGAACGGCCGCAACTGCTCCTCCCCTATGTGAAGCAAGCCGAGGGACAGCTGCGCGAAATCCTGGGAAGAGTCCTTGGCGAGGTCGCAACACCTGCGCTCGGATTGGAACTGCTCCAATTTGTGGCCGACGAGCACGAAGAGCTACGAGCAGCAGCAGCTCGCGCCATGTCACATGTGGATGCAGGCGTGGCTTTCGACGCACTCAGCGAACTCGCTCAAGACCGTACCTGGTTTGTCCGGCTGCGCGCCATCATCGGCATCGGAAACCTTGCCGATCCGCGCGCGATTCCCACGCTGCTGAAAGGGCTAACCGATTCGAACCGCCTGGTGCGGCTGCGGGCCGCGGAAGCGCTTGTGCAATTCAGAGCGGTCATGGTTCCGATCTTCCAGCGAGTCATTCAACTGCGGGATCGCTACGGCTTGCACGCCTATTTGACCGCCATCGAGAATGCGGACCTGCGTGGAAAGCTAGAAACGCAAGTCCAGAACAGCACACGCACTGATGAAGAAGAAAAGGGCACGCTGCTGAAAGTGCTACAGACCGGCGCATTGCCAATGAAGGACAGGCCGACCAGACGAGAAGTCTATAACCAGGAGGCACTCGGGCAATGATTCGATTCCTGGAGATCTCGAATCAGACTCTGTTTTGGTACTACTTGGCCAGCAATTTAGCGTACCTCGTAATGTTGATTATCGCTCTGAAAACGAGCGCCCGGCACCAGCGCAGGCTCGAAAGCCATCGGCTGAATTGGATTAAGGACACACCTATGACGCCGCCGATCACCATCATTGTCCCGGGGCATAATGAAGAGGCTTCCATTTGCGTGAACATCCGCAACCTGTTGGCGCTGGACTACCCCGAATTGGAAATCATCGTTGTCAACGACGGATCCCAGGACCGCACCCTGGAGGAACTACGCGACGAGTTTCGTCTACGGCGCGTGCGCGCGGTGTATGTTCCTATGACCAAGAGCGCGCCAGTCCGAGGGTTATATCGAAGCGACGCGGAGTCCAATTTGGTGGTGATTGACAAAAAGGCTGCAGGAAGCAAAGCCGACGCCATCAACGCAGGCTTGAATGCTGCGACCTCACCGTACGTATGCGTCGTCGATGCAGACTCCGTCCTGGAACGCGACGCGTTACTGCGCATTATGGTGCCCATGTTAGAAGACCCCAAACGCGTCGTGGCCGTAGGCGGCATCGTTCGCGTGCTGAACGGCTCCGAACTCGTGCAGGGACAATTGCGGCGGGTGCGCCTGCCCCACAGCAGCATCGAAGCAATCCAGGTCATCGAGTATCTGAGGGCATTTTTGATTGGCCGGGAAGCGTGGGCACAGGGAAACATGCTCACGATTATCTCCGGCGCGTTCGGTGTGTTTCGAACGGATCTGGTGCGCGCAGTCGGTGGTTATCGCGCGAGCTCTATCGGAGAAGACATGGACCTGGTAGCGCGAATGCATCGCCACCTGCGTGAAAAAGGAGCCGATTACCAGATTCGGTTTGTTCCCGATCCCATGTGCTGGACTGAAGCGCCCTCCGACCTCCGGTCACTCGCAAGGCAGCGCGCGCGCTGGCAGAAGGGTTTGCTGGACGTCCTTTGGCCAAACCGGGACATGCTTTTTCGCCCCCGCTACGGAAGGATTGGCTGGTTTGCGCTTCCTTATTTGTGGTTCTTCGAGTTATTCGCGCCGATTATGGAAACCCTTGGAATTGCAACGATTCTTCTCGCAGCGGCCCTCGGCACACTGAGCCGGACATTTTTCCTACAGTTCTTGATTTTCGGGTATGCTTTTGCCACGGTAATTTCGATCGGCTCCGTGTTGCAAGAGGAAATCACCTACAAACGCTACAACGACTGGAAAGACGTCGTCCGGCTCGTGAGTTACTGCTTCTTCGAACATTTCCCTTATCGGCAGTTGCACATGATCTGGCGCCTACAGGGCCTGTGGCAGTACTTGCGGGGCGACCACCAGTGGAAACCGTTGAAACGAAGGGGCCTTCTCTCCGCCACAGCGGCATAGCCTCCACGAGTCATCTGGCCCGAACTAGGCGCTCAATACGGTGTAGATAAACCGATGCGTATCCTGCAGCCGATTTCTTGATGTATCGGTATAACGAATCCTTTATCATCTTAAAATGAAGTCAATCCATCTCGTAACCAAGGTCCGAACATGGCGGGGATTGACATCCACGCTCAAAAGCGTGAACTTCGACACATTGCGGATGGGAATGCATGTCTAAACATGTGTGCCCATGGTGGCTGGGAGGGCGCAATCAGCGACCTACTCAGAATAAGCTATAGGCCGTACAGGGCCAGCGCTTGCTCGGCCCGTGCAAGGTCAAAGCGGTGGGTACGAAGAATCTCCAGGTAGCCTAGCTTATCCCCCAAGCACAGCTTGTGGTCTGCTTGAAGCTTGTACCCGTGGCAGGTACCACAGATGCACTGAAGGTTTTCCCGGCGGTCTGGATTGCCAGCTTTCAAGCGCCTAATCAATCTCGCCGGCACGATGTGGTCCACGTGGCGCCTGACTCCTGCCTGCTTGAAGTCCACTCCACACGCCTCAACCTCACACTTCCCCCGCAGAGCTGGCGTCCGCCCTTTCCTCCACCCGTTCCGCATTGGGCGCGGACCTGGCCACTTTCGATCCACGCGGCTCCAGTGTACTGGCCTCTCTTGGGTACTAAAGCGGGACCCGCAGTAGACGCATCGCCGGTGGCGATAGGAGCTGTGGCCGCGGTACACGGTCTTGAGCACTTCTGTTCGTCTGTCTCCGCAATATGGACAACGCATCGTGTGTTTCTCCTTTCGGGTGACGCGGGGCCGCATCCGACGCAGGATGTTCTGGATTGGTCCATTGAAATTTCGTGGGGGGAATCTCGACCTGCTGACAAATAATGCAGTCGAATCACGACGGAGAGGGATGACGGATGGCTAGGGGTGGAGCGCGAAAGTCATTAGCACGGAAGGTCTTCGGCAGGAATTCCTGTCAAACTGCTATGAGGCCATTCTCTTGACCCCACAGGGACAATCGTTGCCACAGCGACCCCATTGCGCGTGGTTCTTTGCCCAGTATTCGCGGAGTTCTGGAGACCACAAGGAGAGTTCTCTTTCGGGATTCGCAGCGAAGTTGTCGAAGTCAAGAATCTCAACGACGATTCCATCAGGCACGGTATCTTCGCAAACCTCTGCAACTCCGCCTTGCACCGTAACAAAGATCTGGTGTTTCATCTTGAATAGCTCCGTAACGAAATGGCTGATAGACCTCGGGGTGTCAACGCTCTGGTGGCGATCAAGCTCCTGCACACGGCAGTTTGGGCCGTGTTGGCCGGAGGCATCCTGGCGCTGCCCATCGCGCCACTGCTGCATCGCTTCGACTGGGCGACAATCCTGACCATGATTATCCTCGCTGAGGTCGGCGTGCTTGCCCTCAATCAAGGACGATGTCCGCTAACAAACCTGGCGGGTCGGTTCACGGAAGATCGAGTAGACAACTTCGATATTTACCTGCCGAACTGGGTGGCGCGGCACAATAAGGCAATTTTCGGCACGCTCTTCGTAGTCAACGAATTGACCTTGCTGTGGTTCTGGCTGAAATGAGAGAGTTTTTCATGGGCGGGCATCCCACCAGACACCAACGAAAAGGCACCAAACGATGATGCAGATTCTGAAAGCGGGCGTACTCTATTTCGCATGTGTGTTCGGGGTCGGCTTCCTGCTTGGCACCGTTCGCACGCTGTGGGTCGTCCCCCGCTTGGCCACGCGGTTGGCCGAACTGATGGAGGCGCCGCTCATGCTCGTCGTCACGATTGTGGCGGCTCGGTGGATAGTTCGGCATTTCGCCATACCGTACGTGCCGTTGGCCCGACTCGGAATGGGCGGCATTGGTCTCAGCCTCCTGCTCGTCGCGGAATTCGGATAGGTGCTCTGGCTTCGCGGCATCTCGATGAGAGAGTATCTAGCAACCCGAGACACTGTGTCGAGAGCGGTCTATTACGTGATGCTTGGGATGTTTGCCATTATGCCACTCCTTGTGGCTAGAAGGCGAGTCCGACCGAAAAGGAAAAGGCATTATCTCGGCCCTCTCTCCAACAATACGAGCCTTTCTTGTGCGTCGACCCCGCAGGCCGCCCCGAAATCTGTGAGCAGCCTGGTATCATTTCTTTGCACTACAGCAGGGCTCGAGGGAGGAGAACCCGTGGCTCACCGTGTTTGTCCATGGTGGCTGGGATATTTGCTGGCGAGCCCGTTGCGGCGCCTGATGGCCAACCCCCGGAAACTGCTGGCGCCCTATGTTCATGAAGGGATGACCGTTCTTGAGCCCGGCTCGGGGATGGGCTTTTTTACGGTCGAACTGGCTCGTTTGGTAGGTGCGTCTGGCCGAGTCGTCGCCCTGGATATCCAGTCCAAGATGCTCGACGGGCTCAGGCGTCGGCTCGCAAAGGCCGGGCTTCCGGGGCGCGTGAATATCCGCTTGGTCCAGCCCGACTCGATGGGGCTGGCAGACTTGGCCGGCTCTGCCGATTTCGCGCTTGTCTTTGCGGTCGTGCATGAAATGCCTTCCGCGAGTTCTTTCTTCGCCGAACTCTCTCGCGCTTTGAAACCGAGTGGCTCCATTCTGTTTGTCGAGCCTGCTGGCCACGTGAAGGCCGCACTGTGGGATGCGGAATTGGAAGCCGCCAGCCAAGCCGGGTTTATCGTGGCTAACCGTCCGAGCATTCGCCGCAGTCATGCTGTCTTGCTGAAGAAATAATTGACACGAAACGGCCCCCGAGGAGGCGGTGCATGGAGCGCAGGGCATTCCTAAAAGGGGCAGGAATTGTGACCGTGCTGGTCGCTGGGGGCGGCGTGTGGCGCGCTTGGGATCAAGGCGTGTTCAGCGTGGGTCAGGGTCCGGCGTACGAGCCGTGGAAAAACTGGTATTCCACAAAGGACGGACCTCTCGGGCTGGTGCGTGCGGCGATTCTGGCCGCAAGTCCGCACAATACGCAGCCATGGCTGTTCAAGGTTGCGAGTTCATCAATCGAACTGTACGCGGACACAGATCGCAACACCGGCGCGCTTGACCCTTTTTTGCGAGAACAGCACCTCGGCCTGGGATGCGCGCTGGAAAACCTGATGCTTGCGGCGGGGGCGAATGGTTACCAGGCAGCGCTGACGTTGATGCCGGGAAAGCTTACGGGGACGAGCCCGGCACCACAGCCGCAGATGGTGGCGAGGATGGAACTCACTGCGGGAACACGCCAGCAGAGCGAACTCTACGATGCGATTCCGCGGCGGCACACGAATCGCAATCCGTATGATCCGAACAGATCCCTGCATGGGGATTTCGTGGAGAAGATGCGAGCGCTTACCAACGACGAACCAGACGTCAGGGTTTTCCTGTTCACAGAGGAGAAGGACCGCAAGAAGACCGCCGGGATGATCTCAGAGGCCAACGATGTGTTGTATGCCGATCCCGCGGTCGCACACGGTAGCGAAGAGTGGATCCGGCTTAGGTGGAAGTCAGTGCAGGAGTACCGCGATGGTCTGACAGTGGACGCGTTTGGATTGTCACCGGGGCAGGCAACGGTGGCGAAGATGGTGCCGGCGTCGGTGCTACGGCGGCAGTTCGCGAGCGCCAAAAGCTTATATTTGAACTTGCTTTTGACAGCTCCACTGTTTGGACTAATTGCGGTGCGTGGTCGCTACGACCCGGAACAATGCCTGCGTGCTGGAAGAATCTGGCAGCGGGCGCACCTATTCGCGACAGCGCGCGGCGTGGCAGGACGTCCGGCGAATGAGGCCGTGGAAATGGTGGACCACGAGCGAAGCACCGGCCAGGAGGCGCGGCACGCCGCGCTGCTCGCGGAGTTGATCGGCGACACAGCATGGGAACCAACATTCATGTTTTACATGGGGTATGCGGTCAGGCCGGGACTGGCGAGTCCACGCAGACCGGTGGAGATGGTGGTCCGCTAGTAGTGGCAGGAGCCATTTGCTTGTTGCTCTTCACGCCGGCGTGCCTGAAAATCAATAGCGAAATCTGATGACACACGTCTCAACCCGCCGCCTATCCGCCGAAGAACTGGCGAACAGCCTGACGCACGGCGTTGGCTTGGCGCTGAGTGTCGCGGGCTTCATCGTGCTGGTGGTCCTCGCAGCCATGCGTGGCAGCGCGTGGCGAATCGTAAGTTGCGCGGTCTACGGCAGCACCCTCATCTGCCTCTATACGGCCTCCACGCTCTATCACGGCATTCCCTCCAGGCGGCTGAAGCGAGTTCTCAAAACCTGCGACCATTCCGCCATCTATCTGCTCATCGCCGGGACGTACACCCCGTTCTTGCTCGTCAACCTGCGTGGAAGCTGGGGTTGGTCTCTGTTCGGAGTCATCTGGGGACTTGCGATGGCGGGGATTCTCTTCAAGGTGTGGTTTGTGGAGCATTTTCCGGTCCTGTCCACGGCGGTGTACCTTTTAATGGGTTGGCTCGCGCTTGTTGCAGTCAAGCCGATGCTTCTCTCGGTCCCGCACAGCGGACTCCTTTGGTTGCTGGCCGGCGGACTGCTATACACGGTGGGCGTGGTGTTTTATGCGTGGAAAAAGGTCCCGTACAATCACGCCATCTGGCATGGCTTCGTTTTGGCGGCAAGTACCTGCCATTATCTAGCAGTGCTCTGCTCGGTAATTCTTCCGGCGAAAGGCTTATAGAAATCCCGATCACCAGCTAGCGGATGCTGGAGTGGAGCTTGGAAACCGTCGCCTAGCCATGTTCACAGCCCGTCCATGGGAGTGTCTGCCCGATCCTTCCCTCTCTCAGCGTGGGGTCCATGGCGGGCGGTCACTAAACAAACCGCCTGCGAACCCGACCTGATAGGCGAGAAAGAGGCCGAACCCCAAGCTGATCAGACCGGAAGATACGCGAAGTCCCCAACCGACGCGCGAGGAAAGTTTACCGGCAAACACAACGGGCAAGCTGATGGCTGCCGTGATGAGAATCATCCCCGCGATGGTTCCGATGCCAAAGACGAACAGGTAGACCCCCGCCCAACGGGGATCGGGAATCGTTGTTAAGACGAGGAGCGCAACGGCGGCAGAGCCAGCGAGCCCGTGCACGATACCCACGACGAGCGGACGTACGAGCTGGAAGAGGCCGACGCGTCCAACGTGAGGATCGAACCAGATTAGGGACATGTCCTCGGTATCGTGGTCCTGCCCGGCAGGATCGTGTGTGTGCCGATGCAAATGGATGTGATCGAAGTGAATGTGCGAATCAGACTGAGGCTCAATTTGGTCGCCATGCGTGGAAGAAAGACGGCCGTTGATCCACTTGAGGAAGCCAGTGAGATTCATGATGCCCAGGAGAATCAGCATCAGCGCAACGGAGAACTCCATGGACAGACCGATTCGTGCGGGAATGACCCATCCGAGGAGAACGATGGCGCCACCAACGGCGACAATTGTGAGCGTGTGGCCGACTCCCCACAACACGCCAATCAGGGAAGCGCCCTTGATCGTGCGGTGACGCGCCACGAGCGTAGTGATGGCGATGACATGGTCGGGATCGGTGGCATGCCGCATCCCGAGGAAGAATCCCAGCGCGATGATGGAAAGCAGGCTAATCATTACATCCAAAGTGCAACTAAATCCGTCTTAAACCGATCCCACGAACAGTCACCTAGTCATTCAACTTTTTCAACTTCCGTATCGGTTGCCGAGAAGTGCAAATCCTCCGAGCCCACGCGATGCGCGGCCACAACCGCCTGGCCGAGACTGATTCCACCGTCTCCAGCAGGCACTTGAGAGTGCGTATGGACTTCGAACCCTTCGCTTTGCAGTTGTTGCTCCAAATGGCTTGCGAGATAAGCGTTCTGAAAACTCCCTCCACTCAGGCACACCGTGTTCAAGGTTGTCCGTTTGCGGAGAATCCGCGCAATTGCTGCCAGCGCTTCGACCAGTCCGTCATGGAAACGCTGGCTGATTTCGCCTGTCGTTGCCCCTCGTAGCAAGTCCTCGACGATTGCGCGAAATAGCGGCCGGCAGTCGATCTGCAACAGACCACCTGCTTCGTTCAACCCAAAAGGATAGGGCTGTCCCCTGGCAGTTTCGTCTCGGCACATTTCGAGTTCAACAGCCGCTTGCGCTTCGAAATTCACTTCGCGGCGAAGATTGATGACTGCTGCCACAGCATCGAAGAGGCGTCCACAACTGGAGGTCAGAGGAGAATTCACCTGATGCTCTATCATTCGAAGAACAGTTAGAACTCTTTTCTGCGGAATCTGCTGTAAGAAAGAGATGCGCAGTTTAAGAAGTTCGGGCCCGAAGGTTGCCCACAGGTGGCTCACGGCCATGCGCCATGGCTCACGGATCGCTGCAGCGCCGCCAGGCAAGGAAACATAGGCGAGCTGCGCCACGCGCTCGAAGTCCAGGTAGTCCGCTAACAAGACTTCGCCGCCCCAGATGCGGCCGTCCATGCCATACCCAGTGCCATCAAGAACGAATCCGATGACTCGTCCTTCGAGATCATTTTCGGCCATGCAACTGGCGATATGCGCATGATGGTGCTGTACACCCACAGCTTGCATTCCTGGCTGCTTTCGCGCCCAGCGAGTCGCGAAATAGTCAGGATGCAGGTCGTAGGCCACAATACCTGGTCGAACCTCGAGGATTCTTTGGAGATGGTCGACGGCTTCTTGAAAGAATTTGTAAGCCTCAACGTTTTCCAGGTCGCCGATATGCTGACTGAGGAAGGCTTCCCTCCCGCGCAGGAGGCAGATCGTATTTTTCAACTCTCCTCCCACGGCCAGCGTCGGTGGGAATTCTCTCTTCAGGAACACGGGGACTGGTACAAAGCCACGAGAGCGGCGTATTTGGCGCGTGCGGCCGGCGGTGCGGCGGACAACGGAATCATCGCACCGAAGAAGAATTTCGCGATTATGCAACAGAAACCAATCGGCGATGTCACCGAGTCTTGTGACCGCCTCGGAGTTCCCGATGGCGATCGGCTCTTCGCTTAAGTTGCCGCTGGTCATTACCAGTGCTTGGAGGTCGCCCTCTTTAAAAAGCAAATGATGAATGGGCGTGTAGGGGAGGAAGATTCCCAAATACTGGTTGAACGGAGCCACGTTGTCCGTGAGGGAGCATGGGTTTATTCTCCGAAGCAGCACAATGGGACGCTGCGGCAGGGAGAGTAGCTCTCGTTCTTCAGAACCAAGCACGCAGATGTGGGAGACCGTTTCGAGATCGGAGATCATCACGGCGAAGGGTTTTTCGATGCGGCGCTTGCGCTCGCGGAGTCGGTCCACCGCCCCGGCGTTTGTAGCATCTACTGCCAAGTGAAATCCACCCAGCCCTTTTACCGCGACGATGTCGCCGGCACGCAGTCGTGCAACCGTCTCGGCGATCGGGTCGTCGACCGAGAGGCGCTGCCCTCGCGAGTCACATAGTTCCAGTTGCGGGCCGCAGTGCCAGCAGGCGTTGGGCTGGGCGTGGAAGCGCCTGTCGCGCGGGTTCTCGTATTCAGCGAGGCAGCACGGGCACATGGGGAAGACAGACATCGAGGTCCGCGGACGATCGTACGGAATCCCCTTCACGATAGAGAATCTCGGCCCGCAGTTCGTACAATTGATAAAAGGATAGTGAAAGCGGCGGTCGGCAGGATCGAACAGCTCGCGGAGGCAATCGTCACACGTTGCGATGTCTGAAGAAATGAGCGTTCGAACTGGGGCTGACGGATCACTGGGAAGAATGCAGAAATCGCTCTTCCCTGTGTGATGGATTTCGGCCACCCGGATATCAGTAACCATCGCTAGAGGGGGCGCTTGGACGGGCAGGGATGAAAGGAAGTCATCCACCACTTCCTCCGCACCCTCTACTTCAATGACCACACCTGATGAAGTATTGGCGATTTGTCCGGCCAGATGTCGTTCGGTGGCGAGGCGATAAACGTAGGGACGGAATCCAACACCCTGAACAATTCCTGCAACGTGGATGCGCCGCCGAACTCGCATGCGAAGCCTAGGTTGCTGCCATCGTTTTTGCCGAGGACGCCATTTTGCTTTCGAGCCAAGCTTGCCACTTGGGCAATCCTTCTCCCGTCAAGCAGGAGACGTCGATGATCTCCATCCCGGGATGAACCCTCCGCGCATTCTCTCGAGCCTTCACCATACTGAAAGGCACATATGGCAGCAGATCGACCTTGCTTAAGATTAGAAGCTCGGAACGGAAAAACATGGCAGGATATTTCAGCGGCTTGTCTTCGCCTTCGGTCACGCTGAGAACGACAATCTTTGCCGCTTCTCCCAGGTCATAACTGGAGGGACAGACAAGGTTACCGACGTTTTCGATCAGCAACAGGTCCAAGTCCGCAAGATTCCAACCGGCAAGCGCTTTTTCGATCATGCGCGCATCGAGATGGCAGGTTCCGCCCGTGGTGATTTGCCGTGCTGGAAAACCGAAACGGGCGAGACGAACGGCGTCGTTGTCTGTTTGAATGTCACCCGTGAGGACGGCCACTCTCTGCGCGGGAGCAAAGGCTTCCAAGGTGCGCTCGAGCAGGCTTGTTTTCCCCGCTCCTGGAGAACTGACCAGATTCAAACAGAGAATTCCGTGCTCCGCAAAGCGTGCTCGCAGCTCGTTCGCGACCCGGTCATTTTCATTCAAGACCTTTCGTTCGAGGGGTATCTGGGTCATACATCCTCCATCTCAAGATACGCGAGTTCGAGTTCATCCCCACTCAGAAACACGGTTAATTCCTCGCCGCATTCGGGGCATGAGGTTTCATAATTCACAACCACAAATTCATTGGCGCAGCGCGAGCAACGGTGACACCTCGGCTTGCGCTCGATCTCAAGAACCACGGACTCGAGATCCGTCTCTTTGGTCAATGCCTCGAAACAGAAACTCAACGCGTCGGGGTCTAAGCCCGCCAAGTCCCCGATGCGCACCCCGACCTTGGAGACGCGCATTCGGGGACGGAGCCGGGCTTCCGTTCGAATGGCATCTAGCACCGAACTGGCGATTGCGAATTCGTGCATGGCATCAACAAATACGAGGGAGCTGGTCGCCCGCGAGCATGTCCACGATTCGCATGGTGCCAAGAGTCGTGCGCATGACCACCAGGCCCGGATCCTCCGCGGTCACCGTGCCGATGATTTGGGCTTGGCGTCCCAATGGATGACGTCGCATTGCATCCAACAGCGGTTGCGCCGCGTCGGGTTCCACGATGGCCACGAGTTTTCCTTCATTGGCAACGTAGAGCGGGTCCAAACCCAACATCTCGCATGCACCGCGTACTTCTTCGCGAATGGGAATGCTGCGCTCCTCGAGCGTCATCCCAACACTGGATCGCCCGGCAATCTCGTTGAGCGAGCTGGACAGCCCGCCGCGAGTCGGATCTCTCATGCAGCGAATGCCGTCGGATGTCTTCAACATTTCGGCGACGAGGGAATGCAGGGGAGCGCTGTCACTTCGTACCGGGTTTTCAAATTCCAAACCTTCGCGTACTGCGAGGATGGCGATTCCGTGTTCACCGATGGAACCGCTTAGCAGGATGCGGTCGCCGGGCCTGGCGCGATCCGCGGACAAGTGCAAACCTGCCTTCACCGAACCAATCCCGGAGGTATTGATGAACATTCCGTCGCAGCTTCCCTTCTCCACGACTTTGGTGTCGCCTGTGACGACCTCAACCTGCGCTGCCGCTGCTGCGTTCCGGAATGACTCCACGACACGGCGGAGCGTCTCAAACGGAAGTCCCTCTTCCAGGATAAACGCCGCGCTGAGAAAAAGCGGGCGCGCTCCTCCCATCGCCAGGTCGTTGACGGTTCCATGAACGGCCAGCGATCCGATGTCGCCGCCGGAAAAAAACAGAGGCTTCACAACAAATGAATCGGTCGTAAAGGCCAAGCATTCTCCGTTCACTTTCACAATCGCCTGGTCATCGAGACGAGAAAGCACGGGGTTTTCGAATGCTGGCAAGAAAAAACGCTGGAGTAAATCGGCACTCAATGTTCCGCCGCTCCCGTGGCCCAGCAGCACGCGGTCAACCGCGGGCAGGGGTACGGGACACGACAGGGCGGTTAAGGAGGGGGCTTGGTTAGACATTGCACGCCCTTTCTTGCAAGACTTTGTGCCTTCGATAGCGGTAGTACGCTGCGCATGCGCCTTCCGCAGAAACCATGGGCGCACCGAGCGGACTCTCTGGCGTACACCCGTTTGCAAATGCAGGGCAATCCGGCGGCTTTTTGAGCCCCTTGAGAACCTGGGCGCTGATGCATTCGGTGGGTTCTTCAACCATAAACGCTGACATGCCGTAGATTCTTTCTGCATCTTGCGCAGAAAACTCAGGGCGAATGCGCAGACCGCTTTGCGGGATAGTGCCGATCCCACGCCATTTCTGGTCACAAACTTCGAAAACTTTTTCGATGATCTGCTGTGCCGGTAGATTTCCTTCACGCGTCACGGAACGCACATATTGGTTTTCCATCAGTGCTTGCCCTGATTCGAGTTGCCGCACCAGCATCAGGATGGCTTCCAGAAGATCGACCGGCTCGAAACCTCCAACCACAATGGGAACGTGAAATTCCTGGACCATCGCCTCGTATTGCCTGTAACCCATCACCGTACAAACGTGTCCGGGAGCGATGAATCCCTGCACTCGATTGTCGGGGGCTTCCAAAAGTACACGCATCGCAGGCGGAACCAGGACGTGGGATGCCAGAACGGAAAAATTACTAAGTCCCTCGCGCTTTGCTTGCCAGACGGCCATGGCGTTTGCCGGAGCGGTGGTCTCGAATCCAATGGCAAGAAAAACCACTTTGCGGCTGGGATTGGCCCTGGCAATCTTGAGCGCCTCCAGGGGCGAGTACACCACGCGCACGTCGCTCCCGTTCGCCTTGGCATGAAATAAATCGGATGTCGATCCGGGAACGCGCAGCATGTCGCCATAAGAAACGAGCGTCAAGTCCGTACGCGCCGCAAGCTCCAGAGCTTTGTCAATGGTTTCCAAGGGTGTGACACACACCGGGCACCCTGGCCCGTGAACCAGTTCGACTTCCCGCGGCAGAAGCTCGTCGATTCCGTAGCGCATGATGGTATGCGTTTGGCCGCCGCAAATCTCCATCAACACCCATGGACGTGTTACTCGCTCATGAATCTCTTGCGCGAGAGAGCGGGCAATCTTCTCGTCGCGATACTCGTCGAGGTATTTCACAGTACCGTCTCCGGAGGTCCCTGCGCCGAAGGCGCTAACTCGCCCTCGAGAAACCCCATTGCTTCCAGAAGCTGGTAGGTGCGCTCAGCCTCTTGGCGGTCCACCCGACTGATCGCGAATCCGACATGCACAACCACGTAATCGCCAACCTTCGCTTCGGGAACAAAATCCAGGCAGACCTGGTTGACGATTCCGCCGAATTCGACGCGGCCAGCGCACACGCCATCCTTTTTTGAAATGTCGAGAATCTTACCGGGAATTGCCAGGCACATGGGACGCTCCTCAAAACAAGCCGCTACTCGGGCCTAACCAACTTTTCATTTCAGGCCTCGCGAGACCGATTCCTGCAGGTCTGCTGCATCGCAGGCCGGGACTTCTTGATAAGGAATCCACAGGGACAACTGTGCGATGGCAGCTTCTACGAAATCGGGCAAAAAGGATTCCACACTCTTCGACAGTGAAGTGCCGAGTTCCGTCGTGCCCGGTTGGATGCCCACCAGGACGGTCTCCCGCGGCTCTTGTCCGAGCAGGCGCAGCGCATTGAGGATGTCCGCAAGGGCGAGGTCATGAACATTGCCGTTACCAGGGAGCGAACCGAGCTCCTTACCGTGGATGCAAACGATTGTGCCGGGGACTGCGCCGACATGCACGGCGTCAAGCACCAGGAGGTGGGAAATGTCGGAAATGTAGGAGATCAGTTCCAACCCTTTTGTCCCGCCTTCCAGCAGATCCACAGCGCTCGGCACCCTGGGATCCTTCTCAAGGCGCCGCAACGCAACGATTCCAACACCATCATCTGAACGAATCGGATTGCCGAGTGCCAGTACCAGCGTTCGAGGTTCGGTTTTTTTCCTCATGCCCCATTCCAACGGCGTGCGCACTGCTTGCCCGCAACCATTACTCCAGAGCCACATCACTTCACGCGCTTTGTGGTGCCTGATTCTTGTAGCTCCTCTTCCGGGACAAACTTATATCCGGTGAAAATGCTCTCGATCAGGGCATTGCGCTCTTCCCAGGACACCAAGACCGCACTATAGACGTGGTGGATGACAAAGATGAAGAACGTAAACATGATGCAGAAGTGAGCGAGCCTCAAGTAAGAGATGTCGATGAGGCGCGGAAGCCAGCCAATGAAAAAGGTAAGCACTCGGTTGCTGACGGTGTAGCTGTACAGCGCCAGCCCCGTGAGGATCTCAATGAACATCAGCGTGAACATCACCATGTAGGTGCTTGCGGCGAGAGCGTTGTGGCCCACGTAGTGCGCGATGTTTTTGCGGAAAAAAGTGTAGTAGGAGACCATTCGCCCCATGCCGCGCCATTGCTCCCGGCGGATCGGAACAAACGCGCGCCACCTCGACCACTCATTGCCGACGAAAAACCAGTAGATGCGCAGAAGAAATGCGGAGATAAACACCGAGGCAGATATCAGATGGATGAAGCGCATCGTCCCCATCACGTAAGCAGTGCGAGAGCGGACGACGATGAAGGGATTGTGCATGTAGTAGCCCGTAAAGGAGAGCACCACAACCGAAAGAAATATGAACCAGTGCGAAACTCGCACGGGCAATTCCCACACGTAAGTGCGCACGGAATTGCCCGGTGCATAAGGCGCTCTGGATTCCGACCAGGAATGCGTAGTCACACTCATGGGCGCCTCCTCTCTAACGAACCTGCACTTCGGCGTAGCGGCGCCCTTGCGCACTGGTTACGTGCACGGCGCAGGCCAGGCAAGGATCAAACGAATGAATTGTTCGGAGGATTTCGACGGGGCGTTCAGAGTCCGCGATAGGCGTCTTCAATAGAGCGGCCTCGTATGCGCCTCGCTGTCCTTTCGCGTCTCGCGGACCCGCGTTCCACGTTGTCGGAACTACGCATTGGTAATTCTTGATGGCACGGTCTTCGATTTGAACCCAGTGGCCCAGAGCTCCCCGGGGCGCCTCGTGGAAACCCCAGCCCTGCGCGGACTTCGGCCAAGTCGCCGGGTCCCACTTCTCGCCGTTGTGGACGCGAAGGTCACCGTGGGCAAGGTTGTAGTACAGCTGGTCGATCCACTTCGGAACTTGTCGAGCCATGAGCTGCGTCTCGATGGCACGCGCGGCGATCCGGCCAAGCGTGGAAAACAGTGCCGTAGCCGGCGCCTTCAGTTTAGTCAGTACACCGTTCACCAATTCCTTGACTTCCGTGTGCCCCGAAGCATACGCCACGAGCATGCGAGACAGCGGACCCACCTCCATAGGCGTGTCATTGAAGCGCGGCGACTTTAGCCACGAGTATTTCTCTTCCACGTTGAGGTGTTCGAAAGGCGGCTTCGGGCCCGTGTACTTCGGACGCGTTTCTCCGTCATACGGATTCTTTCCGGCCGAATCCCCGCCTGCGTATTCATACCAGGAATGCGTAACATACTCGCTCACTTGCGCAGGATCGACGGGATGCACTTTGGATAGATCGCGCGCAAGAATCGCTCCACGCGGCAGGAAGTACTTGGACGTGTCATGGATTCCTCCCTGCGGGTACTCGCCATAGGAAAGAAAGTTTCCGAGTCCTTCGCCGCGGCCAAACCAATCGCGATAGAAGCCCGCGACGGCGAGGACGTCAGGGATGTAAACCTGCTCGACAAAAGTTTGCGCCGTCTTGGCGATCTCCGAGAGAAACGTGATGCGCTCTGGATTGATCGGGGCATGCGGCTCATTTGGATCCATTGCCGATGCCATTCCGCCCACCAGATAGGTCTGCAAGTGCGGGTTCTTGCCGCCCAACACTGCATGAATCCGGATAAACTCGCGCTGAAACTCCAGCGCCTCGATGTAGTGTGCGACGGCGAGTAGATTCGCTTCAGGTGGCAGATGATAAGCAGGATGTCCCCAATACCCGCTGGAAAACAGACTGAGTTGCTTGCTTTCAACGAGCCCCTTTACACGATCCTGAATCGCCTTGAAGTACGCGCGGCTGGACTTCGGCCAAGCAGAGAGCGACTCGGCGAGCTGTGAGGTCTTGGCCGGATCGGCCTTCAGCGCCAAGGTGACGTCCACCCAATCCAATGCATGCAGGTGATAAAAATGGATCACATGGTCCTGGACGTACTGCGTCGCTCCAATGATGTTGCGAATGAGTTCCGCATTGGGAGGAACTTCGATTCCAAGTGCGTCCTCGACGGCACGCACCGAGGTGAGCGCATGAACCGTAGTGCAAACACCGCAGATCCGTTGCGTCCAAATCCACGCTTCGCGGGGGTCGCGTCCGCGAAGGATCAGTTCAATCCCGCGAAACATAGTTCCGGAGCTCCAGGCATCGGTGACCAAGCCACCTTCGACTTGGGCCTCGATGCGCAGATGGCCCTCAATGCGGGTCACGGGGTCTACAACAATTCGTGCCATAACAGCCTCCTATGACTTGGCGGACTCACTTGGGTTGGTCTTTTGGTTTTCAGGGGGCTTGGTTTCCCCTCGCGCGCGGTCACGAATCGCGCTGGCTATTCCGTGAACTATGGTTGCGCCGGCGACAGCACCGGTCACAACCAGACCAATCTCCCCGGCGCTGACATCCACGCCGAAGCCAGGCACCTGCGGGAGCCGCTCGTAGAACGGCGACTTGGTATCCCAGAAGCGGTACGATGCACACGCGAGGCAACCGTGTCCGGCTTTCACTGGCCAACTAGTCTGGTCATTCCACCGCACGTTGGGGCAATTGAATGTGGCTTGGGGCCCTTTGCAACCCATCTTGTAGAGGCACCATCCCTTGCGATGCCCTTCGTCTCCCCATTCCTCGACGTAACGCCCGGCGTCGTAATGAGCACGGCGCTCGCACTGGTCATGGATGATGCGGCCGTAAGCGAACAGTGGCCGGTGATACTGATCTGTGGCGGGCAGTTCGCCGAAAGTCAGGTAGTGCACAAGAACAGCGGCTGTGTTGGCCGGGTTTTGCGGGCATCCGGGCATATTGATGAGAGTGAGTCCAGGAACAGCCTCCTGCAGCCCAACGGCACCGGTAGGATTCGGACGCGCAGCCACCAGTCCACCATCCCACGCGCAAGCTCCGACCGCGATGGATGCGGCTGCATTGCCGCAGACTTCCCGCGCCAGGTCGATTGCAGTTCGCCCTGCAACAGTGCAATACACCCCGTCATCTGCAAGAGGGATGGCTCCTTCCACGACCACTAAGTACTTTCCTTTCTCTTCCTTGACGACCCGTTGAAGTGCCGCCTCAGCCTGCTTTCCGGCACCCGCCATAATGATTTCGTGGTACTCCCAGGAAAGCAGATCCAAAACTACTTCCAGGACGGTCGGATGGCTAGCTCGCAGAATGGATTCGGAGTTGCCAGCACAATCCTGGAACTGCAACCAGACCAAAACTGGCTTTTTCGCTTTACCCAGTGCGTCTGCCACTTTCGCCACATAGCGTGAAGGCAGAGCCAGCGTCGCCACCATGGCTCCACAAAACTCCATGAAACGCCTACGCGATACGCCCCGCGCCTTCAACGCACTGGAAAGAGACTGTCCTTGAGGAAGCATGCTTCACCTCAGTTGGGGGGAGACCCGACGGAATTCTTGCCTGGGTTCACTATTGGTCGGTTCTGTGTAGCAACGTCCTTAACAAGCCGCAGTGACTGTCATCACCCACCCAAGTGACTTGGCTCACTGTGCCCAGTCTCGAGTAGACGTTCCCAGCGGACTCCTTTGGTTGCTGGTCGGCGGAGTGCTATACACGGTGGGCGTGGTGTTTTGTGCGTGGAAAAAAGTCCCGTAGAACCACGCCATCTGGCATGGCTTCGTTATAGCCGGAAGTACATGCCATTATTTTGCGGTGCTCTGCTCGGTAATTCTTCCGGCGAAAGACTTATGGAAATCCTAATTACCAGCGCAACCTGTTCGGAATAACCGCTAACAATGTGCTCTCGGCTTATCGAAACAGCTGTTCCACGGTGCCCATCGGCAGGAACAACCGTCGCTCGATTCGTGGGAGTTCTAGAAATCCATACTTCTTATAAAACGCGAGTGCTGCAGGGTCTTTTGCATCGACGATGACACCCGCGGAAGCCACTTCCCTGCTGTGCTGAAGGGTTCGATAGAGGGCATCCATCAGTAGTGTGGCGCCGTGCCCCTGTCCCCGAAATGCAACGCTTACGGCCAATCGACCGAGCAGCGTTGTCGGAACCATAGGATATTTCGGCAGTTTTTTCGCAACCTCTACGGGAATATCGGCCAGTTGCACCGAGTATTGCGACAGCGTGTAGTAGCCGGCAATGGTCGTTCCGTCCGGCGTGATTACAAACGGAACGGCAACGCG
>DASSIO010000356.1:0-4991 GCA_035691825.1 Terriglobales bacterium | reverse complement strand
TCCATGAAACGGCTTGCAGGGGAAAAGGAAAGCGAACTGTTGAATCGCTCGGTTCTCAAATGAACCAAACGGGTTCTGGCATGTATCTTCCGATTGTCAAAGAGCAGACTCGCGATTCCAAGCGCGCCTCCTGAAAAGCGGCTTATATAAAGCGAGGACTTCCTGTCCAGCAGGAAGGGACTACAGACAAACGGGAATATTACAGAAAGGACATTGCGTTGTCAAATCTAAATTCAAAACCGGAGATAGCTACAACTTCATCACCTTCTACTGGGATTGCGAGGGGGGAAATGGCTTCGCAGCGAATGAAAACTGCAGCTCACTGCACAACGAGGGAAAGCTGGAGCGTTCGAGTCGTATTATCCCCAACACCACTCACGGTAACCGGATAAGTTCCTGGAGTTGTTCCATTGTTCCCGCCGCCTCCTCCATTATTATTCCCCTTTCCAGCGCAACTGGCCAAAGCCAAAGCCCCCGCGACCAAGACAACTAAGAAAACACAACTTATCGCGGCAGGCTGCCTGCTCGCGCTGGATACTCTTGCAATTAGGACCGCACTGAATACGAGGCAACAAGCGAGTACGAGAATTCCTATGAGCATCATCGGCTTAGTGCCTCGGGTCCGCGGAGCAGCGATGCTGGCTGCCGTTGTTGTTACACTGACCTGAAACGGAACAGAATTAGAGCTGGCGATATTCAAGCTGTTCGTGCTGACACTGCAATGAGCCTCAGGTGCAGGCGTGGAACAAGCTAGGTTGACAGTGCCGGTAAAGAAATCCGGAGTTGCCTGCAGGCTGAAAGCAGCTGTCTGCCCGGCTTGTACCGCTACAGTTGTCGAAGCACCTTGCGCCGCTTGAATCGAGAAGTCCGCAGCCGTCGCCGAAAGGGGAATGGTAATAACGTCCGAAGAAAAGCTGACCGAGATCTGGTCGCTAACTGTGCCTGGATGGTTCGGTATGAAAGTTATGGTTATTCCGCACGACGAGCTTGCAGCAAGGCTTGACCCGCAGGTTGTGGTTTCACTGAAGGTCCCGATTTGCGGCTGCGCGTTTGCCGGAGCGGTGATCGTTAATGGCGCGAGTGTGTTTGTGGAACTGTTCGTCACGGTAACCGTTTGGGTAGGTGGGCCGATGGAACCAACAATAGCCATGCCCAGATTGAGCTGATTAGGGTTCACTGACAGGGGTGGGGGTGCCGGGGTCACCTGCAGTGTCTCCGGAGCTGTGAGCGTGCTTTGACCGTCTGAGAAGACTAAGTCGAAAGTGTACGTGCCAACGGGAGTGCTTGGTCCGACAGAAATCTGAAACAATGTATTTCCGAAGCCTCCGCCTGGCACGGGGATCGTTTGCAAACCTTCCTGAAATTGGCAACTTGCGCCCGCTGGCAGCGCGGCGCATGAGATTTGGAAAGTAGCGGACGTATCGCCATTCGATTGAACGCCCGCACTCCATATTTCGGAAATACCGCCCTGCTGGACGGTATTCAGCGGAGGCGGGATTACGACCTGCGTAAATGAATCGATCGCCCTGCCGGGAAAATCATAGGCGGTCTTTGTTTCCCCATTTGCTTGCGCAGTGATTGAAAACCAGCGATTGCGCGCCACGCTGGAAGTGAGCGTGAATGGGACTTCCGTGGAGATCTGACCTGCGCGAATCGTGGCAGAAGAGGGAATTTGGACTCCGGAATCGCTCACCGAGAGCGAAAGAATCGTATCGGAAGCCGACGGCAAGTTGAGAGAAATGGTAAGCGAGTCGGAGCCGCCAAGAACTGGCGTCTCCAAGGGTTGAATTTGAAACGAAGGCGCATTCGTGGCAGGCAGCACCTGATAGGACGCGGTGTAATTGGGAGTTTGCAAGAACGCCGTGCGCCCGTCTCCAAAAAGATTTGGCACGGTGAGGTCTGGGATTTCTCTGATTCCAAGGCCGAATACATCATACGTCGGGGTAAACGTGCCATCGCCGTTGCCCATCAGAAACTGCACATAAGCGGGACCGCCGTTGAGGGAATCAAATTGAAATAGGGCTACATCCATATCACCGTCAGCATTAAAATCACCGAAGTAAGTAGGGAAGCCACCGCTCAGGGTCAGATTGTTCCCGGTGGATGTGGCAAAAATTCCGTTATAGGGCGCGTAGGTCGTGGGTGAGCTAAAACTTCCGTCCGCCTGACCAAGATAAATGTTTACTTGTGGCGGGGCTGTGCCGGGCTCGCCCTCAGCTATCAGTGTACTACCGCTCTCGATATCGATTACGTCAAGACGGCCATCATGGTTCAAGTCCGCCATTGTCATCGCGGAGAGATTCTGCAAGATATCGCGGGGCGGCTGAAAAGTTCCGTTTCCATTCCCCAAGAATTCGTACAAGTCGCGTCCCCCGGGAGCGCCGGGTCCGAAGGTGTTGTCGTACAGCCACACGTAGATGTCCGGTCTTCCATCGCCATTTGCGTCTTCCACAAAGGCGGCCTCCGGGTAAGGAGAGATGTTTCCCATCTGGGAACCGAAGTTAGCCTGGAAGGACTGAGTAAACGTGCCGTCTCCGTGGCCTAGAAAGACGGTTAACTGACTCGGAGTTCCCGCCGGCCCGGTCCCCGTCGCTATTGCAAAGTCGAGATTTCCGTCTTTGTTAAAATCACCCACGCAGACTGCGCCAAAGCCGTAATCCCCCTGGGTGGTGAAGGGGATTTGCACCGGTGTGCCGAACTGCCCATTCCCAGTATTCTGCGCGTACACCAGTTGCGGTGGGCTGGAGGCGCTATCATCGAAGATCTCTGCGAGAAAATCCAATTGGCCCGTCTTGCGAAAATCGGCAAACACAAAATCGGCGATGCGCAAGGACGGATTGCTGCTGATTGCGGGAGAGCGAATAGGCGCGGAGAACTGGCCGTTGCCCTGATTCAGCATCACCGTGATGTTCAACTCACTGGCAGAACCGTCAGCAAATTCGACCAATCCGAGATCGGGCTTACCGTCACCGTTGATGTCCGCAACTATAAAGCGAGAGTCAGGGGCATTGGATGGTGAGGTGGGCGTACCCTCTTCAAAGCCATCGTAGCCTCCCTGGGGCGGACCGAATCCTGCCGAGCCGTTATTGATGTAGACGGTTGTGGTATTCGCATTCTGGTTTGCCGCGATAATGTCCGGGTGACCGTTCCCCTGTAAATCAGCAACCGCTAAGGAGAACATTCCTGGGTCGCCTCGATAGACCTGCGCCGGACCGAAATGGCCTGTTCCGTCGTTGAATCTTACCGTTACGGTGTCGCCGGTTTCCGTTCCGAAACCTCCGCCGGGACCCCCGGGGACGCCAGTGACAATCATATCGGGATGCCCGTCGCCGTTAATATCCGCAACAGCTAACCCAAAGCCGATATCGCCTGCTCCATAGACCTGATAGTTGGTCGCGTTATCAAAATCTCCCTTGCAATCGCCGGGATAAATGAAAACCAGAGCGGAGGTATCCGCATCCATAACATCCGCGCAGCCATCCCCATTCACATCGGCTAGCACCGCATTGAGCACATCACGCACGGCATTCGACGCATCGACAACCTTGCCAGCGGCGAACCTGCCACCGCCCTGGCTCAAGTAGATTTGCACGATCGTGCCCTCGGCATTGAATCCAGCAACTAGGACATCGGGGATGCCATCGCCGTTTACATCGGCTACGGAAAGCTCGTCGCCTTCCACAAGTTCGACGGGTGTAGGATTGGGCGCGTAGATTGGTGCTCCGAATTGCCCTGAACCGTTATTCAAAAGGGCGGCGAAGTAACTGTTTTCCGTATCGGTTCCGACTATCCCCACCAACAAATCGGGATGGGTGTCACCATTGAGGTCTGCGATGGCCACGGCAAGCGGAATGACGGGAAGCGAGATTTGAACTTCAGGCTGAAATGTCCCGTCGCCGTTGCCGAATAGTATGCCGATAGTCTGGCTATCCGCTTCAGCGATCACCAGATCAAGCTTGCCATCGCCATCCAGGTCTGCTGCAGCTAGTCCGACAGGAGACTGTCCGTGTAACGCCATAATGATTGGCAACTGGGCTGTCGCGTCGCCGTTCCCAAGATAAAGGTCAAGCGAATTGTCGCCAGCATTGGCGACGACCCAGTCGAGTTTTCCATCTCGGTTGAAATCGCCGGTGACAACGGCAGACGGTATCGCTCCTGTTGGGAGCGAGGGACGCAGAAAAATTCCCGGCAGACTTGCAGTCCCGTTCGACGCGAGAAACGCCCGAAGCCGTGCGTTGACTGCCATGCTTAATTTGGGGGTTGTCGAAATGCCAGCCGAACGGATAGAAGACCGGGAGTGAGCGTGCGCGAGTAAGCGCTGAAAGTATCTCACTGCTTCAGGGCCCTTTTTGGCAGCTTCACGCCAGCCGAGAAATCGTGAGGCGCGAAGATTACGCGAAGAGTCGGCAGCTGTTTGTGAAGCTTGCTTTTCGGATGAAATGGTCGACGATCGCAGGCTTTGCTGAGTGCGATAGGATTGTTGTGCACGAAGGGAGCGAGGAGTCAGAATCACGAGCGCAAAGGCAAGAAACGAGATTCCGATCACAGAGAGGCAACCCTTTAGCGCGTTTCGAGACGTCATGGGGGCTGGGTCATTCTAAGACCGAAAAGACAAAAGTACCTAAAGGGGACGGTCAACAAGAGTACTAGTAAAGGATAAGTAAGTCAACTAATTTTGGAAGTGGGCAACTTCAATCGCTTGTGCAAATTGGTGAGAATACAGCGGGATCTACAGCGATTCAGCAAGAGCGCCCACGGCGGGGCATCGGCCTCTGCGTCACAGTGGATTGGGTGAGGGGCGCGGGGCTCCAGCGGAGGCGGACGGCGAGGCGGAGCTTCCGCCGGCGCAGCGGGCGCGGAACCATTCGCGGAAGGCGTCGCGCTCTTCGGGAGACATCTGTTCCCAACTGGAGCGGGCGCTGCGCCAGTCGCGTCCGTGATAGCGGCGGCCGGCGCCGCGAACGCCGCGAAGGCCGCCGAAGAGAATCCAA
>DASSIO010000355.1:0-7139 GCA_035691825.1 Terriglobales bacterium | reverse complement strand
GGCGCGACAAATCTTGCAGTGGCGATGCACGCCTTTGTAGAGATATAGATTTTCACCCGCCAAGGGATGGCCATTTACCCTTCCAATTCGGTGCCCGTGGCGGTCATGGCTCGCTCCTGAACAACTCAGCTAGAAATGCCCTTGCCCGGCCCCGCAAAACATCCTGCGTGCTGAACCGCAGCACTCCGTAGCCCAGCTTCACGGCATGGTTGTATTTATCGAGGTCAGATTGGAAACCTTTTTGGTGATGATGGTGGCCCACAATCATTATTCCGCTTTTGCTCTTGAATCGATGCACGCCGCCTTCAATCTCAATGAGCATCATCTGCCCGTTGCTCAACTTGTTCGTAATGCGGTAGTCGGCGCGCCAGAGTCTGGTCGGGTGGAAGCGTACCTCTTTGTCGTAAACGAGGCCCAACTCACGTAAATGCTTTTCAAGTAAGATGTTCGCTTGTTGCTTCACGGCAACAACCTCCAGCGCACCTTCACGCCCAGGATCAGCACATACCTGTTTCTGCGCATCCAATCTCGGCTGTAATGCTTGTGCTTCTTTCTCCATGCTTTCATGTAGGCTCGCGTCATGGCTTTAAGACTCTCACCTTCCATGGATGCCAGACTTCCCGCCAGTAAGATTCTTCGCTGACGATTCCTTCGCGCAGGCCGTGACGCAGTTGAAACAACGCCTGCTCGTGCTTGCGATTCTCTTCATTCTGCCGCCAGCGTCGCATCCAAAGCCTGTGTTTCCGTTTGTATGCCTTGTCCCCACCGTGGCTCACCGTTTGGACCTTTCCCCGACTGGATTCACCTGCTCCCCGCCGCTCAGGCCAAGTCCGGGTATCGTTTCAACATCTCTGCTATGTCCCGCTTGTTGCGCTCCGCCTGCTCTTCCGTGAGCCTCTGCGGGTCGTACTTCCCTACCATCGCATCCGCGTGCCGCTGCAGCCGCGCCACCATTTCTCTTGCCTCTGCTCGCTCGAGCGCCGCTTGATTCCTTGCCAGCCACAGCGTCATAAACCGCTTCCAATTCTTTTTTGGCCGCTTGCTTGGATTTGCTTCCAGCCACTCGCCCATCCTCAGCACTTCACGCTCAATCTCCAGCCCTGGGTACGTAAACTTCCACCTGTCCTCACAGACTGACAGCAGGCTCCAGAGCTGAGGGTAATTCGGCCAGTTCACGGGACTGCCCCGTTTTCATCCAAGGATGAATCTCTGCATGGCACAGAAGACAAATCTTGATGAGGTTTAAGTCCTCGCTCGGACCGCCATACGCTGCGGGGATAACGTGATGCTTTTCCTCTGGCGCTTGCTCTTGGCAGCAACCGCAAACTTCTATCGTGACATTCAACAGGGCCCAGCTTCGCGCCGAATACTTGTCCCTGATGCTGGTCCAAAGTCTTTTCGATACGCGCGGCCAGCCAGGATTCGCCGCTTCTTTCAATAGGCTCATGCGCGCTTCCTTCGTCTGGGCAGCTCCATATTTCTTCCAAAATCCTTGTAGATAGTTGCGCGCTCGAGAGAATGCTTCCTCTCTCTGCCGGTGGAACTTCTCCCTTGCTAGCCGTTTTGCTTTTTTGGACTTCTTCCCTTTCTTCGGCCAATGGACTTCTGGCAGCCCGACTATTCCCTTGGCTCTTTTCCAAGGCTTGTGCATCTTCGACTTCATCCAGTCTTGCATCTTCACATCCCGGTAATGCGAGGTCTCTGAGCAAAGGAAACCTTAACCATCGGTTTCCTTGCGACATCCCGTATAAAGCTCGGCTCGTCGCTTCGGCCCCTCTTCTCACAGGCTGGTGTACAGGCTTTCGCCTACGGTCCAGTAATTCGCAACGCCCCTGTGAACGTTCGCGGCCTGCGCCGTGTCTCTCAGGCAGATTGCATACGCAGGAGCACTGTCGCGTAGGCTTGCGCCCCGCCGTGGTTGCCAGCGTTCTGTACTGAGAGCGTGGGTAACGTCCTAACAGCGTTGGAAAGCATTGGTGAAATTCGCCAGTCAGCTTTCTCGAATTGGAAGGGCCGCGTGCTGGCGCTGACCGGCGAAGGCTAACAACCCGCAGCGCAGCCCCACGAATTCGTGAGCGCAGCATAGCAGAAAGTACTGGCTTGTCAAGAAGAAAAAGCGAATTTCTTTGCCTAGTTACAGTACCCAAGTAATAGGACGCGCCGCCAGAATTATCAATGGCTTGCGAGTTAGCTGGCAGCCTTGCTGCGTAAGAGTTATTAGTCATCGCAGAACTCCACCTGTAAGTTCCGCCAAAATTTCGCGCTCTAAAGCTCCGAGCCTGTCATCTTGTTCGACAATCTCCCCTTTCAGCGCGACAAGCCAAATCCTGTCGCCCCTCCATTTGTCGAGTCGGTAGGTTGCATGAAGAGCTTTTGCCGTGCAGATTTGTAGCGGGCCTTTGATTTGCTGGATACTGCCGATGTCTATAGGGTCAGCCTTACCGCCGTTCGATGGCCGCGCATTCTTATCGGAGCGCCAGTAGGCAATGGTTGCCCCAGTTCTCAGGAGTTCTTCAGCGTGAACACGTCGCTCTTTTGGTAGCATGGCGAGGAACCCAACAGTAGCTTCTTTTAAGGAGCCGTCGCCGGAGCCGTCGCCGTAGCCGTAGCCGTAGCCGTCGCCGGAGCCGTCGCCGTAGCCGGAGCCGTAGCCGTAGCCGGAGCCGTAGCCGTAGCCGTCGCCGTCGCTTTTAACCCAGTCAGGAGTCTTTCCGAACTTCATCTACAGGCTCCAGGGATTCTTTTCCCACTTCTCAACTGCTTCTGGTGTGACGCTAGAAACTGAGGTTACATCCGTCAGAGTAAGTTCGGGAACTTTAGGCCCGATGCGGCAAGAATTATTTGGCCCGATCGCCGCAAGACCGAGGAATCCTTTCACGTCGGCACTCCAGTACACACAGTTTCGCGCATTGCTGATTGTGATGGATTTGTTTTTGACTCCCGCACTGACATAGCCAAAGAACACCCCACGATGAATTGTTGTTACAAGCACTGCTGTTTGTTTCATGCATTTCTCCTTTCAGACTCAACTACAAACTCCAGATGGCGATAGCGCCCAAACGCCCGCCACTAAAAGCCCGATTTACCCCCAAAAGGGCGTTCATGGCGCACATTCCGGTACGGGGGCGGGACGCTGCCAGTCCCAAATCCCTTGATGGCCCGTTGCTGCAACAGGCGGATTCAACTTCTCTTTCAGAGTGAAAAACCAACCGTACCTACCCATCTCGAAATCGCCGTAGCGATATTCTTCATTCCCCGCTAATTGGCACGCCACTGTGAGGCTGGCTTTGTAATCTTTGTCGAACTTCATCCAATGAGAGAACTCGCCGATGGCCACAATGCAGCCACGCGGAATCGTTAGCGGGTCATAACCGAAATCCTCGCAGGCATCCTTGTCTACGCGCATCGTCGCGTGAATTGCTATCGGCTGGCCCATCAACCATTGCGGTGGACGCCAGTGCCGCGTCTCGATGCGCTTACGTTCATCGGCCATCAAAGATGCCCACGGTTGCCATAAACTCAGCGCTCTCATGCCCCACCAGCCCTTGCGCTTTGGCGGGCGCGCTTCTTCCATGCAACTTGCATCCCTCTTTCCAGCATTGGCTTTGCCGATTGCGCCCAATGACCGTGAGCAAGCAAATCTTTAGCCGCCTCTCTCGTCATCCAACCAGAAGTCATCTTTTCGCCAGTTCCGCCGTGGAGCCAAATCACTCGCCAATGACATCTCTTTGTCGGTTTTTGCTCTCTCATCTGCGCTCCATCCCCTTAGCGGGCAGCCGCTCACCCACCTCAGTGCTGGCCTCTTGGGTGGCTACCGCCCCATTTCCGCTCGCTGTGGCTTTCTTCGCTTCCTCGAGTTCTCGCTCGAGTTCATGGATTCGGTCAACGAAATGTCGCACGGGATAGTCCGACCGGAATACGTCCTCGAGAAAATAGAAGGTGCGTTGGAAGTCAAACTCCATTTGGCGAAGTTTCTGCATGGACGCTTCGCACAGCTCAATACAGCCCCGCAGTCGCGCATTCTTTTCCTTGTGCGTCGCGGCGTTAGCGGCCATATCGATAATCAGTGACATAGCGCGGAGCCAAATCACCACGTCATCGCGGAATGCCTTAGAGCCGACCAGTGCATTCGTTGCGAGTGAATCGTAGTGGTTTATGAGCGTCACCACTTTGTCACTGAGATAACCGCCCGCATAGATGCGGATTCGCTGCTCATGACGGTGAACGACTTCCTCGAGCTTTGCTAGTTGCTCCATTGCCATTGCTGGAAGCATTTCTTCTGTCGTCATAACTTCGCCTCCAAAAAACTCTTTCTCCCGCTAGGTACAAATGCTGCCCACGCTGAGGTGGGTCAAAAGACCCCTTAGCGGGCAGCCGCTCACGGTCGCTGCTTGCGCTCTGCTTGGTGCAATTCTTCAGCCAATTTATGCCAATCAAAAGCGTCCCAGCATGGCTGATGCAGTCCATTCACAGTATTTCTGTATTCCCAACCGCATTTGCAGCAACGCAAAATCGCAGCGGAATCCACATAGAAGCCTTTAGGGCAGTTGTATCTGCGAGTCCCGATGTATTCGTCGCTCATTCGTTCCCCTTAGCGGGCAGGTTGCTCCAGCGTGTATGTCACGATCCTCGTCCGTCCCCGCCACTGCTCGCTTGTGCGGATGTCGTAGCCAGCCTGCCGCAACTCGAATATCCGGCGTATGGGGCAGCACATGCCCAGCGAGATAAGCTGCATCGTCGTGGCCGGGCCAGCTTTCAGCCTGTCCAGCACCGCCTGCTTTTGCTTCGCTTTGTCAGTCATTCGACGCTCTCACGAAAAAGCCTTCTGCCAGGTAAAGCGTGCTGCCTACGGCATCTATGGCGTTTTCCCATGTGCCCAAGCTGTCGCTATCTATAAGCTCGGGGAACTCCTGCCAGATTTGGTGCACACTCTTGTGCGCCTCGCGGAGCAGGTCGCAAATCCGCAGTGCTTTCTCTTCGTCAGTCATCGCTTGCTTCGCTTTGTCAGTCATGGCTGCTTCTGCCGAAATTGAAGTCGTGGGTAGCCACGTTCTCGTCGCACCTTATTGAATACCCGCACGTTAAACCTGCGAAGTTCTGGAACATTTCCATGCTTGTCGTTGTCCAACGAACGAATCCTGCACATAAGAGCCATCTCTATGTAATTCAGTTCTTTTCTTGTGAATTCAATTCGCAATAGCCGTTCGCTCATCGCCTTTACCTCGCCATATTCATCCAGAAAAGTGCCACAAAAGCAGGGCCACAAGCCCCAAGCCGAACAGCAGAAACCAGCCACAGAACTGCGCTATGCCCTTGCCGGTAACGGCGATCACAGGCTTATCCACAGGATCACGAACAAATAGCCAGCCAGCACAAGGCAGGTCGCACCCAGCACAATAAGCGGCCAGTCCTTGCGCGGCTTGGCCTTGCGGCGCTCCAGCTCGCGTTGCAGCTTCCAGTAATTGCGAATGACTTGCTTTTCCCTCTGGTCCTCAATCTCAAGTTGCTGCAAGCAAATCTCCACGTCGTTGCGGCTAGGAATGTTCAGGTTGGGCTTCATGGCGTCCTCACAATCCAGGCTTTCGCCCAGGAAAATGCTTGGCAAAGTTCTCTCGGCAGAACTTCGCGCTTTTGTAAAATCGCTCAAGGTCGTGGAAGCTGATTACCCATCCGCCTTTGTGGCCGTGTGAGAAAGCCACTCCGTCATCAATGCTTCCGCACTGGCTCCATGAATCGAAAAACAAATCATGCTCTGGATGTCCCGCAACACTGGCGCGTAGTTTTTCTGACTTCGGATAGACTGGTTCCCTCATGCTGCTTCCACCTTTCTGCTCCATCGCGGTTTGCGCCATGCTTTCTTTTCCGTCAGCCGGTCGTGCGTAAAGCAGTACAGCTTCAAATTGCTCATTCTGTCGTCGCGGCGCGGGTGACGCGGCTCGATATGCGCCGGAATCCAGCCTTCTGCCGTACATCGCTCCATTGCCGGACCGCCCCAGGGCCATACTTTCCAAGGCTGCTCGTATTCGCAGCGTCCTCCAGCACGCTCCCAAAGTTCTTCTTTGCGCCTCTTCCAGTCGGCCTTGTGCAGCACTTCCGAGCCGTCCAGCCGCACAAAGGACTTTGGGTCCGTGTAGCCGCGCTGCCGCTTTAGTTCTGGGTCTTTGTTGAGCATGCAATCGACTCGCACAGCTTCGCTTCCAGTTCCGCATCCGGCGTGGCCTTTGACTGTTCCGCTGCTTTCTTGGCCTGATATTCCGCATCCATCTCCTGTTGCCAGTTCCACACGCTCATGGCGTCTAGGAACTTCGGGAACATCAAGTTTTCCGGTTTGGCCGCAACCACTTCAAAGTTCGGATCTGTTTCAACCTTCGGTAGTCTCACGATCAGCCCTTGCTTCGGGTCGCCGTGGCCCATCTCGCGGATGGCTTGACGATAAGCGGCGTTCTGCAGGTGGGCTTCGGAATAAACCGCCTTGCCCGTTTTCCAGTCCACTACCGTCAGCACGCCTTCAACTTCCGCCAGTAGGTCGAGCGTTCCGGCGTAACCATGCTTCTCGCTCCATACCGTCTGCTCAATCCAGATAGGTTTGAGATTTACGGACTTGCGCCAGTCCTCCCATGCCATGAACGCCCACTGTGCGGCGTCGGTGATTCGTGGCGACGGCCCGACCTTTTGCATGAGCTGTGTCCGCATGGTCCACTCAATCAACTTGTGGGCCTGAGAACCAATCTCGCTCGCCTTCGCCAATTCCTTCTGGTGCGCCTTCTCCAGTCCTAAACGGTTCGCTAAGGTCAGGAGATATGCCGCCCGGCTCATGCGCGGAGTGTTGGCCGTGTCTTGATACAGGTCTGCCGACACGGTTGTAACCAATTCCCGTTCGACTTTCGCGCTCCACGCCGTCAAAGCTGGCTTCGCCAGAATCTGCAAGACGGTCGTAACCGAGGGATATTCCTTCCCGTCGATTTCGTACCAGCGTGCCCCGTATTGGTTCTCGCGTTTGTTCATGGCGCACCCTAGAAAGGGACGTATTCTTCATTGGTGTTTCCATCTGGGTTGCGTTCGTATTCTTCCTGCTTGGCCCGGTCCACCACACGGATATAGTCCTCGGGGCGTAGCTTTACGCTGCTCTTGGCAGGGGG
>DASSIO010000354.1:0-30096 GCA_035691825.1 Terriglobales bacterium | reverse complement strand
CGTAAAGAGGATTGCCGTGGCCAAGGGCTTATCACCCGACGTTCATCCGCATACCCTGCGGCACGCCTTCGGCACACACATGCTCGAGGAAGGCGCTGACCTGCGTGCCATTCAGGAACTGCTCGGCCACGAGCGGCTTTCAACTACCCAGCGCTATACGCAGCTGTCCATGAAGCATGTGCTCGCGGTGTACGATGCCACGCATCCCAGGGCGAAATAAAGGCACGTGACACACGGCGGGAGCGATGAAGTCCTACGTCGTATAATCCCCGATTAGGTAGCGTTCAGCCGTTCATATAATGGGCTCAAGCGCATGGAATCAGGTGTGATAGTGCCAGACTCTGATCTTCAGCATGCGTTCCGATTTGTGGTCGAGCGCATCGAAGCCCAAGCGACGCGATCTGGGGAGCCGCTTACCGACGACGAACGTTTCCTTCTTAACGATCTTCCAACGGAGCCCATATTTCCCACAGTAAGTCCAGTCATGGACCCAGAGTCCTTTCCGCCGGTGCCTGTTCCCCGCGATTTCGTATACGAGCGGCTCATCGCATTGGCAAAACAGGCGCGGCATAATGACCTTCGCATTAATCCAGGATCAGAACTCGACTGGGCGTTCGCCTTTGCGGTCTCAAAGCTCAGCCGTCACCCGATGTCGTGGCTTTTGAGTTGGGCCGGCATGAAGGAGAGCAGGCCATGGTGGGATCGTCCAGTCTTGATCGGCGCGGCATTGTTATTCATAAGTGTCAGCTTACTTTTGACCTACCCGGTGATCGGTAGTGGTGCACGAATTCGTTGGGCAGTTTCCGGCATAGCTTACCTATCTGTGTTGTTCGTTTTCTACCTCGCTTCGCGACATCTTGAAGAACGGCAGTGGAAGCAAACCATCGAGAAATGCAGACGGAACCGAAATTTTATGGGACCCCAAAAACAAATTTAAATGTACTCGCTGGTTGTTACTCACTCGTCTCTGCCACTTACCTTAATCCGCCGCCTGGGCCTGGCGCTGGCGATTCGGCCGTCCTAGTTCCATCCACATCTCCATCACTCTTTCCCGCAGTTCTGCTGTAAGTTGCGCGTATTCAGTTTCCCCCGGGTGCGAGGTGACGGGCGGGTAAATTGGATGGCCAAATGCCAGCTTCACAGGGTGCCGCGTCTGAAAGAACTTTTTGCCCCGCGGCCACACCTCGTAAGCGCCTTCGATCGCCACCGGCACGATGGGCACTCGTAAATGAGCCGACAAAATTGCTGCGCCTTTCTTGAACACCTTAGGAGTGCCATCGATGCTGCGCTCGCCCTCAGGAAATAGCATCAGCACGCGTCCGCGTCGCAGGCCGAAGGCGCCGGCGCGCATAGCAGGAATCAAGTTCGAGTCCGGATCAACCACAATGACGCGCATGAAGCGAGCAATCCTCCGCATGAGGCCTGAGCCGAAAATCTCGCTTGTTCCTACCGAAAAGATCTCGCGAAAAACTTGCCAAGGCATCACGCTGCCGACGAGAAAGGGATCGATAAAGCTCTGGTGATTGGGAGAAATAATGAACGGGCCCCGCGAGGGAACCTTCTCCAGTCCGGTTACGTGCAATCGGAACAGATCGCGTGCGACCACCTGCACAAAGCGAAACGCGAGAAACAAGACTGCGGCAGAGAACGGCCGGTCTTTGCCCAGCGCGAGCACTTCTGGGTCCTGAGTTTCCTCGGAAAGAATTGCTTCCCAGGCAGCGGACGGCGTACGTGCCGCCGCGCCATTACCCTTGCTCTGGCGTACCGCATCCACGAGTTCGCGAACCGTGTAGATTTCGGAAAGCCTGGATTCGTCCACCTTTCCACCGACGGCCTGCTCAAGCGCAACCAGCAACTCGACGCGCTGCATAGAGTCGAATCCCAGATCGAGTTCCAGATTGTGATCGGGGCGAAGTCTGCCCTGGAACGCCTTTGCCGCGTTTTGGATCACGGCGACCGCGCCCGTCACGTAAGGCTGTTCGAACCATGATTGCTCTTCAGCGCTCGGCGGGCGTTCGGAGGCGATTTCTGCTTCTTGCAGCTTCCTGGTCTGATTCTCGCGCACCCGCTTTTCAATCTCGAACCGGCGGAGCTTGCGCGTAGTCGTTCGCGGCAGGTCCGACTGCCAGATTTCGTAACTCAGGATGCGCTTGGTCGAAGGCAGTTTTTGTGACAGGCCCTCTATGTCGAAACGGATCACTTCTTTTGCGTTGACGATCTTGCGCTGCCTGAGAACATCGAAATCCGGCACTACGACGGCGTGCAACCGCTCCGAAAAAGGTTCTCCTGGACGCCCAGTCAGCCCCAGGACGCAAACTTCCTTGATGAATGGCGACTTCAGATAATGCGACTCGATCTCTTCGGGGTAGATGTTTTTGCCCGAGCTGAGGACGATCACTTCCTTCTTGCGCCCGGTGATAAATAGATTGCCTTTCTCATCGAAGTAGCCAAGATCACCCGTGTTCAGCCATCCATCATTCAAGACCTCGCCAGTAGCGTCCGGTCGATTCCAGTAGCCTTTCATCACGATCGAGCCGCGGATCGCTATCTCTCCGACCTGATGGCCATCCTGCAATTGTGGATCGAGTAGCTTCGCCTCGACTCCCCTTAAGGGCTTGCCGACTGAACCGATTACATTCTGATTGGGTGGCGTGGCAAAAGCCCCGCCTGACGTTTCGGTGAGGCCGTATGCCTGCAGGATGTCGATACCGAGCGAGTAAAAATCCCATCCGATTTTCGGATCCCAACGAGAGCCCCCGGTGACCAGATAGCGCATGTTGTTGCCAAAAATCCTGTGGATAGGGCGGAAGAACAGTTTTCCGGAATTCCAACCAAAGGCCCGCGTCAGCCGATTCAATCGGATGAATGCCTGTGCCCCTAGCTGTGCGAGCTTGCCGCGTTTTGCAAGCTCTTTCTGGATGCGTTCGTGAATGAGATAGAAGAACTGTGGCACGCAGGCAAATGCGGTGATGTTCCGTTCGCGCAACGCGCGAAGGAGTTCTTCGCTGCTGAGGCTCTCGAGATAAACCACCCGCGATCCGCTCACTAGCGGCAACAACAGATTGGCCATCTGGGCCAGCGCATGGAATAAAGGAAGCACTCCAAGCAAAACATCTCCCGGCCCTAGGTGGGCCCAGCCAAAAACCGCCTCGGCCTCTCCCATTAGGTTCGCATGGGTCAGCATTACGCCTTTGGGATCGGCGGTGGTGCCGGAGGTGTATAGGAGAGCAGCCAGGTCATCGGTGGAAACCGTGGGTAGCTGCAAACGCTCGGGGGCAGTCGGAAAACCATGACCTAGCCTGATTACTCGGATCCTATCGCGACCGGAATCCGTTGTTCCCATGCGATCAGTGATCTTCTTTACAGCCTCGTCCGAAACAGCGCTGTGCTTGTCATCGCAGAAGAGAAGAGTGCTGCCACTGTCTTCCAGCAGTTTGGCGACTTGCTCGGGGGTGAAGGCTGTATCCAGAGGGACTGCCACGCAGCCCGCCGCAATGATGCCAAGATACGTCGTAACCCAGTGCGGATGATTGTTGGCGAGGATGGCAGCGCGCGTACCTTGCTCGTAACCGTTGGCTACCATCCAAGCAGCAATCGATCGGCTAATCTGCCGAACATCAGCGTAACGGTAGCTCTCCAGCGAATCCCGCCGTTGTATCTCCAGCGCGACGTTGCCCGGCCACCGCTCGGCGCATTCCAGGAAGCGGTCGTAAAATGTCGACATCGGTTGCCCGGAATCTTACCTGAAAAACAAAGAAGATCACCGCCGAGGTCGCGGAGCACGCGAAGTGAATAAACTTTCAAATCGGCAGCCGCGAGTAATGACTAGCGCCCACGTCTACCAAAAGGCGGGGAACCGGAACAGGCTCTTATCTCTTAATTTCTTGCCGTTCTCGGCGTATTCTGCGGTGATACCCCCACCGCGACTTACGGTCATCAGCAGCATCTAATATGCTAGGCTTCTTAAGAGAAGGCAGGGGCATGCCCCGTTTCTGAAGGAATTCCCAATTGATTGACACTCTATTAGGCAAGGTCTTTGGGACCAAGAACGAGCGCGAGATCAAGCGCCTGACGCCGAGGGTTGACGCCATCAACGCCCTCGAGCCACAGATGAAGGCGCTTACTGATGAGCAGCTTCGCGCCAAAACCGACGAATTTCGGCAGCGCATCCAGGAACGCCTGACTCGGGCGGCGGATGAGCCTGACGCAGATCCCGACCGCATCAAGCAGATCAACGAGGAACGTGATGCCGCTCTGAAGGAAGCGCTGGATGAAGTCCTGGTCGAAGCCTTCGCGGTCGCGCGCGAAGCCGGCCGCCGCGTGCTCAATATGCGGCATTTTGACGTGCAGTTGATCGGCGGCATGGTCTTGCACGACGGCAAGATCGCTGAAATGAAAACCGGCGAGGGCAAGACGCTGGTTGCGACCTTGCCCGTGTACCTGAATGCGCTCAGCGGCCGCGGTGTCCACGTGGTTACGGTCAACGACTACTTGGCCAAGCGCGACTCGGAGTGGATGGGCAAGCTCTATCGCTTCCTGGGCTTAAGTGTAGGTGTCATCGTGCATGACCTCGACGATGAGGAACGGCGCGAGGCCTATGCCGCCGATGTGACCTACGGCACGAATAACGAATTCGGCTTCGACTACCTCCGCGACAACATGAAGTTCGATTTGAACGACTGCGTCCAGCGCGGGCATAACTACGCCATCGTGGACGAGGTCGACTCCATCCTGATCGACGAAGCCCGCACCCCGCTCATCATCAGCGGCGCCAGCGAGGAATCCACGGATAAGTACGAGCGCGTCAACCGCATTATCCCCAAGCTGGAAAAGGGTGAAGAGATCGAGGGGCCTCCGGGCGAGCCGGCGCAGCTGACCGGAGACTACGTGGTCGACGAGAAGCATAAGACCATAACTGTGACCGATGAAGGCTGGGAAAAGGTAGAGAAACTGCTCGGCATTGGCAACATCGCTGATGTCGAGAACTGGGATTTGAAACACCACGTCGAGACCGCGATCAAGGCCCATAATCTCTACCACCGCGACGTCGAGTACGTGGTCAAGACGAAGGATGATAATCCGCGCGAAAAAGAAGTCATCATTGTTGACGAGTTCACTGGCCGTCTGATGCCGGGACGGCGGTGGTCTGATGGTCTGCACCAGGCCGTCGAGGCCAAAGAGGCGGTCAAGATCGAGCGCGAAAACCAGACGCTTGCGACGATCACCTTCCAGAACTATTTCCGCATGTACAAGAAGCTGGCCGGCATGACCGGTACGGCAGATACGGAAGCAGAAGAATTCGCGAAAATTTACAAACTTGACGTCATCGTCATTCCCACCAACCGGACCCTGGTGCGTATTGAGAATCCTGACGTCGTCTACCGCACGGAAAAAGAGAAGTATTTTGCCGCGGCAGATGAGATCCAGAGCTTGTATGCGACGGGACGGCCCGTGCTGGTCGGCACGGTTTCGATTGAGAAGTCAGAACGGCTATCCGATCTGCTGAAGAAAAAAGGCATCAAGCACGTCGTGCTCAATGCCAAGTTCCATGAACGGGAAGCGGAAATTGTCGCGCAGGCGGGCCGGAAAGGCTCCGTCACCATTGCCACCAACATGGCCGGCCGCGGAACTGACATTCTGCTCGGCGGCAACCCTGAGTTCATGGCTAAACAGGAGTGCCTGAAAAAGGGTTTTGCGCAGCCAGTCGGCACCGCCGAGGGAAAGATCGAAGTCAAGGGAGACGACAGCAAGACCACCTCCTGGTATTACAACGGGCATGAGTTCGTGGTGCCCACCGCGCAGTGGGAGCAAATCCTCGCCCGCTACAGGGCAGAGACCGACAAGGAACATGACGAAGTTGTAAAGGCCGGCGGCTTGCACATCTTCGGAACTGAGCGTCACGAAGCTCGCCGCATCGATAACCAGCTGCGTGGCCGCGCTGGACGCCAGGGTGATCCCGGCTCTTCGCGTTTTTATCTTTCGCTGGAAGACGATCTGATGCGCATCTTCGCGAAAGAATGGGTCTCGAAACTTCTTCAAAAGCTCGGCATGGAAGAAGGCGTGCCAATAGAGTCCCGCCTGATCACGAAGCGCATTGAAGCTGCACAGAAGGCCGTAGAAGGCCAGAACTTCGAGTCCCGCAAGCATCTGCTGGAGTACGACGACGTAATGAACAAGCAGCGGGTGGCAGTTTACGGATTGCGTCGCCAGTTGCTGGAAGGTCTGGAACAGAAGGAACTCATCCTCGAGGATTACGTTTCCGGAATTCTCAGCGAATTACTGGATCAGTTCGCCGCGCGCGACGTACATCCGGAAGATTGGAACGTCAAGGGCTTAAAGGACGCCATCTTCACACGCTTTGGCGTAGACATCCTTGCGGAAGGCATCAAGCCGGACAAGCTCAATCGTCAGGAGTTGGGCGACTCCATTTTCAACAAGCTCAAAGAGCGCTACGACGCCAAGGAGAAGCTGATCGGCCCTGATGCTATGCGCCACCACGAGCGCATGATCATGCTCAGCGTGCTCGACTCGCAGTGGAAGGACCACCTCCTGAATATGGACCACCTCAAGGAGGGCATTGGGCTCCGCGGTTACGGGCAGCACGATCCTCTGGTGGAGTACAAGCGTGAATCCTTCGACATGTTCGAAGAGATGATGAAGCGCTTCCAGGAGGAAACGGTTCGGTATCTGTACCTGATGCAGATTCTGGAGCGGCCGGAGTTCGTGCAGGCGACGGAAGTCGGCGAGGGCCAGGGCGGCGGAGTTCAGGTGGCCGCAACCGCCGGGGATGGCAATGGACGGCGGCCGCGCAGCGTGGCAACTTCCGTCGACGAGCTCGAAGAGGCCTTTCAGCGGCGCAAGCGCCGCGAGCTGGAGCAGGCCCGCATGGCTGGGGCTGGAGAATATCAGCCCGTGCAGCAGGTGGTGCGCGGCGCGGCGAAGATCGGGCGCAACGATCCTTGTCCTTGTGGTTCCGGAAAGAAGTACAAGAAGTGCTGTGGCGCCGGAGCGTAGTTCTCAATCTCGGGTTGAAAACACTTCTGTCCCTCGAATTGCATTCCTAGCCGAAATATCGTAAAACGACTTATTGCGATCTTCGCCCGGAGCGCAGGCCGAGATCCCAATGCACACTGTGGCTTAATCCCAATCTTTCAGCTTCGGCCAAGCCACTTGTAAGTTGGGCTTAAAACCGCGGCAAATGAGCACTGGGTCGTGTTCCATGCCGTTGTAAGGGTTGTCGAGCTCCGCGGCGACCTTTACTTCGGTGCACCACCTGCGGAGGCCTTCGACGCTGTCGCCTAGTACGATCATCGGATCACCCGTGTACTGACGGGGCCCCCACAAAAAATAATTCTGGTGTCCGCCGATTGCCTTCGGCAATTCATATTGCGCTCCAAAGAAATCAATCGCCCCAGCCTCGCCAAAATTGTTGGCGAAAATTGCCACGCTTGGCCGCTCTTCTGCCGGAAGGCTTTGGTAGGCACGCGCCACGGCCAGCGTCATTTCCTGCCAGCCAAACTCGTCGGCGTAGTGCTGCGGTAGAGCGTCCCGCATATGCGAGTGCTCGGAGCGTGGAATCGCGAACGGAAGCTTTGCCTGATAACGCAAATACGTGTCCACGGGCAGGACCGGAACAACCACAGGGAGCAGCGCAACGGCGCCCGCGCCAAGACTTACTACATAAGCTGGCTTGATCCAGCGCCACGCCTTACCCGCAGCGAGTCTTTCGAGGGCAACAGCTCCCGCCGCCAGCATCATGGGGTAGACCGGACCGGGGTAGTAGTCCTTGCCTTTGAGTACCCAGAACAATGTGATTGTCACGATGAATGCCCAAGCGAGCGGGCGAAACCGTTTTGCGGTGGGGGAGAACAGCAAGTAGGCAACGCCCCCCAGCCACAACGGCGCAGCAAGCGGACCCATCATGAGTACCTGCCGCTTCAAGAATTCAAGCGGTCCCAGTTCTATATCGCGTCCGCTAGCACGGATGTTGTGCATGAGCTCAATAAACGGCCAATGATGCTGGATGTTCCAGATAAGATTGGGCAAGAAGATCAGGAATGCCAGCCCGCCGCCAATCCAGATCCACTTATGCGCAAGCGCGCGCCGCTGTTCCGTTAGAAGAACTCCAATTACAATCCCTGCCCCGAATACGGCGATCGCATACTTGTTCTCGAGTCCAAGCCCGGCTAGTGCGCCAAACCAAATCCAGTAGCGCTGGTGGCTGGTTTGGATGATTCGTAACACGAAATACGCGCACCCCATCCAGATCAGCGGGTCGAAGGAATTCATCGTCATCAGGTGTCCCAAGCTCAGATAAAGCGGCGCGAACCCGACGACGAATGCGCCCAGCCCCTGCGCAAAGCGCCCGCCGCCGATTTCCCGCGTAATGACCCCGGTGAGCCAGACCACGGCGGCGCCCGCGAGTGCAGGTAGAAAGCGGATGCCCAGAAGCGAACCACCAAGCACGTGGCGGCCAAACCAGGCTACGACGGCGATCATCGGAGGCTGGTCGACATACCCGAAGTCGAGATGCTCTCCACAATCCAGAAAATAAAGCTCGTCACGAAAGTATCCGTAGCGGGAGGCAGTGAGCAGATGCAAGAGAAGCTTAGCCGCCGCGATATACAACACGATAGCCGGGCCGCTGGTATACCAATTCTTCCTGCTGGAAACGAGTTTTCGTTCGATTATTGGTGCGGTAGTCATAGTGGTTGCCATGTTCTCTGCCAGGCTCCTGATGAGCTGAGTTTGCGACAGGTCCTGCAGAATTCCAACCAGAGTGGGACGAAACTGTCGCGTCCCATCGCTTCGCGGCCTGCTGCGGGGACGAACGGGACTGTTGGATTGGGTGATTAGAGTTTTTGCAGCAGTTCGGGATGAGTTCTCAAGTACCGCCGCGTCCAGGTGAGGGTGACGCCTGAATGGAGCACCACCTTGTACTCACCGTGAAACCAGTTTTTCAGTTCGCGAATGAAATCGATGCGCACCAGCGAAGAGCGATTCAGGCGCAGGTACTGGTTGCCATCCAGTTTCTTCTCCAGACTATCGATGGTTCCACGCACGGAATGAGTCTGGTTGCCAACATGGATGTTGATGTAATTACGATCCGATTCGGCCCAATCGATGTTTTCGAGCGGCAAAAAGAAGGAACGGTCTTTCTGTTGAACGAGCAGTCTCGGAGAGCGCTGCCGTTGCCGCTCGACATCGGCCAGAAGGCGGTGAAGCTCGGCGGTGATCCCAGACTTGTGATCCCTGGCGATGTGTTCCTTCGCGTCGGCAAGTACCTTCAAGAACCGTGCCTCGTCGAACGGTTTGAGCAGATAGCCGAACGCATGTACATCAAATGCGCGGATGGCAAACTCGTCATGAGCCGTGACGAAGACGATGCGCGGAATCGGCCCCGACTCCAGGACCCGGATTACCTCGAAGCCGTCCATCCCCGGCATCTGCACGTCCAGAAACAGCAGGTCTGGGTTCGTCTCCCGGATCTTTTGAACAGCCTCGGTTCCGTTACTAGCTTCCCCAACCAACTGGAACGTGGGATCGTGTCCGAGAAAGCGGATAATCTTCCTGCGGGCCGGAGCTTCGTCGTCAACGACGAACACGCGCAGTTCCCTCGTGGTGTTCACCGCGCTTTGGCCGTCGCAAGCGTCCGCAGTGGCAGGCGCACAGAAACCGTTAATCCACCACGCTGGCCGTTTTCCAGAATGAACTGATGATCGTTGCCGTACAGCGTCTCCAGCCGTTCCTCGGTGTTGGAAAGACCGATGCCCTTGCGCCATTCTCCGCTGCGTAGATCGGTGATTCCGGGGCCATTATCAGCAACTTGTAGCAGCAAGTTTCCGTTTTCCCGCTGCGCCCGCACCCGAATATCGAGCCGGGAGCCTTGCGCCTCCCGTCCATGCCGGATCGAATTTTCAACGAGCGGCTGCAATAGCAACTGCGGAACCATAGCACCGGAGACGGCAGGATCGATGGAGAAGTCTACATTCAATTTGTCGCCAAAACGCGCTTGCATAATTCCCAAATAGCTTCTGAGCAGAGCGAATTCTTCTTCCAGTGAAACCTGCTGCGCATTTGCGGTGTGCAGGGTGCGCCGCAACAGATCGCTTAATTGCGCTAGCATCGCGTCGGCTCGACCGACATCTTCATGCATTACCGACGAAATCGTGTTCAACGCATTGAAGAGAAAGTGTGGTTGAAGCTGCAGTTTCAAATTCTGCAGTTGCGCCTCCGACAAACGCGATTGCAGTTCAGCCGCGTCCTGTTGCCGGTTGCGTGCCTCACGATAGAAGTCGAAGAAGTAAATGCCTCCTACCAGCATGCAGTAAGCGAGTACATGCTGCGCAAGTTCCATGGGATAGCGGTAAGTCATGATTCCGTAGTCATAGTGGCCCAATCCAACGAGCGGCCACAACAAACTGCGGCTGATAGCCATGAGCGTGGTGTTGCAGACGGAAAAGCCGATCATTGTGAGTAAATGGAGCGGCACGGTACGCGTCCAATTGTCACGGTGGATGCGAATGCGGCGCACAATTCGCAGCAGAAAGGGGAAGAGCAGAGCGGCGGCGTAGGCCCCCGTCATTTCCTCAAGAATCCGGTTGGGAAAGGTGTTTGGGCGCTGCCGGGCGAGATCGTCGAGGTAGCGGTACGCGAAATTCAGCAGGCCAATTGCGGTAAAAGCGAGAAAACCCATCAGCCATGCAGTGGAGCGGCTGATCACAGCGTAGCGGTCGGCGGCTTGGGTTCCTTCTGACATCTGGCTTATATCCGCTGGTCCATTATCGCTCAGCGTGGGCAGGTCGCAATCCTCGCCTTATTTTGCGCTATTGGGGACGGGCTTTACACTGATGGTGTGAAGATCGGTCTCGGCCAGATCAATCCGACAGTTGGCGATTTTTCGGGGAATGCGCGAAAAATCATCGACTTTTCGCGGCGGGCTAAGGCCGCCGGAGCAGGGTTGATCCTCTTTCCCGAATTGTCGGTCTGCGGCTATCCGCCGCGAGATCTGGTCGAACGGCCATCGTTTGTCGCCAAGAATCGTGAATCCGCCGATCTCATTGCGAAAGAGACGCAGGGAATAGCCGTCATCTGCGGCCTGGTTACACCCGCGAATATTGACACGGGAAAATCCGTGATGAACTCGGCCGCTCTTCTCAAGGATGGCAGGGTTGCGTTTGTCCAATCGAAGATGCTGCTGCCGACTTACGATGTCTTTGACGAGATGCGCAACTTTGCGCCGGCACACCAGCAGCACTTGTTTGAATTCTGCGGGAATCAAATGGCGCTCACCATTTGCGAGGACGCGTGGAACGACAAGAATTTCTGGCAGAAACGCCTATACACCGCCGATCCCGTCGATGAACTGATACGTGCAGGCGGGAATTTCGTGCTCAACATTTCCGCCTCGCCTTTCTGGGTGGGCAAACGCGATTTCCGGACCAGGATGCTGGCGTCTATAGCCCGGAATCATAGCGTGCCGGTTGTCATGGTCAACCAGGTTGGCGGGAACGATAGTTTAATTTTTGATGGTTCCAGCCTGGTGCTAAACAAGAGCGGGGACGTCATTGCCCGTGGCAAGTCCTTCGAAGAAGATCTGGTGTATTTCGATTCGCAAAACCTGCGCGGCGAGATTCATGAGCAGGTGGAAGGGGAAGAAGCGGAAGCCTATGCCGCTCTCGTACTCGGCACCCACGACTATGTCCACAAGTGCGGCTTTGCGAGAGTGATCGTTGGCTTGAGTGGGGGAATCGATTCCGCCCTGACAGCCGTGATCGCGTCCGACGCGGTTGGACCCGCAAATGTCATTGGAGTGGGTATGCCGGGGCCGTTTTCCTCTCCGGGATCGATCGCTGACGCTCAGGAATTGGCGAAGGACCTCAAGATCAGGTTCGAACTGCTCTCGATCAAGGAAGTGTATGAGAGTTATGAGCGTGTGCTGCGACCCGCGTTTTCCGGACTGCCTGAGGATGTGACCGAAGAAAATCTTCAGCCCCGCGCCCGTGGCACTCTACTGATGGCGCTTGCCAACAAGTTTGGTGGCATCGTATTAAGCACCGGTAATAAGAGCGAACTCGGGGTCGGATACTGTACTCTTTATGGAGACATGGTGGGGGGATTGGCAGTCATTTCTGACGTACCCAAAACGATGGTCTACCGCCTCGCACATCACGTGAACTCCCGCCGGCCAGTAATTCCGCAGGCCAGCTTGGAAAAGCCGCCCTCGGCAGAACTGCGGCCGGATCAGAAGGACACCGATACGCTTCCGCCTTATGAAGTACTCGATCCCATTCTCGAGGATTACATCGAGGATATGCGCACCGCCGAAGAGATCGCCTCCCGGCACAATTTCGATTTAGATCTGGTGAGACGAGTAATTCGTATGGTCGATCGCAACGAGTACAAGCGCCAACAAGCGGCGCCGGGATTGAAAATCTCTGAAAAGGCTTTCGGCTACGGCCGTCGCTTTCCCATTGCTGCCAAGTACCAATGTTAGCTACAGCGCTTCCAATCAATTCAGGAAGGGAATCCTTGATGCGTCACAAATCTGTTCTAGTTGCAATCATGCTGTTGATCTCAGCCGCTGTTGTTTTCAGCCAGCAGAAGCCTAAGAAGGAACACTCAGTGGCGGGCGCCCGCGCTGCCGACAATGCTCCGATGCCCAGTTTGCTCCCGTCCGAAGAGACTGTGAATGCGTTTCTTCGCCAAATGTTTGGATACGAGCCGTCGGTTACTTGGAGGATTGTGGATATCAAACCCGCTCCCGCTGAGGCTCTGGCGCAGGTGGACGTAATTCTCAGCAACCCACAAGGGCAGCAGGGCACGACCCTCTACATCACAGCCGATCAGAAACACGCATTGGTTGGCGATCTGATTCCATTCGGCGCGGATCCGTTCGCCCCCGCCCGGCAAGCACTCGACAAGGGTAGCAACGGCGTGACGCGCGGCCCGGCCAAGGCGCCGGTGACTATTGTCGAATTCAGCGACTTCCAATGCCCGCATTGCAAAACTGCACAGCCTACCGTCGAGAAACTGGTCGCAGAGGAACCGAATGCGCGGTTCGTGTTCCAGCAGTTTCCCCTGCCGATGCATGAGTGGGCGCTCAAGGCAGCCTCTTACGGAGACTGCATTGGGCGGAAGAACAATGCCGCATTTTGGAAGTTTTCGGATGCCGTGTTCAACGCTCAGTCGGAAATTACCGCGGCCAATGCCGATGAAAAATTAAAGTCCTTGGCCGATGCTACCGGAGTGAAGGGCTCAGAGATTGCCGCCTGCGCCGCCGAACCGGATACGAAGTCGCGAATTGACGCCTCTGTTGCATTGGGCAAGGAAGTAGGAGTGACAGGCACACCTACTCTCTTCATAGGCGGACGAAAAATCGCAAACGTGAATGGAACTCCCTATGAAATCTTGAAAGGCATTACGGAGTTCGCTGCCAAGCAGGGCAAGTAATGCTCGTGGCTGAGCTCAGTGTAGCCAGATTTCTGAGGATCCCTCAGCCGCGCCGCTTACGATGTGGGGCGTTATTACCAGCAGCAATTCGTCCTCATCCTGAGTCTGGCTGTTGCTGGCGTAAACCTTATTGAGCAGAGGCACCTGCCCAAGTCCCGGGATCCCGCTAAGACTGCGCTGCTCTGTCCGGGAGATGGAGCCGGCCACAACTGCCGGTTCTCCCTCTTTCACCGTGATCGTCCCCTTATACTGCCGGTTGTTCAGGATAGGGACGCCGTTCAGCGATGTCCCGCCCAGCGAGCGGACTTCGACCTCTAATTGCAGTGTCACGTCGGCAGTGCTGTGGATTCGAGGCTTTGCTTTAACGGTGAGCCCGAGATCCTCGTAACTGAACGATGGAAATGGAGCGGTGAAGCTCTGGTTGCCAATTACCTTTGCGATGGCAGGGCTGTTGAATACGGGCGCGAAGCTGGCGTTCAGGATGGGAAACCGGGAGCCAACACGAAACGTTGAATCCTGCCCATCGCCGGCGCGTAGCACGGCATGCTCGAGATTTTGGACCGAGCTTTTGTTCATAGCCAGGGTCGCGGTGAGGTGATCGAGCGAAACTCCAAAAAATGTTTTTCCGCCGCCAAATGTCGCCAACGGTTGGGAGAAGATCGAGTTCTGCTGACCTTGTAATTGCGCCAGCAGCGCGGAAATCGCGGTTGAATTTGCCTGGTTGATGCCCCCGCTGGCGATTAGCTGGTTAATGAGGTCCTGGATGTTTTGTCCGCCCAACGCCGCTAACGCGGCCGCAGGGATGTTGATCAGCTGAAATTGATAGGGAATATGAACTCCGAAGTCGCGGGTCAAGGTGCTGCTGATCTGATATAGCCTTACATCCAGCATGACCTGAGGACGGGAGGCATCGAGCCCCTGCAGAAACTCCGTTGCGGCGTCCAGCATGTTCTGGGGAGCTCGGACGGTTATAGTACCGGCGTTGGGCCGCTGCGACAAAAAGCGGATGTCAAACAGCGTCCGCAAGGCGTTCGCGAGATCGTTCACTTCGTTGGGCGAACTCGTGCCAGGGATATAAAAGGTGCGCGCCGCCATGCGATCGAACTGGCGGTGATTGTCGGGCGTATCGTTAGCGATCAGGATCTGCTTTTCATCGAGCGGCGTCCAGAAACTGTGGGTGACATCATTGGCCGCCTGCATGGCCGTGAAGAAGTCCACCTGATCAATGTCGAACCGCACTCGACGCGAGATCAAAGACTCATCCAGCATCGGGGTAATACCGTACACCTTCGCGACCTGCGCCAAAAGGTCGCGCGAGTCACCGGCAAAATGAAAATCGGCGCGGGCAGAACTGGGCTGGACCTGTATTTCCCCAGCATCGGCAACAACCTGCGGCGTCGATGAAACCTTAGGCGCCGACTCCCCCAGTGCATCGGTCATCCTCTGCCTTGCAAAGCGGTTGTCCGGGTCCAATTGCAGTGCACTACGAAACTCGGCCATGGCCTGTATTTCGTTGCCCGCCATCAGAGCGGAATTCCCGCGCTCCATATGCTCAAAAACCAGTTGCTGACGAGTCGTCTCCCGTGCCGTCGCGTACTCGACATTCTGGGGGACCAGCTTGGCAGCGCTTTCGAATTGCTCCAGCGCATCATCAAAATGTCGGGAACGCTGCAGTCTCATGCCACGTTCAAAAGCGTTCTTCGCCGCCTTCAGGTCCTTCTTGGAAACTCCGCACCTGGTCGGTCCCGTGGTGCTGCCGGCGCACAACGTGCGTGAAGGCAACACCGGTGTGTCGCCCGCGAAAAGAGGCACTGCGCAGGCAAGTATTACGGCAATAGGGGAAAATACACGCACTGCTCAGATTGTACTCGCGGTGGCTCGCCTATCGAACCGGGTATGGAGTGCCTTTGGTACCTGTCTGGGAACGGCCTGAAGGACACAACTTGCAAAGAGATCAGGACCCAGTCAGCTGATCATCAAACGCTCGATGGAGCGCGCTTTCCCGGTAGCTTCGTCGCAATCGATGACTACCGCGCACAGACGTACATCGCCGGTTGCCGCTTCAAAGCGGGCCGGCATATTCGTGAGGAAGCGGTGAATGACCAACTCCTTCTTGACTCCTATAACACTGTCGTAAGGCCCGGTCATCCCTACGTCGGTTAAATAAGCGGTGCCCTTTGGCAGGACGCGTTCATCCGCGGTCGGAATGTGCGTGTGAGTGCCGATTACGGCAGTCACGCGGCCATCCAGGTACCAGCCCATGGAAACCTTCTCAGAAGTCGCCTCCGCATGAACATCAACCAGAATAACTTTGGATTTGATTTCCGAAAGAACCTGGTCAGCGATTCGAAAGGGGTCATCGTTTGCGGCCATAAACACCCGACCCTGAAGATTGAGAATCGCGTAGGGCACGTTGGCTTTCGTACGACCTTCGTAGAAGCCTCTGCCCGGCATGCCCGCGGGATAGTTAGCCGGCCGGATGATGCGCCGGGCAGGACTATAGGGGTTCCCGTCGGCGGATTGGAAGTACTCGATAATCTCCCGCTTGTCCCAGATGTGGTTCCCGGTGGTTAGGGCCTCGATCCCCACTTCGAACAATTCTTCTGCCAGCGAAGGAGTAATTCCGAAACCGGCAGCGGCATTCTCGCCATTCGCCAGCACCAGATCGATGGTGTGCTCTTGAACCAGCTTAGAGAGCCGTTCGCGGACGATCGTCCGTCCCGGACGCCCGAAAATGTCCCCAATAAAAAGAATTCGCACTGCGTCGATACTATCAAATGGCTCTCGTCCGCCCTCAGTCGTCACCACAAGAACCATGGCGGTCGGTCATTTGGTCTGGTGTTTTGGTATCGGCTGACGGCTCGCGCCTAGTCTCCCAACTCTGCGGTTTTGAGAAAGTCGTAGTTGCCGGAAGGATTCAGGCTTAGACTGTGGACGCGTTTGGAGTGGACCAGAACATTGTCCTGATACCAGAGGTTGATGTAAGGAACGTCCTGGGCAAGTATCGCTTGAATCTCGTCGTAGATCTGCTTTCGAGTGCTCTGATCAAGTTCGCTGCGTCCCTTGTCGATGAGCGCGTCGATACGAGGATTCGAGTAGAAACCGCGATTCGCTCCGTGCGGCGGAAACTTGTCGGAATCAAAAACGTATTCAAAAATGTCCGGGTCCTCATTTCCTCCGACCCACCGCAAGGAATAGATCTGAAACCGACCCTTGGTGACATCGGAAAAAAAGGTGGCAAACTCGAAGGAACGAATATCCAAGGCAATGCCTACATCCCGGAGTTGCTGTTGCAGAACCGCCGCCAACAGCCGGGGACTCTCTTCCGTAGACGTTTTCATGGTTAGGTGAAAGCGGACGCCGTTTACCGATGGATAGCCGGCTTGATCGAGCAGGTCACGGGCATGTTGCGGGTCATAGCTGTACCGGGCTATCTCGGGGTTGTAGGCCCAACTTTCCGGCGGAAGTACGCTGTCCGCAGGGCGTGCAGAGCCGCGCGCAAGATATTTCAGGATCGGCCTGCGATCGATGGCATAGGCTAGTGCCCGCCGGACGCGCGCATCCCGCAGGACGGAATCGCGGCAATTGAGAGAAAGATAAGTCAGCACCGAGCCGGGCGCCCGCATGACTTCCAATCGACGATCGTTCTCTAGTGTCAGTACCATGTCGGGAGTCAGTGCATTGATTTCGATATCGGCGCTGCCTTTTCGCAGTTCCAGAGCCCGCGTAGTCGTATCGGGCACTACGCTGAAAAGCACGCGTTCTACGTGTGCCTTCTCGCCCCAATAGCCGTCGTTGCGCTCGATGATGACGTTCTTATCCTGCTCGGCGCTGATGAAGCGAAACGGCCCCGAACCGATGGGATGTTGCGTGATCTCACTGCCACTTCCATAAGGAACAATTCCCATGGCGCCGTCGGAGACATTCCACAGCAGCGTCGCAAACGGCTGTTTCATGCGGAAGATAACGGTGTAATCGTCGGGGGCTTCCACATGGTCAACAAAGCGGTATGCGGCTGACTTGGTCGTGATGATGCGACCTTGCAGAACTGAATCAAACGTCCACTTCACGTCACGCGCAGTGAGCGCCCGGCCATCATGAAACCGAACACCACGCCGCAAGTGGAAAATATAGGTGAGAGGATCAGGGATTTCCCATTGCTCCGCCAACCCCGGCTGAACATTGAAATGTTCGTCACGAGTGAGCAAGTCATCAAAGAGCAGGTTGTCAATGCGTTCGGATTGCGCATCCAGCCCCACGCGAGGATCGAGGTTAGTCGGGCTGCTCTCGATGATCATGGTGAGCGTCACGGGATTTGGCTTGCCGCCACAGGAGAGAAGGGTGACCACGAGGCAAAACGTAACTATGGCGCCCACACCACATACCAGCGCTTGCCTCCGGCGCTCAGGCATAGGAGATCTTGCCCAGGATAGCGGGGCGCTTTGCCCCGGTCGCGGCGGGAATGTTGGAGGGCCTCCGATGCCAGGTTTCGAATGCCAAAACCGCGAATGCCACAGCTTCCTTGGCCTCGGCCGGCAGACCGAACTCATCGGAACTGCGCACCGTCAGATCAAGTTTCGACAACTCGCATGCCAGCATCGTGAGAAGCGTCGAGTTTCTGGAGCCGCCTCCAGAGACGATCACTTCCGAAAAGGACCCGGAGCACGGCAGCACAAACCGGCGTATCGCGTTAGCGATCGAGCGCGTGGTGAGGGCTGTCGCCGTAGCAATCACATCTTGCTTGTGGGCGCTCCGGCATCGGCGCAGAAACTCGGACAAAAATTCCCGGCCAAACTCCTCACGGCCAGCCGTCTTGGGTGCCTTACGCGAGAAGAAAGGCCTTTTGAGCGATTCTGCAACAACCTCATCCAGAACTTTGCCAGTTGCAGCGGTGCGCCCATCGCGGTCAAACTGCCTTCCGTACAGGTGCTCCATGGCACCGTCAATGACCATGTTTCCCGGCCCAGTGTCGAAAGCGATAACCTGATTTGCCGATGCTGCGGCGGGAATCGCGGTCAGGTTGGCAATGCCTCCGATATTTTGCACAATGCGGCCGATCTTCCTGTCGGAGTACAACAGGTAATCGAGGAAGGGAACCAGCGGGGCGCCATTCCCGCCCGCAGCCATGTCGGCGGGGCGAAAATCGTTGACCACCGGCACCCCGACACGTGCAGCGATGATTGCGGCTTCGCCCGTCTGCCAGGTTGCGGCGACTTTTGTTCCCAGAAACGAGGATGGCTGATCCTGGTGATAGAGCGTCTGGCCGTGACAGCCGATCAATTCCGCCTTTATGCCATGCTGGCGTTGCGTTTTCAGGAGGGCATCGGCATACAGCTCGCCGAGAAGAACGTTCAACCGTGCCAGATCGGCGACCGCCGCATGCTTGGCATTCATGGCCGCCAAAACTGCAGCCCGAACTTGCTTGGGATAAGGAAATTCGCTGTGGCCCAGCAATTTTAGCGATGATTTTTGCGCTATGCCGGCCCGGCTCCCAGCTTGATTGATGTTGACCAACGCAACATTGATTCCATCCGCCGAAGTGCCGCTCATCACGCCGGCAACAATCATGTCTGCTCCTGGCGAGCCAGACCTTCCAGCCGAACCTGCTCGGAAAATTCCCAGATCTGGCGCGTCAATTGCTGGACTTTCTGAGTACTGGGAGTGGAGCCCCTCCGTCGAAGCTGCGGTCTACGGTTCTTGAAAGCCACTACGCGTTTAGCGCGTTCTTGCACCAGCTTCGCAAAGTTTGCGTCCCGGCCAGCTTCTTGGACGAGAGCCTCATAGACCCGCAACACCGCCTCTTCCTTGTGACACACGAGGCAAATGTCACCTCCGGCGCGAATGAACGCGATCGCCGCCGACTCGATCGGCGCCGAAGCAAGGACTCCGCCCATCTCAAGATCATCCGAGAGAATCAGCCCACGATAACCGATCTTTTTGCGCAGAATCTCGGTCATCCATTTCTTGGAAAGTGATGCAGGAACGAGCTCGCCGGTCACCGCTGGATAAGCGGCATGCGCCACCATGATGAAAGGGAAGTCCTTATGCAAGACGCGATAAGGCTTGAGATCCTCTGCCCAAATTCGCTTCCAATCCTTTTCGATCACGGGCAAGTATTGGTGCGAGTCAAGCCTGCCCTCGCCCAGGCCGGGGAAATGCTTACCGCAGCCAAGAAGTCCAGCATCCTTAAGACCTCTAAGAAATTCGCGCACGTAGACAACGGTGTCACGGGCGTTGTCAGAAACCACACGTGACCCCAGCACCGAATGCGACGCCGCAAATCCCAGGTCCGAGATGGGAGCAAAATCCACATTGAAGCCAAGCGCCCGGCATTCCTCACCGATAACACGCCCGTGCTTGCGGAAAAGCCTGCGGTCACCAGTGGCAAATACCGAGGCCGGCGCCGGAGCAGGTTCCAGTGCTTTCTTCAGGCGGTCGACCACGCCTCCTTCCATGTCGACGCAGAGAAACATTGGCGTGGACACCAGTCGCCGGGACGCCTGTAACAGTTCGTGAGTTTGTCGCGCCGAAACGACGTTGCGGGCGAACAAAATCACACCACTGGGCTGTAGGCGCTTCAGAATTGAACTGAGCCGCAAAGACATTTCGGTTCCGTCAAAGCCGACGATGAGTAATTGCCCGATTGCTTGCTGTAGCGAAGATATTTTTTTTCGGGTTGGCATGCGTAGGAGTTGCGCGTTTCCTCAGTCCACCTGCTTTTTCAACTCGGCAAGCAGATTCAATGCTTCCAGCGGAGTTAGTTTGTCGAGGTTGAGTTCGCGAAGGCGATCGACAACCTGATTGGAGAGCGGGGTGAAGATCGTCAGTTGTGCCGCCCGCCTCGGCTGCAATTCATCACCGGCCAACTGCTCAGTCAACCGTTGCTCAGCGTCCTCATGTTCGGCAAGCACCTCTCGCGCGCGGGTGATGACTTCCTGCGGAAGTCCCGCCAGTTTCGCAACTTCTATGCCATAGCTCCGATCGGCGGCTCCTGGTTCGACTTTGCGCAGAAAGACGATCCCGCCGCCAGTTTCCTTCACCGAAACATGGTAGTTCTTTACGCCCGAGAGGCGGTCAGCCAGCTCGGTCAATTCGAAGTAATGAGTGGCGAATAGAGTCTTTGCCCGCGTACGCGCGTGCAAGTACTCGATAGCGGCCCAAGCGATCGCGAGCCCATCATAGGTGGCGGTGCCGCGTCCGATTTCATCGAGCAATATCAACGATCGCGGCGTGGCTGTGTGCAAGATAGCCGCCGTCTCCGTCATTTCAACCATAAACGTAGAGCGGCCGCGAGCTAGGTTGTCGCTGGCGCCGATGCGGGTGAATACGCGGTCAACGACTCCAAGCCTGGCGGAGCGTGCAGGCACAAACGATCCCATCTGGGCCAGGATGACCATCAGCGCAGTCTGCCGCAGATAAGTCGACTTACCGCCCATGTTGGGTCCGGTCAAAACCAAAATCGCGTGTGTCGTGGAATTCAGGAACACGTCGTTGGGCACGAACCGTTCGCTGCCTCCGGCGAGTTCCTGTTGCTCGATGACTGCATGCCGCCCACCCACGATCTCCATTTCCGAGCTGTTGTCGAAAGTTGGGCGACAGTAGTCACGAACTGCCGCAACGTGCGCGAAGCCGGCGAGTACATCAACCTCCGCCAGCGCTAATGCGGTTTGTCGAATTCGTTTAGCCTCTGCCGCAATCGCGCTGCGAAGCTCGGCAAAAATCCGGCGCTCGATATCGACAATCTTCTCCTGGGCGTCGAGTATTTTCGACTCATACTCCTTCAATTCCGGCGTGGTGAAGCGTTCGGCGTTCACCAACGTCTGCTTCCGATCGTAGTCGGCCGGAGCAAGATGGAGATTTGCCTTCGAAATCTCGATGTAATACCCAAAAATCGAATTGAACTTCACCTTGAGCGACGCAATTCCCGTACGCTGGCGCTCCCGCTGCTCGATTTGCGCCAGATACTGTTTGCTGTTGTGGCTCAGGTCGCGTAGCTGATCGAGTTCTGGATCGATGCCGGGCGCGATTACGCCGCCATCGGAGAAGGTCAGCGGGGGCTCCGAAACGATAGTGGTGTCTATTTTCTTGCGCAAGTCGCCCAATTCATCCAGAAGCTTGTGCAATTGTTGCAGCCTGCCGGAAGGCAGCCGCTGCAGCGACGCTCGAACTGCCGGAATCTTGCTCAGCGATGCTGAGAGCGCTAGCACGTCTCGTGCGTTGGCTGTCTCCAGTGTGACTCGGCTGAGGAGTCGCTCCAAGTCGAGGATCCCATCCAATGCGCGTCGTAATTCTTCTCGTGCGACTAAGTCCTTCACTTGAGCATCGACGGCGTCCAGTCGGGAAGTAATTTCCTTAACGTCAATCGACGGCCGCAGCATCCAGGACCGCAGCAGGCGCTTACCCATCGGGGTGATGGTCGCGTCCATGCAGCGAAACAGAGTTACCCCAGCGTCGGTGCCGGCAAACAAAGGCTCGATGAGTTCCAGATTACGGACGGTGACCGCATCGAGTATCAGACAATCCTGACGCTCGTAGAAGCCGATGCGGTCGATGTGGTCCAGCCGGCCGCGTTGAGTGGAGCGTACGTAATGCAAAATCGCTCCCGCTGCCGATGCAGCTGCCGGCTTGCCCGCCAGACCAAAGCCTTCGAGAGAAAGGACACCGAATTGATTTTCCAGCAGAGGGATGGCATGGTCCGGCGCAAATACCCAATCGTCCAGCGGCGTTTCCGTGTAGCTGCAGCCGTCCCGCTTCTTCGCGTCGTGAATGCTGTCGAACAGCGGTGTCGCGGACGCGTACAGCACTTCCTTAGGCCGCAGTTGCTGGAGCTCGTCTTGAACTCGCAGGCCCGATTGATCTCCCTGAAATTCGGTGGCCCGGAACTCTCCAGTGGAAAGATCAAGCGCAGCGAACCCGGTGCGATCTCCCGTCTGCGCAACCGCCGCCAGGAAATTATTTTCCTCGGAACTCAGTGCGGAATCTGCTGCCGTCCCTGGCGTGACAACTCTGGTCACTTCGCGGCGCACCAACTTCTTCGCCAGTCGGGGGTCCTCGACCTGATCGCAAATAGCGACTCGGAAGCCTTTGCGGATGAGTTTGGAAATGTATCCTTCGGCCGCGTGATACGGCACGCCGCACATGGGAACGGCAATACCCTTCTCTTTGTTGCGCGAGGTCAGCGTGATTTGCAATTCGCGCGCCGCAACCTGGGCATCTTCAAAGAAAAGCTCGTAGAAATCGCCCAGGCGAAAAAAAAGGAGGGTCTGAGGGTGCTCCTTCTTGATGGCAGCATACTGCCGCATCAACGGCGTGGACGGCTCGGTCATCTGCAGCGGGTGCGTGCGCGGATTATAGCAAAGTAGATCGCGCCGTATGCTGGCATGCGTCACACGAGGTTGTAACAGTTGACGGAGCACCAGACCAAGTGCTTTGCTTAGAGTATGGAGCTTCGCAAAGACCCGATCACACGTTCCTGGGTCATCACCGGTGACGACGTTCCGGAAACCACGCCACGCCCAGAGCCCTTCTGTTCGTTCTGTCCCGACGCGCCGGGCGGTCCGCACGTGATCTCAACTGTGCCGGGATTGGATGGAAATCCCTGGTCGGCTCGCTCCATTGTGCACCCCAATCCCTTATACCGCATCGAAGGCGAACCCTCGCGCCGTGGCGACGGACTCTACGACCGCATGCGTCCGGTGGGCGCCCATGAAGTTCTGATCGAGAATCCTCGCCATGACCGGCAGCTGTGGTCGGCAGGCGATCGCGAAATCGAGCAGTTCCTGCTGCTCGCGGCGCAGCGTATTCAGGACCTCAAGCGGGATCAGCGATTCAAATACGTCAGCATTTTCAAGAACTATGGGGCGAGTGCAGGGCAGGAATTCGAGCACCCCAATTCTCAATTGACCGCTACGACGTTTGTGCCCCGCCGCGTTCTCTACGAGCTGCGCGCCGGTCGAGAGTATTTCGAGCAAAAGGAGCGGTGCGTCTTCTGCGACATTCTGGCGCAGGAGGAGCGGCAAAATCATCGCGTGCTGGAAATCCGCGGAGATTATATAGCCTTGTGCCCATACGCCCCCCGCCTGCCGTACGAGAGCTGGCTGTTGCCGCGCTCGCATGAAGCTGGCTTCGAGCGGTCCGCATTGAACCGGCCAGGCGCCGTCGCCGACCTGGCGGCGCTTTTACGACGCACGCTGCAGCGGATTCGTACCATTACGGAGGAGTTCCACCTCGTCCTGCATACGTCGCCGAATACTCTGTATCCTCAGACATTGGGATATTGGAAGACGCTTGACGACGACTACCACTGGCATATCGAGATCATGCCCATTCTGGCTTCGAAAAATAAGTCCTATACATTCAAAGAGGTTTATTACTCTCCTGTGGCATCGGAAACCGCGGTGGGACGCCTGCGCGACGCAAAAATCGGAGCGTAACGTTCCCGCACTCCCGCTGCTCTCTTGTATGACAGTCAGGCGACTCAAGACGTATACCGGAGGTCAGGGCTACGTCTATCAGTATTACTTCGTGGGCAAACGCGAAGCCCTGCCCGATTCCTCAAACGCTGGCGCAGCCGAATATATCTTCGACGTTACCCCCGACCGCAAGACCACATTTTCCGTAAGCGTCTTTGTGCAAGCGGCAGCGGTCGCTGCCTGGGCCAGCGCGCACGGTCGAAAGCTCACAGAGGCGGAAGAGTACGCCGCGGTTAAGTTGCGGCTTTTCCGCGGCTTCGACGAGATCGAGGACATGATGAAAGAAGGCCGCAGCCTGCAACTGGACCTGCCCGGCCTTGAACAGCTGCTTGGAGATCTGGGGGTTAGCTGACCTGCCTATTGTGACGCATGTCACAGAGGACTGTGATAGGGCCTGCTGCCCGGATTCCGGCCCTCAGGGCAGACTATTACCATCCGGTGGAGGGGGCGTTAACCGCCGGGTTTGATACCCTTAACCATGCCTTTACTCTGGTTGCGAGTTGCGGTGGGCTGCTACGCTGTCGGCCTCATCTATGCCCTGGTCGCTCTGAGCCGAACCAGCGATCTGCTAAGCCGGATCGCTCTCCACGCGGCCTATTTAGGCATGGTTTTCCAGTTTGTATCGCTCTCGGAAGCGGTTCGCCTTTCCGGCCAGCTCACCCTGGCATCGGTGCACAACTCCGAATCCCTTTTGGCTTTCCTTATCATGGCCGTCTTCATGATCGTCTATGCCATTTACAAGACGACCTCGCCGGGCATTATCGTTTTCCCAGTTGTTTTTCTTTTGACATTCGTCGCGGCAACCGGCCAACAACCGATTGTTTTCGCTTCAACCACCGCGCGCACCGGCTGGCTGTTTGTTCACATTGCCCTCATATTCACCGGTTATGCCGCACTGATTGTCAGTTTTGGTGCCAGCCTGCTTTACCTTGTGCAAGAGCGCAGCTTGAAATCGAAGCGCGCCGGAGGGCTGTTCTCGCGACTTCCAGCTTTGGAAACCATTGATGAAATCGGATATCGCTCCCTGATGGTTGGTTTCCCTTTTATGACTCTGGGGTTAGTGGCGGGAATCGTTGTGGCCGAGACGACTTATGGGAGAGTGGACTTCCTGGATCCTAAGGTCGCCCTTTCGGTGTTGATGTGGGCGGTCTACCTGATCATGCTGTATATGCGGTGGAGTTCGGGGTGGCGCGGCCGCAGGGCCGCTTATCTCGCCGCAGGTACATTTGCGGCAGCGATTGTGGCGTGGGCGGCAAACTACTTCAGCACGATTCACAGGTTCGTAGCGTCATGAATTTTCAGCTCATTGGCGTCAACCACAACACCGCACCCGTAGAGGTGCGTGAAAGGCTGGCGTTGCCCGAGTCACGGTTGCCTGAGGCCTGCAAGCGGCTTGTGGACCATCCTGGTATAGAAGAGGGACTTATCCTGAATACCTGTAACCGGGTGGAGTTGGTGGCTACAACCAAGAATGGCAGCGTCGACCTGCGCGGATTTATCCGCAACTACTTCCAGGTTGATCCCGCCGACTTCGATCAGCACTTCTATGAATATCGTGAGCAGGAAGTGGTCCGCCATGTTTTCCGGGTGACGTCAAGTCTCGATTCGATGGTGGTGGGCGAGCCGCAAATTTTGGGGCAAGTAAAAGAGGCTTACGCGCTGGCGCGCGCAGTCGGCGCGGTCCATTCGCAATTGGATTTGCTGCTCACGCGCGCATTCGCGGTTGCTAAGCGTGTCCGGACCGAGACGGCGGTGGGATCCTCCGCGGTTTCTGTTGCTTCGGTCGCCGTGGAACTCGCAAAGAAGATCTTCGGCTCGCTGCAGGGCAAGAGTGTTTATCTGGTCGGGGCGGGGAAGATGAGCGAACTGGCGGCACGTCATCTGCTTGCGCACGGAGCCGCATCCATTTTCGTCGTGAACCGCACCCATGACCGTGCAGTCCAGATGGCGAGTAAATTTGGCGGGCAAGCGATCCGGTTTGAACAACTGTATGACACCTGTGACCGCGCGGACATTGTTATCACTTCGACCGGGGCTCCGCACGCAATTTTCCGTCGCGAACACGCCGAGCGCTTCTTAGTCCGCCGCCGCAACCGCCCAATGTTCTTCATCGACATTGCCGTTCCGCGCGATGTCGATCCCGAAGTCAACAAAGTTGACGGAGTTTTCGTCTACGACATTGATGATCTGCAGCAGGCCGTGGCCGCGCATGTGGCGGACCGCAAAAAAGAAGCGGAGCGTGCCGAAGCGATCATCAATACGGAGGTCGAGCGCTTTCGAGCGCGGCTCCAGACACTCGATGTCGTTCCCACCATCGTTAGCCTGCAGGATCATCTCGAAACCATTCGCCAGGCGGAAATCGATCGTGTCCGGGGCCGCCTTGGCGAATTGACACCTGACCAGGAACTGGCGATCGAGGCCATGAGCAAAGGCATAATCAGCAAAATCATGCACACGCCGATCACTACGTTGAAGGTGGCGGCGCGCGAGCCTGAAGCGACTACAGTCGTGGACCTGATCCGGCGGTTGTTCAATTTGCAGGATCGTCCAGCCGAGGAAAAGTCCAAAGCTGCGGCGGAACGCGGGGCGCAAAAATAGATGGCGCGCCTTCGAATCGGCTCCCGCGGATCACAACTGGCCCTCTGGCAAGCCAATCACATTGCTTCGCTGCTGCGCGGCCGCGGTCACCAGGTCGACATCGAAATCATCAAGACCACCGGGGATAAGATTACCGATGTCGCCTTGGCTAAGGTCGGTACTAAGGGAATGTTTACGAAGGAGATTGAAGAAGCTCTTGCGGAAGGCCGGGTTGACCTGGCGGTGCACAGTCTCAAAGATCTGCCAACTGAACTGTCAACTGGTTTCGAGATCGCTGCCATCACCAAGCGCGAGAATCCGTGCGACGTTTTTGTTTCGAAAAACTACCGGAGCATCGAGCAACTGCCGCAACGTGCGCGCATAGGTACCAGCAGCCTGCGACGCCAGGCGCAGCTGAAAGCGCTGCGGCCAGACCTCGACATTCATCCACTGCGTGGAAATGTGGACACGCGGCTTCGGAAGCTCGATTCCGGCGAATATCACGCCATAATTTTGGCGGCTGCGGGTGTTACCCGATTAGGCCTGACTGCCATGGTCAAGCAGATCATTCCGGCTGAGATTATCTGTCCGGCGGCAGGACAGGGCGCTTTGGGAATCGAGATTCGGCTCGGCGACTCCGCGGTGCGCCAGCACGTTTTCTTCCTCGATGATCCGGCAGCGCGCCTCACCACCACGTGTGAACGAGCGCTTCTTAACCAACTCGGCGGCGGCTGCCAGGTGCCGATTGGCGCTTGTGCAGAAATGGCCGGTACGCGCCTACGCCTGCAGGGTGTAGTTGCCGATCCCGATGGATCTAGGGTTATACGGGAAACTCGGGAAGGCGACGATCCCGAAGCTTTAGGGGCGGCGCTGGGTGAATCTCTCCTTCGTCAGGGTGGGGAGGCCATTCTGCAGCAAGTCTATGGGCATAGCGTAGCGGCGCCGCAACAGCCGTGACGCGCCACATTTTAACAAAGCGCAAAATTTCGGCGCCGCTGACCGGCGTGCGTGTCCTCGTAGGCCGCGCGCGCCATCAGGCCGGCGCGCTTTCCTCGGGTCTCCGCAAATTGGGGGCTGAGGTGCTGGAAATTCCATTCATAGAAATCCGCAAGCCGAAATCCTTTCGCTCCCTCGATCAGGCTCTCAAAACCCTTAGCTCCTACGACTGGCTGATTCTGACCAGCGTGAACGGCGTCGATGCAATGTGGGACCGATTGAAGCTCCTACGTGTTCCTAAGCACCGCCTCGATGATCTTCAGATCGCAGCGATTGGGCCAGCTACCAAGAAGGCGATTGAAAAGCATGGTCTCCGAGTGGATGTGGTTCCAGAAGAGTATGTGGCGGAATCGGTGGTTCGCTCACTGCATCATCGGGTGCGGGGCAAAAGTGTTTTGCTGGTTCGCGCCAAAGTGGCCCGCGACGTGATCCCCCGTGAGCTACGCAAAGCGGGCGCACATGTTGACGTTGCGGAAGCCTATGAGACGGTCGTACCCAGGTCTTCCCGCACCAAGCTTCGTGCCGCTCTGAAAGACGCGCAGCGTAGACCCGATGTGATCACATTTACGAGTTCGTCGACTGTACGAAACTTCGTGGCACTCTTGGCAGATTCCGCCGGCTCCAGGCATACTCGTTCCCGTAATGTAAGCGTGCTAAAGGGGATCAAAATGGCCTCAATCGGCCCGGTTACATCCGCGACCCTGCGGCAGCTTCAGTTGGGCGTAGACATTGAAGCCCGGGAATACACAATCCCCGGGCTCATCAAAGCAATCGTTTTGGCAGTCCACTAACTCCGGCACAGACGTGGGAACCCGTGTCTCCCCTTATTTTCCCGCGCTTGCGGCGCTCAGGGTCATTGGCCGGCTTAGTTCCATAACCAATTCGGTTCCGGCGGGAATCATGGCCGAACGGTGTTTCCCAAGCCAGTGTGCAACGGTTGCAGTCGCGCCAATGGCACCGCCGACCAGCACACCTTTTCCTCCAGCGGCCAAGCCCCCTATGAGCATGCCCCCGCCCGTGCCCATACCGATTTCGGTCAAGTCCTTGCCGTCGTGCCCAGCCCCTTTGAATTGACCTTCCTCGTTGACGTCTGTCCCAGCTCGCAAGCTAGTGTCAACCAGCGTGGCGTTCAGGACATAGCGCTCACCATTTGGCAGAACGACCGCCTCGGGAAACATGGCAATGGTAGGCTTGCCCGCGATCCGCCTCGGTTCTCTGACCTTGGTGACGCGGCCTTGTACAGTGGCGCCAATGGGAATGACGGTTTTCCCATCCATAGTCACAGGCTCCGTTACGCGGCCCGAAAACGCATCGCCCGATCTGCTGGCAAACGTAGCCAGAGTATTTTCCAGTTTCATTTTCACGGCGGTTCCTGCGGGTAGAGCCATGTTGGTTTGCGCTGCGCAGCACAGCGTTAATGCTCCCATAACGACCATCGCTGCCAATTTCCTCATCTCTCCTCCTAAAAGTCCGAACAAAAACGGCCATCAATCTTTCAGTTCCGCAACCTTCTCCAGAAGCTGCTCGACTGGCGCTCGGTCCAGTTGATTCTTGCCTCGGTAGATGTAACGCACCGTCGTGCTCCTGTCGATGACCAGGGTAGCCGGGTGCGCGATGTTAATAGCGTCGAGAGCAATGCGGTTATAAAGTCCGTACGCCTTCGTAACATTGCGATCTTCATCGAGCAGGTATGGGAACGACACTGGTTTCTTTTCGAAGTGTTTTGCCGGCTTGAAAAAACCTTCCCGCTTCTCCGCCGCGATGTACACGAGCTGAGCGCCTAAGCTCTTAATCCGTTCGGCCATTGGCTCAAACTGAGCCATGCGTTTGACGCAATTGGGTCACCAGGTCCCCCGCAGGAACTCAACGATCAGATTGCCCTCGTTAAGAAACCCCGCCAGAGAATATTCGCCGTCCCGATTGGCAGCACGCAGCGCAAAGCCCGGCGCTCGCGATCCCACACGAAGTGTTTCGGTGTAATCCGGCATCCTTAGGTCACTCTAGACCATGAAAAATGGGTGGACAATTCCTGGTGAAAGAGGCGAACCAAGGCAGCTAACCTGCTTTCGGTTTCGTAAACACGCAGACGTGACCGCTGGCCCGGAAAAGACACGCCTTTCCGATATAATCGCGCTTTTCAGAATATTTGCATGGCAAAGACTTACAAGGGGGTGGGTTACCTGAGTAAACGCCGTTTTGCTTTCAACAGCGATATTAATTGCGAAGTGCCCGAAGCAAGAGAGACGAGGGAACTGATGACTGATATCGGCGCCATTATTGGCCGCGAGGCTCTGGATTCCCGCGGAAATCCTACGGTCGAAGCAGAAGTGCAATTGGTGAGCGGTGCAGTGGGGCGCGCGATCGTCCCCAGCGGCGCGTCGACCGGCGAACACGAAGCAGTCGAACTGCGCGACGGCGACAAGCAACGCTATCTCGGTAAGGGTGTCTTGAAGGCAGTTGAAAATGTGAATAGCGAGATTGCCGACGCACTCGCCAACATGGATGCCTCCGACCAGCGCGCGATCGACAGCAAGATGATCGAGTTGGACGGTTCAGATAACAAGGGCCGTCTGGGCGCTAACGCTATTCTGGCCGTCTC
>DASSIO010000353.1:0-3781 GCA_035691825.1 Terriglobales bacterium | reverse complement strand
CACGTAAGAGGGTCATGCTGATTGCCGCCGTTGTGGTGCCGTTCAGCCCTCTCGTACCCCTTACTCCAACAGTGACGCTTGCGCTTTGCATTGCTTCCGTCGTAGTTTTGGCGCAACTAGCCTGGCAAGTCAATCTCGCTACGCTTATCATCGACGTTTACCCGCAACGATTCGTTGCAACTGTATTCGGTATTATTACAGCGGCAAGCGGTCTCGGAGGCTTTTTATTCACGTACGTCGTTGGTCATCTCGTGACTCGCGTCTCTTACAAGCCCGTATTCATATTGATGGCTTTTTTTCAACCCTGTGCTCTTCTGTTATTGTGGGGAATACGCCCACGAGACGCAGACTAGGAGCGCGCGACGGGCTGTTGTGGAAATAGACAGCAGAAAAGTGGAACCTGCTTTTCGGCAGCTTACAACTCATCTCATAAATACTCCGTTTCCAAGAAAGCTTTGACATCGCAAATAATTGTGCATTCCCTTCTTCTGTGGGAAAGAGAGACAATAGCCTTGTCGGTATTCGGCTCTTGAAGACGCAGCAAAAGGCGCTCTTGGGTAGAGGCCCGCGTGCCAGGGGGGATGTTACTTTACTGACAAGAAGCTGGCCTCAGATTTAACGAAACCCTGACGGAATCTCGATCGAGGGCCGATTTTAGGCGCTAGAATGGCGCAAGCCTTCCCGAGCCAATACAATGTCGCTCAGTCTGTGGTTCCGGTCGCCGCGTTACCTTCTGACGCTGTTTCTGGCGATCATGTTGGTCCTGGCGACTAGCTTGAGTTGGCTGGGCTGGCGGTTACTGAAACAGGACCGTGCCCTGGAAAGTCAGCGGATCCAAGAACGGCTTGACAACGCAGCGGACTTGATCGCAGCGTCGCTACTGCACAAGTTCTCGGAAAGCAAGGGCCGACTCACCAGCCTTTTGGCTCTGTCGGACTCCGATCTGGCCGCCCGAGCCTCAGAGCTTTCTGGACAGGGTGCTGGCACTGCGTTCATCGTTGTTTTTCGTCCCCAAGCCGTTGATGCTTATCCCCGCTCCGCCTTGCTCTACTACCCTTTCCAGCCCACCGCGAAGGACGCAACCGGGAAGATTTTTGAAGCCGGCGAAGTCGTAGAGTTCCAGCAGAAAGATTTTGCCAAAGCGACTGCAATCTTTCGGGAACTGTCCCATTCGAAAGACCCGACGATTCGGGCTGGAGCGCTTCTTCGCCTCGCTCGGAATCTGCGCAAGGTACAACAGCCGAGAGCGGCCCTGGACATTTACGACGAGCTCCGTCAAATGGGAGCTACTCCAGTTGGAGGCCTGCCGGCCGAACTCCTTGCCCGCCACGCCCGCTGCACGCTTCTCGATGAGCTAAAACGTACGACAGAGGCTAAACGGGAGGCAAGACTGCTTCATGCCGACTTGCACAATGGCCGATGGAACCTCGACCGGGGCGCTTACCGCTTCTATACGCAGGAAATGAGCCGCTGGTATGCGCCTGATCCTGAGCTTCAGGCGCACGAACAGGATGCGGTCCCGACGGCGACCGCCGTCGAGCTACTATGGGAAACGTGGCAACGCATTCGCCGTGGTGAAGACAATGCCGCTGGGCAGCGCAGTGTCTGGATCCTTGGCCGCCCCGTGCTTCTGATTTGGCAGACAGGTGCAGATCGGTTGGTTGGGCTCATAGCCGGAGAACCTTATCTGCAGCAGCAGTGGCTTTGGGGTTTGCGGCCCTTGATCGATCGCCAGAGTGTTCGCCTGGCTCTGACAGATGCCGAGGGTCATCCTGTTCTAGCTCAATTCACGGCAACATCATCTCAGCAGGCAACACGAAGTTCGGCGGAAACGCAACTCCCGTGGTCGTTGCGCGTGGTCAGCCAAGACCCGCAGGCGGAGTTGGCACAGGAGAGGAATCGACGCAGCCTCCTGTTGTCGGCATTCGCTTTATTGTTCACATTTGTGTTGGTGGGCGGCTATTTTATCGCACGGGCGGTGACGCGCGAGCTAGAAGTTGCGCGTCTTCAGTCCGACTTCGTAGCGGCCGTCTCGCACGAATTTCGCACGCCACTAGCCTCGCTTTGCCAGCTGAGCGAAATGTTGAGCGATGGCCGAGTGCCAAGCGAGACGCGTCGACAGGAATACTATGAAGGCCTCCGGCGCGCAAGCGAGCGGCTATACCGTCTGGTGGAGAGCTTACTGGATTTTGGAAGAATGCAAGCGGGTGTGCAACAGTATCGGTTCGAGTTGCTTGAGGCAGGGCCGTTCTTCCGCGGAGTTGCGGAGCAGTTCGCGCAAGAGATTCGCGATCGAGGCTACCAAGTGGAGATGACTCAGCAGCCTCATCTGCCTGCCTTGAAGGCCGATCGGGATGCCCTGACGAGGGCGCTCTGGAATCTGTTGGACAATGCGGTGAAATACTCACCCCAGAACAAGACGATATGGGCGAAAGCCACCTGCGAGAATGGGTGGGTAGCAATCAGCGTCAGCGATAAAGGGCTGGGGATTGCCTCACATGAGCAGAAGAGGATATTCAAGAAATTCGTTCGGGCCGCCAGAGCTGACCTTGCCGGAGCCAAAGGTACGGGCCTCGGCTTGACGATGGTTGAGCACATTGTTGCAGCCCACGGCGGGCAAGTGCATGTCGACAGTGAGCCCGGTGTCGGCAGCACGTTTACTATCCTTCTCCCGAGCGCAAAGGACTGAATATGGCTCGCATTTTGGTGGTAGAAGATGAGCCGACTCTTGCCTTGGGGCTCGCGGACGACCTGAAGCTGGAAGGGTATGAAGTTGAAGTCGTTCGTGACGGCGAGGCGGCAAGCCAGCAGGCGCAGGAGCGGTCGTTTGACCTAATCATTCTCGATGTGATGCTTCCTCATAAGGATGGCTTCGAAGTGTGCCGCGAGTTGCGCCTTGCCGGCCTGCGCACACCCGTCATCCTGCTTACGGCAAGAACACAGGAGTCTGACAAGGTGCTCGGCTTGGAACTGGGAGCCGACGACTATGTCACTAAGCCTTTCAGCCCGCGCGAACTGCGCGCACGTGTCAAGGCCGCACTGCGCCGAGCTGCAGGTGAAATGCCTGAGATTTACCGATTCGGCGACGCCGAGGTGGACTTCACTCGGTGCGAGCTGCACCGAGCCGGGAAAGTTGTCGAGATGACCCCGATTGAATTTAAGCTTTTGGCTGCTTTTATCCGCCATCGCGGACAGACGCTCAAACGCGATAAGTTGTTGGACGAAGTGTGGGGCCGGGAGACATTCGTTACCGACCGTGCTGTGGATACTCATATCACCAACCTGCGAAAGAAGATCGAGCCCAAAGCGAGCGAGCCACGGTTCCTGGTTAGCGTACGCGGAATGGGTTACCGCTTCGACGGCTGACGTACCCGCGTTAAGCTTCCCTGACGCAATCTTTGCGAAATCCTGACACGACCAACATCACAATAACGAGCGCGCCAGGCGTAAGCTCGGACCCACTCGGATTAGGAGGTCCAGTTATGAAGAGAAAAGGATTAAAGTCGTCTGCAGCGGTTGGAAGTCTGCTGTTGGCACTGGCACTATCAGGCGTGGCGGTGATCAAGGCGCGTGCCACCGCGTCGTCAGGACTCACGAACACCCCCTTGGCGCGTGGAACGAGCGCCTCTAATGGGACCATTCCGCTTCAAGTAGGAACAGACGTCGCCATGGTGCAGATCACGGTTAATCCGGGCGGCTCTTCCGGCTGGCACTCCCATCCGGGAGGCGCAATCGTGGTCGTAAGCCAGGGCTCGCTCACGGTTTACCGATCGATCGGCAG
>DASSIO010000352.1:0-66740 GCA_035691825.1 Terriglobales bacterium | reverse complement strand
ATACGGCCGCAAAGGGACGCTAAAGGATTGGGCCCACGTGCAATCAGGTACGCCTGTTCATAATCCCCTGCTGCAATTGCCCGCACATACCCGCGAGCGTCGGTGTGAACCGGACAGGCGTACTGGCACTTGATCTGTTCGCGCCAGTACCCGTGGTCCGCCACTCGGACGCTGTAGCGTAGTTCGTCCACTGTTCTTGCCTACTGTCCACAGATACGCACAGTCCACCTTATGCAAAGGGACATGGGCAGTCTGTGACCAAAGTCACGATTTTGAATCGGTTACTGCTCCTGTTCCATTTCCGTGTGTTTTCTTTGATCTTTGCTTGCGCTGACTTTTCCATAAGAGCGAATGGGCTATAAGATTAAGAACAAAAGCCACGGAAGCGATTGGTCTTGCCGACCTACTTCTTCGCCACGGATCTGCACGGACAGACCGACCGGTACGACAAACTACTTTCGTCAATCGTCACGGATCGCCCCGCTGCGGTGTTCCTTGGTGGAGACTTGCTTCCGCGTTCAGCGTTTTCAGCACTTCAATCTGGACAGTTGGACTCACGAGTATCTAGTCCCGGCTTTCACAAGAACCCGCGATGCCTTAGGAGTGAAATATCCCAGATCCTGGTCGGTCGATCCGTCTGCATTAACGGCGCGCACGATGGCCCTGAGTTAGCGCTGGGCGTTTTGATCTGGAGTCGCCTGCGAACGCTGCCCGGGATTTGCTCTAGTTCAGGCCTGCAAATCCTTCATGGGAAGTTTACGCGCGGGATCCGCGATGGCATCGATCTTCACGCGAAACTCGAACGTTCGGCGATGTCCTTGTCGGTCACCTAGTGCACATCGAGAAGACCGTCTGTGCGATAGCCAGTCCGGAGGAAGTTGATTTCCGCCAGGCAGCGGCTCCAACCTTCGAGCCATAGTGCGCTTCAGACACGTCCGTGCTGTGAGATTTCAGCGTGATTCGGTTTACATATCGGCTGAGCGGTCCGGGTTGGGCCGTTGCGACTATAGCCGACTAACAGTGCAAGGCGACATTCCCTGCTTCATACTTGAGTGACGCACTGCGAGATTTTGTCGAGGCTGTTCAGAGCCTTTTCGTCGACGAACGCCGAGAGTGAGGCCATCATCGAGGCGAACGTCACATTTGTCAGCACCACCCCAACGGCCAAAATGAGGTTTGGGATTGCACGCCGCAAGCGTCCCCGCCGATACTGAAACAGCGGGACAACAGCCTCGACGGACGACAATATGGCACAGGCTGCAATCAGTATCGCCAAGCGACTCCGATTTGTAAGCCACAACTCCATTTTAGAGATACCTCACGGTTATCCGACGTTTTCCCGGCCCAAGTCTACCGTAATAATCATAATGTGCGAACGAACAGTGTTGTTTCTTTTTAATTAATCGCATCCAGCAGCACAACGTCCGTCCCAATTCGCGAAGCCTCCTTATGTCATGCCACCAATGATGCCGTTGAGGCGTTTGCTGCAGCCCGAGATCGAGCCGGTAGTGCAGCCATTTATCGAGATACCGATGCAGGGAGTCGACAGTCCAAAAAGGCAGTCGCCTCTGCCATTTGATGAGGAGCCAGTCGATCGTCAGGCTCAGAGGTTAAACAAAGGAGTTCTACATGCGAACGAAAAAGCCCGCCTATATAGGACCAAGGAATTGGCCGCCATCGACTCTCAATATCTGACCGGTCATGCGGCGGGCTCCCGGGCTACACAAAAACTTAACGGCTTCAGCTATGTCCTCCGGATCGAGAAAGCTGCCGACGAGATTCTCTGCCAGGGCCGCGTCGCGAACCGACTGGGGCACGGATTCGGTCAGAGGGGTCCGCACCCATCCGGGTTCCACAACGTTGATCAAAACGCCGAAGCGGCCCGCTTCGCGAGCGACACACTTGGCGAGTCCCAACAATCCTGCCTTGCTCGCCGAGTACGCGGCGGTACCGAATTTTCCACGTGATCCATTGATGGAGCCGATCAGGACCAAGCGTCCGCCGGAGCGCTGTCTGATCAGGGGCAGTGTGTGCCGAATCAGCAGAAACGCGCCACGGAGATTGACGGATTGAACCATGTCCCAGTCCTCGACTGCGAGCTTCCAGACAACGGCGTCCCGCGAGACTCCTGCAGCGTGCACGGCAATGTCGATTCTCCCGTGCTTGGCAGCAATGCCGGCGATAGCTTCGGCGATGGACTCGTCATTGCGCACGTCGCAATCAGTCCAGAGAATCCCTGAATCCGGCGGAGCCGCCAAATCCAGCGATATTGCCGTAGCCCCGGCCGCAGTAAGGGAACGCACAATTGCCGCGCCAATGGCGCCAGACCCGCCTGTCACTACCGCTACTTTGGTCTCCAGATCGCGAGTCATTTTCAGTTCTTCGCCGGTACCGGCATGCGCCATTGAGGCTGCCGCTCTTCGAAGAAGGTGTGTATGCCTTCGGTGGCAATTGGGACTGCCATCAACTCGGACAGGTACATCAATTCGAGGGTTGGCAGATCTTCGTTGAGCGCACGGCGGATTCGCAGACGCGCCCGGGACGCGAATCGGAGCGCCGCTGGCGAACGCGAGATGCACTCGGTCTGCAAGCATCCATTCAGTCCGAGATCGAGCTCATCGACTATTTCCGCAATCAGTCTAAAGCCGGCAGTTCCTTCCGTCGATACGGCGTCACTTGTCAAAAGCAGCCGTGAAATGCGCGTGATCGTCTTCTCATGCGCGAACTCGAGCCGAACCTTGTTGCCGTTCACTTAACCGCCCCTTCTACCGCGTCCCGAGCAGCCCAGGGCGCAATCTCCTCGATGAGTTCTTCACTCCACCTTGCACCTTGCGCCAGCCGCTGCCGCAACAGTACAAAATCCACCTCACGGTTTCGCTTGTCACCATTATGAAAGGCGCGGAATCCGGCGTTGGCTTCCGTCATCATGTTGAGCGAAAGCCATGCACGGTTAGTCTCACGGTTTCGATCCCAGTGCTCGAGCTTGTGTTTGCGGAGGCTCTCGACGGTTTTGGTCAGGCAATCGGGCATGGTATAGAGAAGCTTTGTGCACATCTGCTCGACCGCTTCATCCAAAAGTCGGAGATCGGTTTCGGCGCTTGCCAGCATCTCCTGCGCGCGTCTGCGAGCGTCGCCCGATTTGAATTCGCCGATCGCGAGACGTCCGTAGTCGTCCAGAACACGGTCGGTAACCACAAGCGGATTCGGAACGAACTCGCCATTGATTCTGGTAACGGGAACGATTTGCGTAAGACCACCAAACCAGTAGAAGCGATGAGCGCTCCACAACTCGCATAGAGTCGCACTGTTCATTGCTCGCTCAATACCGACATAAAGAGGTAGAAAATCGGTCGAGCCGCCGTCGGGTGCGGAGCCGTGCTTCGGACCGGCCTGACTGAAGACCGCGGTGTCGCTGGCCATCGAAAAATCGCAAGCCATCCCGATTTCCTGCCCTCCTCCCACCCGCATTCCGTTCACGCGGCAGATCACGGGTTTGTCGCAATGAAGGATGGCGGTCACCATATCGTTGAACAAGCGCATGTACTGGCGATACTCGGACGGCGCGCCCGCATAGACGTCGGCATACTCGCGTGTGTTGCCCCCCGAACAGAAGGCGCGACTTCCGGCGCCGGTTAGCACTACTGCGACAGCTGACCGGTCGTTCGAAGCCTCGCGGATTGCCAGTATGATTTCCTTCGCCATTTCTGTCGTGTAGCTGTTGAGCTCGGTTGGATTGTTGAGCGTAATCCAGACGTTATGCAGTCCCGAGACAACGCTTCCGTCGCGCGCCCTAACAGCGCGACGGTCGACCAGAATGTGCGAACGCGACGGAGCTTCGACGAGATCGTGATTTTTCATGTTCTCTCCCGCTTTCCATAAAGGGTGTTCTTGAGGATGACCCGGCGTGAGATAGCGTGGCGAATGGCGGCATCGAAAACTGCAGGAGCATCGTCGAGCGGGTGAATCTCGACATAAGGCGTGATGGACACTTTGCCGTGGAGCACCAGGTCGAGCGCCGCGGGGTATTCGTCAGGAGGACAACCCCAGTTGCCGCGGGCGGTAGCATCCAAGGCCATCAGGTTGGAAAGCCTCAGCTCAGTTTTCTTGGGAGTGAACCCTATCACCCCGAGATAGCCGCCGAAATCGAGGAGATTGAAAGCGATTTGCTGCCCTGCAGTCGTCCCGCTGGTTTCGAATATCTTCAGCCCAATGCCATGGCGGCCACTGTTCTTGGCGAATGTGCGGACCGCGGTCTTTGCATCTTTTTCGTTGCCGCCAGAGGAGTTGATGGCCAGCCCAGCCCCATGCTGGGCAGCTAACTCCAGCTTGTGCTGGTCGATGTCAACGGCGACAACCGCGGCACCCAGCGCGGCCGCGATCTGCACGCCGAAGCCGCCGACGCCGCCCACTCCCACAAACACGACTACGTCATCTGGTCCAACGGCTGCCCTGCGGATTGCTTCCCAGGGCGTGGTCACCGCGTCGGCGATCACCGACAGTAATTCGAGATCGAAGCCGGGAGGTAACGGTTGCGGTACCGAACACAGACCTCGCGCCGGGACCCGAACGTGGGTCGCGAATCCACCATCGCCATCATTGCCTGGCATAAACTGATTTCGACAGATTGTCGACCGGCCCGCTTTACAGGCGGGACAATTTCCGCAGGGAATTACCGCGGGAATGATCACGGTACTACCGAGCCACGAGGCAGAATGATCGCCCGCTGATACGACTCGGCCGCTGATTTCGTGGCCCAAAATAAGAGGAAAAGCTTTGCGGGTAGGCACTCCGTCCGCGGCAAACCCAACGTCAGTGTGACAGATGCCGCAGCCGGCAACCTCAACGATAACCTCATCAGGTCCTGCTTCGAGATCGGGGATTTCAATTGCCTGCAGGCGTTGTCCCGCCGCGACAAGGCTGAATCCGTGAGCACCTTCAATTCGCATATGCACTCGTCGCTTGTATAGGCGATCGGTTTGCTTCCAGGCGTTTGAGTCCCAACAATGCGCCACCTAAGGCACAGATGAAATCGCAATCGGAAGGAATCGTGACTTTTACCTTAAGGCGTTCCTCCAGCGCCTTGGCAATACCGGCTTGACGCGCTACTCCCCCGATCAGGGTTAATTCAGCCTTCATTTCGACGCGTTTGAGCAATGTACCGGCGCGGTCGGCTAGGGATTCGTGAATGCCGCGCAGGATGTCTTGCACCGTGATTCCGGCGTTGACGTGATTGATGATTTCGCTCTCGGCCAGCACGGCGCAGACACTCGAGATGGGCTGCGGGTGGGTCGCGCGCAAAGATAGATCACCGACCTGTTCCAGCGGGACCTCGAGATACTTGGCCGCTCGTTGGATGAACATCCCGGAGCCAGCGGCGCACTTATCGTTGCTCTTGAAGGCCTTGACACTGCCCGCCGCGGTGATTGCAATCGCGCGCGTGCACTGTCCGCCAATATCGAGAATGGCCGATGTCTGCGGAACGGCGAAATGCGCGCCCCGCGCTGCCGTCGTGATCTCGGTGACCTGGATATCACGAAAGCTGACGTGGTAACGGCCGAATCCAGTGGTGGCGATGTAGTCGACTTGCCCGCGGCGGAGCCCGGCTTCTTTGAGGGCTTCGTCGAGAGCGGCCGTGGCGGCCTCATCTACTTTCACGCCGCTGCGGGTACGACCTTTGCCGATGATCCGTCGATTTCCATTGTCGGCCAGCAGCACCACTGCCTTGGTGAAGCTCGTTCCACAATCAACGCCCGCCAGGTATGGCATGATCCCCCCTCCACACGCCGGATTCGAAGCTCTGGTCGAGCTTCTCCAGGGCAAACAGCGCGGCACCGACCGCGCCGATGAACTGTGCGTCCGGACTGACCTGCATCTTTTGTCCGACAACCTCCTCCAGTGCCCGAACCATGCCGATGTTGCGCGCGACGCCACCTGTCATGGTTATCTCAGGCTCGATGTTCAAGCGGTGCGCCAGGGACAACGTCCGCTTAGCAATGGCGATGTGTACTCCACCCAGGATGTCTTCCGCCGTCTTGCCTTGTGCGAGATACGAGAGAATGTCGGACTCTACGAATACAGTACACACAGTCGCCATCTTGACCGGGTGTTTCGCTCGAAGCGACAGTGGGCCGACTTCGTCGAGACCGATTCCCATCACCTCGGCGGAATTCGCCAGGAAGCGTCCGGTCCCAGCCGCGCACTTATCATTCATGACGAAGTCCAATACCTCGCCATTGGCGCCCACGCTGATTGCCTTCGAGTCCTGGCCTCCTATGTCGATGACCGTCCGCGTTCCCGGGCAGAGAAGACTGGCGCCCTTGGCGTGACAGGTGATCTCGGTCATCTGCGTGTGCCCGAACGCTATCTTGTAACGACCGTATCCGGTGCCGACGACAAATCCCACGTCGCTGCTGTGCAGTCCGGCTTCCAGGCAACAGGTATCGAATGCGCGCTCGGCGGCCCGCTGCACATTGGCGCCGGTATCGACAAGCGAGCGCGCCAGGATCTGTACCGATCCGTTGTCGGACACGACAACTGCCTTGGTCTGGGTGGAACCGACATCGACCCCGGCTGCGATTCTCATGGTTTCCTCGCTTAGACTGCGGCTTTAGCGGTCAGCTTCGAATGCTGTAAGGACTCGAAGAATGCATCAATGCGGTTTTTGGTCTGCGCCTCGGCGAAATACCGGGGATCCTCCAGATCAGATTCGATATACAGGGTTGGCACGCCGAGTTGCTTGGTGAAGTAGTCGCGCATGTCACCCTGACCAGCCGAAAAGAGGCGGCAGCTTTTGACGAAATGAATGATCACGCCATCGGCATTCCAGTCTTCCACGTAGCGCCGGATCTGCTCGTAACGCTGCAAGAAATTCCGGTTGGTAACGTTCTGCGCGATCATGTGCATCGCCACGGACTCGAACGGGCGCCGCGGATCATGGCGGAAGCCAAATTCCCACAACCCTCCCACTGTCGAGTAAGTAGACGCCACTGCGCAGGCTTGCCACTTGGCAAACATGTCACGGAACGTTCGAAAGTACGGATACGGCGGAGGGCCTTCCATGACCAGCCGGAAGTGCTCTTTTTCATAGACACCATGTCCAGCATCCGCCTTGGCCTGCAATTCACTCAGGGCTGCCTGGAAGAACTCGACTCCTTCCGGCCTGGCGCGATACACATAGAGAGGCCCCATCAAGGTGATCGCGTCGAAGTAGGCGTCAAACGGAGACGGTGAACGCCGTGCCAGGTGCTTGATCTGCGACCACAGCTCTTCGGTGCGCGCGGAACATTCCACCGCCTGGCAGAAGCGGTCGTAGTCAAACTTGCGCCCGGTAATCTGTTCGAGCTTGTTGACCGTCTCTTGAAGTTGTTTCACGACGTAGTCCACGTCAGATTGGGAAGGCTCGTCGGACCGCATGAAGGGGACATCGATCACGTACAGCGGAGCCTTTTGGAGTTTGGCCAGGTGCTCGAACCACTTCAGGTAAGTATTACAGCCCACAAAGTTGCAGAGAATCAGCGTCGGCGTGGGCAGTTTCCCGCCCGCTGGAGTGATCCCCTTCAGAATGCAGCCAATGTCAGCCTTCACATACGCGCAGTTGTCGGCTGCGTAACCGAGATCTTCTGCGGCGAGGATCGGCTCAAGCGACTGATGGCGAATCGCAAGCTGCAGAGCATTGACCTCGGGATAGATCGGAACCGCGCCAAATCCTTCGAGCAGTTCCACACAATTTCCGGAAATCATCATGGAAACCGTGGGCGGATTCCCGGTATTGGCGGCTTCGTCCAATTGTCCATACCAGTCCAGCATCAACTCCTTCTGACGCTGGTGAATGGAACCGCGATATTCCTTCTTGTCGGGCATGAGTTCCTCAATCAAAGACGAGCGATTCCACGAATGTCTCAATCTCGGTCCGGAGGCGGTCGAAGGTGAACGACTTTTCCTCGAACTCGAGCTGCAGGTGCGGTATGCCCGCACGCTCCAGCTCCTGTTTGTAGGGCACGTAGTCGAAGTACGCCGGCTCGCAAAACTTAGCTATCAGAAAAAGGACGGCATCCGCCTGCGTGCGGCGTACCTTGTCTACCAGTCCGTTCCAGCGTGGCTTGCGAAAATCATGACGCACCGAGGAATACACCGAGCGGTCCAGATAGCTTGCCGCAAGCGCCACGACCGGGTCCCCTTCGGCCGGAACATCGGTTTCAAACCAGCTCTGCCCGATGGAGAAGTCATCACTCACGACGTAGCAGCCCGCATCCTCGATGAGGCGAATCAATTCCAACGGAGGTTGCTCGCAAAACGACCCTTCGATCACGATGCGGATCGAGTCCCGCCGCTTGGTGTTGCGTGATACAAACTCGCTGAGGGTGGCCTCAAGTTGGGCAGTGTGTTCCTCGACCGGCAGGAGGTTTCCCGCCCGAATGAGTTGATAGAGTTCCCAGGTCGGGACCTTCTGTGGCTCCTGCGTGCGCAGGCGATAGAGTTGCCGAATCAGGGCCCGCTTGCGGTTGAACGCAGATATCGAATTCCGGATGGCATCATCGGTGATACGCGACCCGGTGAGGTGCTCCAATTGACCAAGAACTCGCCGGTACTCGTCGGCTAAGAATGGTGTGGCAGCGGGCGAACTGGGGTTGTGCGGCAAGTGGAGAAAATCGACGTACATCTGTGGAAAGTTCCGTTTCATGACGAAGCAGAGGTTTCGCGCCGAGTCGCAGATGGTCGAGAACAGGAAACCATCAAGAGGCTCCAGGTGCCCGGTCAGTCCCATCTCCAATGTCGTTTTGATGATGGAACAGATGAAGGATCCGAAGCGCGCGTCAGCATGCTGGATGTCAAGCCGGTCTCCGGCGCCGTTAAGCCCCACCGGCAGCATGCCCGCGGCGTGGATCAGTTCAACTGGGGCATAGACAGGGAAGTAGGCGATCGCTTTCGCTCCGAGGTGTTCCTGTTTCCAGCGCCGTATGGAGGGGAACTGCAGGTCGCTTATATCGAACGTTCGTTCTGCTGAGGAGGACATATCCATAGTGTTTAGCCCAACCCTCACACGCGGTCTGTGAGCTAAGTCACAGACTCATGTGACTGGAAGCATCGTTCACTATCAGAGAGGGCGAAATTCGACGGATAGAGGCTTTTCGACGAAATACCGGCAAAGGTGAAGAAATTAGGAAAATAAAAAAACTGGAAACTGCAAAGAATCCGACGAAAATTCGCTCTAGAACCTAAATGACCGTGAGCAGCGGATTTTGAAGGCGGTCCTATAGCCAATTCTGCTTTCGACCTTAAATTCCTTCCCATGAAGTTGGGCACCGCCCTAGAAATTGTTCTCGATTTTCGTCGTTGGAGGGATTCTACTGCAGCAGGGCATATTCGGCTTTGGCCTGCTTCAGAATGGGGACGACCGACGTCAACGAGTGCGGCAGGACCGCGAGAATGGTCGGCGTGTGTCCTAGTTTTTGGAAGCCGTAAAGCCCACTGAAAATTCCCCACCATAACCGGATGCGAACTCCCCCGGTGCCAACGGATCGCTGCAATAGCGCAGGCTGTTGCCCCAACCGTTAAGAAAACCGTTCCCAGAACGATATTAATGACACCGGCGATGAGTGCTTGCTGAGCAGCATTAGCCGTGCTCATGCTGTTGATAGCAGGCCTCATTGGAAGCTGAGCGGCAGCTATTCTTACTTGCGGCAGATTACCCACCAATCGACATCGCAGACTATCTTCTCGTTCCCCGGCCAGGACGGCGATAACCCGATGAATCAATTCCAGCTGCATTCCTACTTAACGCTTCCGCACAAGTTCGAGGCCGATACCAGCCTTTATCACGTCGGAGCGCTGCCGGCTCAAAAGGTTGAGAGATATACGCGCCTAGATGTGCGTCTCGGCTGGCTTCCGACGCGAGATTTAGAACTCAGCTTCGGCGGGCAGAACCTGCTGGAAGCTCCTCACTACGAATTCAAACCTTACTGGGAGTACTTGGTCTCCGGGAGGATGGGACGGGCCTTCTACGGCAAAGTGACATGGCGCTTCTAACCACAACGATGAATGCACTGCATCGAAAACGGCCCCGGGGCGATGTACCTTCGCGCGGGTGGAAGCATATTCCAGCGCTGGTGATCCTGCTGGTGCTTCTGATCGCCGTGCCTCGTATGGCTAAAGCACAGTCGGGCACCGAGTACCAGATCAAGGCGGCCTTTCTCTACAATTTTGCAAAATTTGTCGATTGGCCCTCATCTGCCTTTAACGGTGATGCTGATCCCTTCAAGATTTGCGTCCTGGGGGACAGCCCGTTCGGCAGTGACTTGGAACGCACGATCTCCGCCCGTAAAGTTCAGAGTCATCCCGTGCACGTCATCTATCCCGAGAGTGTGAGCCAGTGCCGGAACTGCCATATTCTCTTCGTCAGTTCGTCGGAATCCGCCCACATTAAGAAGATTGTTTCCGACCTGGGGGCAACCAGTGTTCTTACGGTCGCAGATACCCCGGCCTTCACCAGTCACGGCGGTATCATCGGTTTCATTCTGGAAAACGAACGTGTGTGTTTCGAAATCAACGCACAAGCCGCAACTCGCGCCCGTCTTAAAGTAAGCTCCAGGCTGATGATGGTCAGCAAGAACGCGCTCTGGCCGAAGAACTCTCCCTAAGCCGCCACCCCCACGGATTCCTTTCGAGGGAGGGTGTGTTGCGCTTATCTCTTGCCAGCCATTTTCGTCCACCATGCAACGCTCAGTGCTTTCGCCTGGTACGAAGCTGGGCTCATCGCGAGCGACGGGTTTGCCGCGACTGGGATCTGCCCCCGGCCTTGCGTTTACGGATCGTGCGATGGGTCCTGGTACTCGCATGTTTCTTCGTCGGCTATGCGGCGTTACAGGTCCCCGGAGGCTTGTGAGCACTAACCTTCCTTGCCTTTGCGTGTGAGCTGACTAAGATCCTGTCTGACCAGATCCATTTGGGACGAAAGTGTTGCGAACGCTTTTCTCGCTGCCACCAAATCGCCACTTCTGGCGGAGATCTCCAATTCGTTAGCGGCTTCCTGAGCGGCAGAAGCCTGAAATGTTCCAACCGAACCTCTGAGTGCGTGAGCGGCTCTCTGGACCATCATCGCGTCTCCCAAGTCGATTCCATTCCTGATCTGTCTTTCTTGGTTTACGCTGTCACCCAACCATAGCTCAGCCATTTCCGCGAGAAGAGCTCGATCTCCCATGACCGAGTCGAGAAGCAACTCAAGTTCGCCAATTGCCTGAAAAGGGCTCCTTTCCGGGTCTCGGCCGACATTTCGCGTTTTCTCTACTGCAGAGATTGCTTGCTTCAATGCCTCAATTCGAATCGGCTTAGAAAGATACCCGTCCATACCGGCGCTGAGACACTTTTCCATGTCCCCCTTCATTGCGTGTGCAGTCATGGCCACGATCGGTACATGGCTCCCCCTGTCTGCTTCCCCAGCGCGGATCGCGGCGGTTGCTTCTAGTCCATCCATCTCGGGCATCTGTACATCCATCAGGATGAGGTCGAATTCTTCCGCCTGAGCTAGTCCTACCGCGTGCTTGCCATTGTTCGCGACTCGTACCATGTGGCCAAGCCTTTCCAAAATCCTCATCGCCAACGTCTGGTTCACCGCATTATCCTCGGCGAGCAGAACTCGCAAGCAACGCTCGGAAGGCTTGATGGAAGATGATGGGCTCTCACGTCGCTCAGGTTTGCCACTGTGTTCAGCCATCGCCGTAACGATTGCATCGAAGAGTTCAGACTGCTTGATCGGTTTGCTGAGATACTCGAAAATTCCCAACTCGCGACAACGCGCCACATCGCTGGGCGTCGATGCGGAAGTCAGTAGTATGACTTTCATCCCCAGGTGCTTGTAGTTGTTTCTGATTTGCTCCGCGACGGCAAAACCATCCATAGTAGGCATGTGAACGTCGAGAAGCGCCAAAGCGAAGCTATTCGTCGGACTTCCGGTGTGAAGCGCTGTCAGCGCTTCAGCGCCGCTGCTGGCCAGGGTCGGCCTCATGTGCCAGTTGGTTAAAATTTCCTTCAGGATTCGCCGGTTAGAAGAGTTGTCATCCACCACCAAGATCGGCAAGTCGATGAGCTTGTCAGTCGCTTTGGGGAAAGGTTCCGTTTCGCATTCCTTGCGTTCTAATTTCACCGTGAAATGGAACTTGCTACCCTGTTTTACCTTGCTTTCCACCCACATTGTTCCGCCCATCAGTTTTACCAGTGCCGCGGAAATTGAGAGCCCCAATCCGGTTCCGCCATACTTGCGAGTAGTCGAGCTATCGACCTGCTCGAATGCCTCGAAGATCGTCCGCTGCTTGTCCTCCGGAATGCCAATGCCGGTGTCTGACACGAAAAAATGCAAATCGAGAATCGACTCGCTCTCGCCTTGTCGCTCCACGTGAAGCATCACCTCGCCGTTGTCAGTAAACTTGATGGCATTGCCCACCAGGTTGATTATGATTTGTCGGAGACGAATCGGGTCGCCGAAGAGGAGATCAGGCAGATCGGCTTCAATGTGGCAACCAAGCTCCAGCTGTTTCTGGTGAGCGCGCGGGGCAAGCAGTCGCACTGTGTCCTCGAGGGTGTCGCGCAAATGGAAGTCGCTCTTGTCGAGTTCGAACTTGCGCGCCTCGATCTTTGAAAAATCGAGCAGATCATTTATCAGGGCGAGTAAGGCATCGGCAGAGTCCTTAATCGTGCCCAGGTACTCCCGCTGGTCGCTGCTGAGCGGAGTGCCCAGGGCAAGCTCGGTCATCCCCACAATCGCGTTCATTGGCGTGCGAATCTCGTGGCTCATATTGGCGAGAAACTCACTCTTTGCTTTGGTCGCTTCTTCGGCCACTTGCTTTGCGGATTCCAGTTCATGCGCATAAAGGCGCAATGCTGCTTCTGCCTCCGTGCGCTCGATAAACTGGCCGATTTGGCTGCCCACTGCTGAAAGCAGCTTAAGCAACTTCGTGTCAGGCTGCCGGATTTGTTGACTAAAAAACTCAAGTACCCCGAGCACTTCGCCGCCGAGCAGGACAGGGAAGCCAAACGCGCCGTGCAGGCTTTCTTTCGAGGCGATCGGAGCACGAGGAAAATTACTATCCCTGGTTACGTCCTCGATCCAAAGCGCATCGGCGGTTTGCCAGACACGGCCAGGCAGACCTACGCCGCTATTGAAGGTGCGGGAGCGAGTCACCGCAGAAAAGTCGCTTACGTTCGCCGCCGGAATGTGCCAGGTCTCGACGCAGCGTAAAACTCCTTCTTTCTTGTCCAGCTGCCACACCGTACCTACGGCCCACTCCAGGGTTTCGCAGATGCTTTTCAGGATTTTTGGCGCCGCCTCTTGCATTGATGGTGCTTCTGCCAGCACTCTCGTCACGGAGTACTGAGCGAGCAGGAGGTCTTCGTCGCGCTTCAACTCGGTTACGTCGCGGCCAGTGGCGTAGAAAAACTGTCCGTTGGCCGGTGCCGCTGCTGTCCAGACAATCCATCGGAAGGAACCGTCCTTGGATCGGCAGCGATTCCGGAACCGCATTGTTTTATATCCGTGGAGAACCTTCGTGGCCTCCGCAATCGTTGCCTCCTGGTCGTCCGGATGGACCAGGTTGATCCAGGGCTGGGTTAGCAATTCCTGTTTCGAATAGCCGAGAACATCTGTCCACGCTTTGTTCACCCGCGTGAAATATCCATCCAGGCCCGCCACGCAAATCAGGTCAAGTGCCAGATCGAGCAACTCTGTGACGTCACCGTCGGGGGCAGTTGGTCCAAATGGTGAGTGCGCCATGTTCACCCTCCGAGGCTGAGCAGTCTACGCCTAAGTTCGTGTTGACGCTACCAGCAGACCGACATAGTATTCAGCGATTCCGATCGCAATGATCGGGGGGAGGTCTTTGCCATGTCCGACGAAAACCCGGCTCGACATAGGCTTCTAATTGCGGATGATGACGCGGCGACTCGTCATGGCGTCGCCAAACTGCTCGAAAAAGCCGGTTTCGATGTATCGGAAGCGGCGGATGGGATTGCCGCACTGAATGCCCTTCAGGAAAAACAGTACGACCTTGTATTCCTGGACATTTGGATGCCCCACCTTTCAGGACTTGAAGTGCTGGCGCGCATGCGCACGGGAACGACTCGACCTAAAGCCATCGTAATGACCTCCGACGATACCTCCGAGACTCTTTTGCGTGCGGTCAAGGAGCAAGCCTACGATTACCTGAGCAAGCCATTTTCTCCCCGCCATGCCGTCGAAGCGGCACAACGAGCGCTTTCGAACAATCAGGAGCCGGCTATAGAAGTCCTATCCGCGCGTCCGCACTGGGTCGAACTCCTCATTCCGTGCACACGCGAGGCCGCCGAACGGATTCAGACTTTTATGATGAAGTTGGAGGCTGATCTTCCTGACAGTGTGCGCGAATCTATCGCCTCGTGCTTCCGGGAACTACTGCTCAACGCAGTGGAATGGGGTGGTCAGCTCGATCCCAACCGAAAGGTTCGCATCGCCTCAGTTCGCTCGCCGCGAATGCTCATGTTCCGCATCGCCGATCCGGGCCCCGGATTTTCGTTCGAGAAACTCTCTCATGCAGCCGTCGGGCAGCCGGAATCGGAGCCCATAGCCCATATGCTTGTTCGAGAGGAACGCGGGATTCGGCCTGGTGGATTTGGAATCCTGATGACAATGGCCGCGGCCGACGAACTCCTGTACAACGAGGCGCAGAACGAGGTCATGTTCGTGAAATATTTCGATCATACCCAAACCATACCGCCGAAAAAAGCAGGTTAAACCGATCGCAATTTTCATGGGAACTACTGGTTGTCGGGAGAGACAGCTGTTCACCCGAGCCTGATTCGGTCCCATTGACACGCTGCGGAATACACCGAAGGCGTTGACATCCAACCCTAAGCAGTGCTAGATTTTGCGCCCATCCGAGCTGCCCAATGGCAGCCTCTTGATAGCGCACTCTTCTCAAAATTACACTCTTAACTCCTTTTTCTTAGAGTTAACAACACGAAACAGAACGTTACACCGTTCACGGGGAGATCGGCCAAATGAACCGAGTAAATCTGCTGGTCGGATTTTGGTTGGCAGCCGGGCTGGTGGCATGGGCGCAAGGTGGTGCAACCGGGGCAATTAGCGGAAGAGTGCAGGATGCCAGCGGTGCTGTCATTCCCTCCGCCCAGATTCGAATTGTTAATCAGAATATCGGCACCGTCGTGAGGACCTTGGTGAGTGACGAGCATGGCTTCTTCAACGCTTCACTCCTTCCTGTCGGAGTCTATGAAGTGAACATTCACAGTGGAAGCTTTGGTGATGCCAGAATTTCGGACGTGGCCGTTCGGGTTACAGAGACTAGCAGTCTGACTGTAATCCTCAAGCCCTCGCAGGTTAAGGAAACCGTCGAGGTGCAATCGCAGGTGGCGCCCGTCAGCACAGAATCGGCTGCGACCGGACAAACCGTTGAATCCAGCGCTATCGCGAAGCTCCCGCTCCCCACCCGGAATGTTCAGCAACTGCTGGCTCTGTCAACTGGAACGTCAACCGATCTCACTGCTGCCGGCCAATTGGGCCGTGGCGACATCCGCATGAACGTCAATGGCCAGCGGGAAGGAAACAATAATTTTCAGATCGAAGGCATCAGCGCCAGTGATTACAACCTCGGCGAGCTGACCAATACACCACTCCCGAGCCCAGATGCCATCGACGAATTCAAGGTTCAGAGCAGCCTCTACGACGCCACCCAGGGACGCGCGGGCGGCGGTAATATCAATGCGAATTTGCGCAGCGGCACGAAGCAGTTTCACGGTTCGGTTTTTGAGTTCTTTCGCAATGATGTGCTGAATGCCAATGACTTCTTCTTCAACCGTAACGCCCAACCCAGGCCATCCGTGAAGCAGAATATTTTTGGCGGCAGCCTGGGTGGTCCAATCGGCGAGCAAGGGCACTATGGATTTTTCTTCTTCAATTATCAGGGTACTCGCCAGCGAAGCGGACTTTCCCCCGGAACCTTTATCTTGACTGATATTCCGGTCCTACCGGCAGATCGCTCCGCCACTTCTCTGCTTAACACGTTTTTTCCGGGGCAGAGCGGAGTGCAGATCGATCCGGTCGCGCTCCAACTGCTAAACGCTAAAAGCAATCAATTTGGCAGCGGCAGCTTTCTGTTCCCTACCGTGCCTGGAACGCCGGGGTTTAATGTCGCCAGCGGCTCGGTTAACACTGGACCCCTGGCGGTAAGCCGTCCCGGCCACTTCCGCGATGACCAGTTCACGGCCAACTGGGACCGCAACTTCAATAATGGCAAAGACGTCATAATGGAAAGATTCTTCTTTTCCAATTTCAATTCTCTTCTGCCATTTGGGGCCAGCGGGCTGGCATCGGCCTTCGGCGCTGCGATTAGTCCCACTGATCTAGGCTTCCCGATCACGCTGCCCGTACGCGATCGAGTATTTACCTTGGCGGAGACGCACGTTTTCTCCAACACTCTGCTCAATGAACTCCGCTTTGGCTGGGTTCATATTGCCAACAGCATCAATAATGAGCAGGTGATTGGTCTAGGCGACCTAGGCATCAGCCGCCCCAATAGTAACGTTGATACCAACATCTACCGTTTTCAATTCGCGCAGAGCGGGTTTCAGTTCGGTCCCACACCCGCGGCCAGCCAGTCGCAGCAGCAGAACAACTTCACTATTCTCGATACCGTAAGCAAAAGTCTGGGACGGCACCAGTTGCGGTTGGGGGAGCAGGTTGATCGCGTCCTTCTGGACAAGAATTTTCCGCAACTATTCAACGGGCTCGTAGTCTTTGCTCCTATCCCACCCACTCCCGGCAATCCGAGCGATCCCTGTGCTCTTAGCCCGATTGGCTTTTGTTCTGATTTTCAAAACTTCCTGCGCGGTTTTCCGGTCGTAAGCGGCAGCGGCAGCGGGGTAAGCAATCACCAATATCGGATCAATGCCTTCGCCACTTTCGTTCAAGATGATTACCGTGCGACTTCCAACCTCACTCTGAATCTTGGTTTGCGGTGGGAACTGGATGGCGCAGTCTCCGACAACCTCAATCACATTGGCAACCTGGTTCCAGATCTGGTGGCGCAAGGCAAGGCACCGTGGATCTTTCCCAAAGGTGTGAATGGGCTCAATGTACTTGGTCTGGTCGGGACCGCCTCTCCGACGACAACCCAAAATGCTTACGCTTCGAACTGGGGTCCGCGTATCGGTTTTGCCTGGGACGTCTTCGGCCATCAGAAGATTGCCGTTCGCGGCGGATACGGTATCTATTACGAACGTGAGGACAATGGCGCAGTCGATAATCTTGGTTTCACTTCCCCGTTTTTAGCCGGATCGTTCGGGCCCGGTGCGCCAGGGAGCCTGGCCAATCTCCCGGCTTTTAGCATTCTTCCGCCCGCAGGCGTCATTTCTCCAAACTTTGTTCCGAGCCTCTCCCACTTTCTCGGGTTTGTGGATGCCAACGGCAATCCTACGACCGACACCACACAAACCCCCATCTTTGACGGCAACAGCATCTTCCTCATTGCGCTCGAAACACCTCAGCACTATGTTTCGCCCAGTGTGCAGCAGTGGAATCTGACCGTGCAGAACGAATTGCCCGATCACTTCGTTATGGAAATCGGTTATGTCGGGACCAAGGGCACTCACCTGCGGGAAACGAGGACAACAATTCAGCCATTTGTGGTGAGCCCGCAGCAGCCGCTCACCATCACTGCGGCAGACGGAACCCCCTTTACGATCACACAGAATACGGTCGCCAATGCGCCTGCGCGGTCACGCGTGCTCGGGCTGGGTCCCTCCGGCATGCAGTTCTTCGGCAATGATGCCGACTCCCACTACAACTCGCTGCAGGCGACCCTCTCTCGCCGCATGAAGCACTTTTATCTACAGGCGGCATACACGTATTCGAAGTCCATGGATGACAACTCGTCCGATAACACCTCCTTCAATACTGCCGTCAACGACCAGACGAATCTGGCTGCCTCCCGCGGACTCTCTGATTTTGATCGTACCCACAGACTCGTCATCAGCTATGCCTACGATTTACCGACGCTGGCGCATGCCTCTGGATTTGCCAGGGGTGTACTGGGCGGATGGCAGATGAGCGGATTTACGACCTTTCAGTCCGGTAAGCCGTTTTCCGTGGTGGATTCGGCGGGCGCGACCTGCTTCACGCCGATCGGGCCGGATCAGTCTCTGGCCAGCCTTGCGCCGGGAGCGTCGATTGCTGATGGCCTGACACACGGCAGCGTGGAATCTCGCCTGGACCATTATCTGAATGCCGCCGCCTTCACGCCTGCTCCGGTAATTGGATCGGACGGATGCACCGCCTACGGCAATCTTCGTCGTAACCTCTATCGAGGACCGGCGGAACAGGATTGGGATTTCAGTCTTTCCAAAATCTTCAACTTTACAGAGTCGCAGAAGCTGGAGTTTCGTTCCGAGTTGTTCAATGTATGGAACCACCCCAGTTTCAACAGTCCCAGCTTCTTCGACGTGAGCGGCCCGAATTTCGGAGCGGTCACCAATACGGTCGGCACGCCGCGGATTATTCAATTCTCTCTCCGGTATTCCTTTTGAGGACTCTGAGACATGCCCTTTGACAGTTAGGGAGGTTTGCCTTGAGCAACCGCGTTTGTTAGCGCCCTGCGAGCAGCCTTAGTCAGCGAATGCCAGCGTACTGACCGTTAAAACTTCCGAGGACTTTCACTAAAGCACACTTCTTTCGCGTAGGCGTAGCTAATCCTTGCGCCTTGACAAGAACCCATATTTCTGCAATTATCGAAATATGCCAGGGCCGCTGTCCAAAAGATTACCCGGCCAAATCTCCAAGTATGCAGAAATGCTCTCCGCCATGGGTACTGAGCCGCGCCTCAGAATCATGCGGCTTTTGCTTTCTGCCCACCCGCATGGACTGGTGGTGACGGACATCCAACAGGAACTGGACATCCCGAATTCAACCCTTTCTCATCACCTGGAAAAATTAAAGAATGAGGATCTGGTACGGGTACAACGGGAAAGTACCTTTCTACGCTATAGCGCCAATACCAAGTCGCTCGAAGAACTCTTGAGCTTCCTGTATTCCGAGTGCTGCACCCGCAACCAGGTAGTGAGGCCCGAAACAATTGTGCAAATCAGTCGATAGGAGCTCGACCATGGATATCAAGGAAGCGGTTAGAGAGAAGTACGGGCAAGCAGCGCTGCAAGTCACGAAAGGTGGCGCCGCGCCGTGTTGTGGCACGAATTCCTCGGCGAACGCCGGATGCGGGGGCAGTGATCCCGTTACTGCCAATCTTTACGACGCCTCGCAAATAGGCCAGATCCCCGAGGAGGCCGTTCTCGCCTCCTTAGGATGCGGGAATCCAACTGCCTTGGCACAACTCAACCCCGGCGAAATCGTGCTGGACCTTGGCTCTGGCGGCGGTATCGACGTACTGCTATCCGCCCGACGAGTGGGAGCCACTGGGAAAGCCTATGGTCTTGATATGACAGACGAGATGCTCGCCTTAGCGAATGAGAACAAGCGCAAATCGGGAATCCAGAATGTGGAATTCTTGAAGGGTGAGATTGAGCACATTCCTTTACCCGATAATTCGGTCGACGTCATCATTTCCAATTGCGTCATCAACCTTTCGGCTGACAAGGATCAAGTCTTAAGAGAGGCCTTCCGGGTTCTTAAACCAGGCGGACGCTTTGCCGTATCCGATGTGGTGACTCGCGGCGAAATCCTGCCGGAGATTCGACGGAGCGTCCTAGCATGGGTGGGCTGCATTGCTGGCGCGTTGGAAGAAAACGAATACCGCGGCAAATTGAAGGCAGCGGGATTTGAGCAGATTGAACTCGAGCCAACGCGCATCTACCGCGCAGAAGATGCCCGCGAAACCTTGCTGCGCGAGGGGATTGACATCAAGGCAATCGCGCCCCAGGTGGACGGAAAATTTATGAGCGCCTTCATCCGGGCGGTGAAGCCCCTGTGAGCACGGCCTTTCGTCCGACCTGCCGCAACTGAGACTCGCAGGGCACGTTCCTAGTGTAACGAACTCTATAAGGAAGGAAGGTATATGGCAACCGTAGTTGAGGGTTCTGCCGCGATGGTCGCTCCAAAGCGGCTCAACTTCTTCGAGCGATATCTCACCATCTGGGTCGTCCTGTGCATGGCGGCAGGACTAGCCCTTGGCACGTGGGCTCCAGCAATGGTCCGCACTCTTCGAAACATGGAGTTTGGGCGAGGCAGCCAGGTTAACGTACCTATCGCGGTCCTGATCTGGCTGATGATTATTCCCATGATGATGAAAGTGGACTTCGGCGCGATTTTGAACGTCCGCCAGAAGCCGCGTGGGTTGCTCGTCACCCTCTTTGTGAATTGGCTGGTGAAGCCGTTTTCAATGGCGCTGATTGCCTGGGTTTTCTTCCGTCACGTTTTCTCGGCCTGGATTAGCCCTGCTGATGCAGACCAGTACATCGCCGGCGTGATTATTCTTGCGGCAGCTCCCTGCACAGCAATGGTGTTTGTCTGGAGTTACCTAACCGAAGGCGATCCCGCGTACACGCTCGTCCAGGTCTCAGTGAACGATCTCATCATGTTGTTCCTGTTCGCCCCGATTGTCCGTTTTCTCGTGAGCGGAGCATCTTCGCTATCGGTTCCATTCATGGTGCTGTTGTACTCGGTGATCGCATTTATCGTCATTCCTCTAGCTGTCGGCGTAACGCTAAGGCTTTGGTTAACTCGGACGCATGGAAAAAAATGGTTCGAGAAGCAGTTTCTGCCGAAGTTCAGCCCCGTCACAATTCTCGCTCTTCTAGCGACATTAGTGTGTATTTTTGCTTTTCAATCGGAGAACATCACCCGCCGGTACTTCCACGTCGTGTTGATCGCCATTCCGATCCTCATCCAGGTCTACTTCAACTCCAGCCTAGCTTATGGACTGATGAAGGTCCTTAAAGTCGAGCACTCGGTAGCTGCTCCCGGTGCACTAATTGGCGCAAGCAATTTCTTCGAACTAGCAGTTGCAACGGCGATTGCCTTGTTTGGGCCGGGATCGGGAGCTGCACTCGCAACCGTCGTCGGTGTCTTGGTCGAAGTGCCGGTGATGCTTTCTGTTTGTCGGGTATGCAATCGGACTCGCCATTGGTTCATTGTCCCAGCAGAAAGCCGGCTGCAGCAGGCCGGCTGAAAACAATTGCCCATGCCCGGCATTGCGTATTCCGAAACCATCCAATACTGCCGACAAGGGTGGAGTGATCCGTTTGATCCCTCCGCTCCTTACCCGCATCCGTCAGCGATAAACTGCGGTTTAAGAATGTAAATCACCCAGGGCGCAATCTCCGTCTCCTTTACCCATGGGTAGGGCTCGTCCCCGTTTGCCAAAGGCTTGTACATCGCGGCGACTTCCAGTCCAGCGCTCTGATAGATATCCCGGTAACATTTATCGGTACACAGAATGTCCTCAGCCGGCCTGCGGTCAGGGAAATCGGTCGTGATGATCTTGACCACGTCTCCCGATCGCGCGATTCGATTGTCCGGGTAGTCTTTCGTGGAAAAAGAGGCCCATTCGTGCAGGTAGATTTCCGGTGATGACACAATACTAACCAACTTCCCCGTTGCCCTGAGAAGCGCTCCCAAATCTCGAAACAGGCGCACCTTGCTGTTGAAACCAGGAATGTTGTCAAAGGTGAAGGCAGAAAGGACAAGATCGTAGGTGCCAGCCTCGAACTCGCGAAGATCGTCATCCTTGAGGAGGCGGTAGTCTCCGCTTGGGTCGAGTTGCAGGGCTTTGGCAATCATCTCCGGTGCGATATCGATGCCGGTCACGTTCAGGCCCAACTGCCGCAGGAATCTTGTGGACCGCCCGGTGCCGCAGCCGAAATCAATGGCTTGTGTTCCGCGAACGTGCTCCCGCACAATGTGCGGCAGATCTCGAAAGGCCAGGTGATAAGTATTCGCAAATTCCAGCTGCGCATAAGCCTCGGCCCGAATCGCGTCTTCATAGCAGTTGGAGAACGCCAAAGCGCACCTCCTTTGGACCTAAATTCGTCCGTTGTTCCTCATGATAGAGTGCGCGGTGTCGCGAAGGCAGGTACACAACGTCTCTTACTTTGCCATAACAGTTCGGCGCGCGCCTTGCACTAGGTCCCTTCCGCGTTCTCAGGCCGGCAGGTAAGATTGCGCCTTGCTGGGTCGCACTCGCACTGACTTGCGTCGCTACTTGCCATGCCTCAGCACCACGGATGTTTCCCGTTGACGGGCGGAGATTGTCCAATATGTCTTGAGCATCTGATCCTTTTCGGCAGCGGAGAGCAGCCCGAAGCCGTGTCGCTGATAGAAACGAATGGCCCACTCGGCTGCCGCCCAGGTTCCGACCATTACCTGCCCAGTAGCGTGGCCCAAGAGCCTGCTTAGCAGTGTCGAGCCAATGCCGCGTCCCTGATACGCTCGCGATACGTAGGCGTGGCGAATCAGTGTCGCATCGTGCACCGTTTGAATACCCATGACTCCTGCAAGAGAGCCCGACTCCTCTTGCCACGCCCAAAAGCGCACGCCAGCCACTATCTCGTGCAGCAACTCGCTATGTGGCATGTACGGGTCGTGCCAACAATCGGACGGAATCACGCCGCGGTATCGCTCGGCCGCATCGTTGACTACGGCCTCAATTGCTGCAATGTCGTCATCGGTACACGGGTGGATCATCACGCCTCCTTTTTGAAATTTCCGAGGCTTTAGGATTTGCGATGCGACTGCCTAGACTTGCACCCCAACAACACGAGCTTGACCAGATCATTCGCGAACTTGCGTGTTAGCGGGGCATGCCGCTGCAAAAGCCTGAATGTCGTGGCGCCGCCGATAGCATCAATGACAAGATCAATGTCCGTGTCTGGGCGCAGTTCGCCCCGTTCGATCGCCCGTTTCAGGATTCGCCTGGTGATTTCGCGCCTGCGCTCTGCAAAGTCTGCAAGAGCTCGGGAATGCAATGCCGTGTTGGCCTGCGCCTCAGCGATGACTCCGACGAATGCCTGGCCGGCAACGGTCCGGGTCTGGAGTGACACAACCGTATTGCAGATTTCTGTGAGATCACTCTCGATATCCCCGCGATTAGGGTCCTGCAACTCGCGCTTGGCGACCTCCAGATACAGCTCCATGCACAATGCGGCTTTGGTGGGCCATCGTCGATAAAGGGTGGTCTTGGCTAACCCGCTCCTGGCTGCGATTCGCTCCATCGTCAGCTGCGAGTACCCTTCATCGCGCAAAATCTGTGCCGCCGTCGTAAGCGCGCGCTCTTTGCTCCGCGTGCGGCGGCGTGCGCCCAGAGTTCTGGTGTCTCTGTCCGCGGCCCGCGAAATATGTGTGGCGCGCATTGGTAACGCTACGCTACGTAGCGTACAATTATGACCGAGTCGATGCTTGTTTGCCAAGCAGAATCGCCGGTTGCAACGACTGCTCAACCGTGGTTGATCCGCAGCGCGTCGCTGATCGTAGCCAGGTAAGTCGTGATTGAGCCCCGCCCGTGAATTTTGAGGGGTTTTGGACTTCTTTTTGCCAGCTATAAACTTGACTGCCCGAAATTCGATGGATCATCTACGCGGGTCACTTCGCCGCAATCTTCGGCTGAGCAGCAATGCCTCAGTATTGCGTTACACTGCTAGCCGCCCAATTCTTCTGAGGTGTTGTCCATGTCGAAGACATTTCCCATCGCCCTCGTAACCACGTTTCTGCTGTTCTCAGCACCAACCCTCAGTGCTCAGCTTGCCAGAAGGCCGCTCGCCCGGCGTTTACCTCAGGAGCGAGTTCACCAGGAGCCGTGCTGGAAGCAGGTGGGAATCTCTAAGGCCGCCATTGATGAACGGAAGGCCATCGCGCGCGAAACGCGTTCCCAGGTTGAAGCGGTATGCGCGGACAACGCCTTAACTCCCGGGCAGAAACGCCAAAGGATTCGCGAGATCCGGCAGCAGGCAAGGCAGAGGAGCCAGTCGCTAATCAGTCCTCAACAGCAGGAGCAACTGCGGGCGTGCCAGAAAGAGAGAGCGGCAAGCCACCCTCCTTCTCCTGGTGTGCACCACCCGGCTCGAGCAACCGGACCCTGCGGTGAGTTGCCAAGTCCCGCCAAGCCGGATCCCGAAGCTGCTCCCGAAAACTCAACTGACGAGGATCGTCCCGACGAGCAGGCCCCGCCACATGACTGATGCTGTTTCCTCAAGATTTCATGCATGAGTTTCTGAGGATTGTGAGGACCTCACTAACCGTCAAGAATAGGTGGGCTGGAGTTCGGCACCCCAGCCCGATCCAACTAGAACGAATACTTCAGCGAGAACTGAATCAATCTCGGCGTGCCGACGACCGAGGTGATTTGCGTGAACGAGCTTGGGCTCTGGAAGTCCACCGATGACGGGCTGGCAAACGATGGGTGATTGAACAGGTTGAAGAAATCAGTTCTAAAGCGCAAGCTCTGTCCTTCCGTGATGCGGAAGGTCTTCCCCAGCGTGAAATCCAGATTCTTCTGTGGCGGACCAATGATGCAGTTTCGCGGTGCGTTGCCGAAGCCCGTTGCATCACCTGGCGAGCCATCTGCCAGCGGGATGACAGCATCAGCCATATAGGCGGCGCGATTCACCCAATGATCCAAACGCGATTCTATGCTGCCCGATGTCGGTGCATTGGAACAGTTAAAACCCGGTGCAAAAGTCGGCGTGGCCAGGTTCGGACTACTGAGAGCAAACGCACTTCCGCCGGCTGAATCGATGGGCGTAATTGGCGTACCCGATTGCAGCGTCAACACGCCTGTAACTTCCCAGCCTCCCAGAGCTTTGCCGGCAAGGTTATGCGAGTTCCCGAAGAAAGGTAACTGATACAGCGCGCTGGTTACAAAGCGGTGCCGCCGGTCGAAATCCGACAGACCACGTGATGCACGCGCATTGTTTTGGTCATTAAAGCGGCTGTCGAAGGCCACGGTCGCGGTAGAAACATCGTCAATGGATTTCGAGTAGGTGTACGCGCTTTGCCAGTAGAGGCCCTGGCCGAAGCGATGCCCCAGGGTTGCCACAAAGGAGTTGTAGTGAGAATCGGAAACTGGGGCAAAGGCTTCGAATGCTGCCGGAGCCAGGGGACGGAAAGGGGCGCGAGCGTTGGCGTTTTCATTGGTCGTATCGACGATCACACATTGCGCGCCAGCACCCGTCGTGCCATCGCAGTTTGTACCCGGAATGACAATTGGGTGCTGCGGCGACGCTAACTGTGCCTGGTCGGGATCATAGGTCGCTCTCAGATGTGAACCCTTGGTTCCAACATAGCCCAGTTCCATGAACCAGTTCTTCACCAGCTGGCGCTGAATAGTTAAATTCCACTGCTGAGTGGTAGCCGCAATCCAGTGGAGGGGGACCTGCAGTCCGATAAAGCTGTTCACGTTACCGGAGAAGACCGGAAAACACTGCTCCGCCACCGCAAAAGAGCAGCCAGTTGTTGAGAATCCCTGAAACAGCGCCGCTTGGGGCACAAACGCCGGATCCAACACACCTAGAGGCGGTATGCCGGTAAAGCCTCTGGATGGATCGGGTTGAAATAGGTTTGCAAGGCTGCCGGCGGGCGGCAAGACGTTCACTGCAATCGGGAAAAATGGAGCGGAGAAAGAAAGATTATCCGCTGCGCCCAGGTCTTCTCGCACGCTGTAAATTCCGTATCCTGCACGGATCGTGGTCGTGTGATGGCCCAAAACGTCGTAAGCGAATCCAATGCGCGGCTCGAAAACATTGGCAAAGTTGTTATTCAGCGCACTTGATTTCTTCGTGCCAGTCAGTCCCGGAAGATTGAATCGGCTTACGCAGCCCGGATATACGAACGGCTGCCCGGTGCTGGCCAGTGAAGGATCCACATTGCCCAGGTGGCATAGCTTGTCATAGGGTGCCCCGACAAATTCATCGCGCAGCCCTAGATTGAGAGTCAGTGTTTTTGTGGCGCGGTAATCATCCTGGGCGAACCACGCATAGGCGGGAATACGGTAGTCGTGATTACCAACTCCGCCTCCGGCTTCCCCGAAGAACGGCGCTCCCGCCAAGAAGCTCTGGAAGTCGTCGCCAAAACCGGTCGGCCCAGCGAAGAAGATCAACCCATTATCTGCCACCGGCAAGTTGCGGCGAATTGTGGTGCGATCGATCTCGCCGCCAAAGCGAAACTGGTGCGCGCCATGGGTCCAGCTCAAAGTATCGAGCCAGGAGAAGCTGTCCGAAAGCGCACGCTGCAGTTGTTGCGGGAATGGGCCGAAGGCCCAACTTCCGAACGTCAGCCTATAAATGTTTGGATCCTGATTGCCTGTAGGTATATTGATGCCGACCTGGGCATTCGTGATGGGCGGCTTGTTATCCAGCTTGTCGCTGATGATGTTCACGCCAAAGCGGAATTCGTTCACAAGGTTGTTCTTGAATAAGTGAGTCTCAGTAAGGCTGGCCACGCGGTTGTGCAACGGAATATCCAGCGGGAAGTTCAGGTTATTGGGTGTGGGAAGTCCGCCGGTTTGCACCTGGAAAGAATCGCCGCCAAACGGCTGGAAGGTATCAGAATTCGCCCAGAAAAAGCGTTCCGACAATCTGTCTCTTCCGCCCCGGAAATCACGATCCCAATTGGCCGTGAGTTGATCGTCTCGGAATTTCCCGGGATTGGTCAATGTCAGCGGGCCGAAGTTCAACTCACCATTGGTAAATCCCGGCGTTCCGGGAACAGTTGGAAGGAGAAAACCGCCGGGGCCATTGCCAAACTGAGTGCTCTTGGCATTCAGGATAGCCAGTGCGACCGGATCAATACTGGCGGGTTTCCCGTTTGGAAACAGGCCCCCTGGGAAAAACGTGGCTATCAGATTCGCTTCTGAGCGATCCGTTGGCAAAACCGGGATGCTGGTGTTAATGAATGTTCCCGGCGAATCGCCGCTACGCTGCCGCGTTCCCTGATAGTTGACATAGAAGTAGCCCAGCTTGGCTTTGGGCCCAACCGGTCCCCCAAAATCCCCGCCAAAGATGTTCTGCTTGATTACTGGACGCGATTGCCCGGAGCGGTTCAGAAAGAAGTCGTTGGCATCGAGAACGGTATTGCGGAAATATTCCCATGCATCGCCATGGAAGCTCGCCGTTCCGCTCTTCAGCGTGGCATTGATGTTCCCACCACCATTGCGGCCCTGGGTCGCATCATACAAGCTAGTACTGACCTTGAACTCCTGAATGGAATCTGGATTCGGGAGCGGCGTATAAGTCAACTCGCCAAAGGCGTAGTCCGCAACCGAAATGCCGTCGATGAGGTAATTGTTATTGTCTTCTCTACCGCCATTCACGTGAATGAACACTTGGCCGCGGCCGAGTTGCGAAGCATTGTTCAAATCCGAAGAAGCGCCAGAAGACAGCGTCAACAACTGTTGGAAGTTTCTCGTTGCCAGAGGCAAGGTTGCGATTGTAGTGGAGCCGACCGACTGGCCAGTCGCGGCGTCGGTGGTGTCGACAGGCGTAACCTGCGACTGGACCTCGACCACCTCCTTGAAGGTAGACACCTTCAAGACCGCCGACATGCGCGTCGTCTCTGTGATCCGCACCACTATCGATGGGACCTTGGTGGTGGCAAAGCCACTGGAAGTAATTGACACCGTGTAGCTTCCTACGGGAAGTAAGGGAGCCGTGAAGGAACCGGCGGCATCGCTTGTAAGTTGGCGCAAGACCTGGCCGGTGGCGTCACTGATGACGTCGATCTTGGCTCCTGCAACCGCTGCACCCGACGAGTCCTGGATAGTTCCAGTGATAGCTCCGGTTGCACCACCTTGTGCGAAAGCGCCAATCGTTAGACAGGCTATAGACACAAGTAGTGCGAGCACTTTGTTTACTGGTCTCATATCACTCTGGCCTTTCTTCCATTTCGATTGAAAAACAGGCACGCCCTCAAGCGGACAGCTACGCAGTCCGGACCGGTTTCAAAACGAGAACAGCGCTCGTGAGTAAAAGGTTTGCAGAACTTTATGCCGAATGCGGAGGATTGTAAAGTGCAGAGTTTTGGAACTTATGACGCGGGCCACAAGCAGTTCAGAGATGCTAGTTGTGACGTGATGCTAATTGTTACGCCGGATGGAAATGAAGCGGCTCCAAGCGGAGCCGGCCTACAACCTTGGCCGCAGCTATTCTTTGGGGCTCCTATTCCAAATGGGGAGCTTCGGATTCCATTCGTGAACCTTCTTCTGAAAAGTCCCGCCTTCACCGCTCTTGGTAGAAGCCTCGTCAACCTCCTCGGCTTTTAATTGGCCCAGGCATTTCTCCAGGCTTTCTCGCAGGCTACTGTCGTGCAGCAACCCGATCAGTTCGGCGCGATGCATGGCATCGAGCCCTCTAAGCAATGGGCATCGGAGAAGATCTTCATTGGTCATGATCATTGCCCCCCTCTACATTAGCTGCCCTCACCATAATCTGCAGCCACCCGTATTAGAAACCTTCCGCTAACAGGCGCCTGTGATCTGGCTCACTATTGCTTGTGATCTCACTCCACGATTCACAAAAACGCCGCTTTACCACACGCCTATTCTCAGGTACTCGTCAATTGACTTGGCTGCCCGCCTTCCCGCGCCCATGGCCAGAATCACAGTGGCGCTGCCGGTCACAATGTCACCACCCGCGAACACGCCTTGTCGGGAAGTTCGTTGCGTGCTCTCGTCCGCCTGAATATAGCCGCGTTTGTTGGTGTTCAGCCCCGGCGTCGTACTTTGAATCACTGGATTCGCCGTAGTGCCGATGGCTATGACCGCAACCGCGAGGGGCACCTCGAATTCCGATCCCGCCATTGGGACAGGCCGGCGGCGCCCTGAAGCATCTGGCTCCCCAAGCTCCATGCGGACGCACCGCGCTGCTCGCAACCATCCGTCGCCGCCGTCGAGAAATTCGACAGGAGCCGTCAACATCTGAAAATCAACCCCCTCCTCGCGCGCGTGCTTCACTTCCTCCGCGCGAGCGGGCATCTCGGCCTCACTGCGGCGATACAGGATGTAGGCGTGGCCGGCCCCGAGGCGTAAGGCCGAGCGTACGGCATCCAGCGCCGTGTTTCCGCCCCCAATTACCGCGACATTCTTGCCACGGAAATCAATGACTGGCTCGTCATACTTGGGGAATTCATAGGCATGCATCAAGTTAATACGCGTGAGAAATTCATTGGCCGAGTAAACCCCATTCAGATGTTCGCCGGGAATTCCCATGAACTGCGGTGCTCCGGCGCCGGTGCCGATAAACACCGCGTCGTAACCTTCTTCGTCCAGAAGTTCGTCGATGGTGACTGTCCGGCCCACAACCACATCGGTCTCAAACTGCACTCCCATCGCACGCATGTAATCGACTTGCTCTCGGATGATTCTTTTCGGCAGCCGGAATTCTGGAATGCCGTACACGAGCACTCCCCCGATTTCGTGCAGAGCTTCGAATACATGAACCTCGTGCCCTTTTTGGACAAGGTCTCCCGCCGCCGTCAATCCCGAAGGCCCACTCCCCACGATGGCGACTTTCTTTCCTGTCGCTGCCGCTTTAACAATCTTGCTTCGGTCGAAGTGTTGCTGCTCATAATCGGCAACAAAGCGCTCCAGGTACCCGATCCCGAGTGATTCGCCCTTCTTGCACAGCAAGCAACCGCCTTCACAGTGATCTTCTTGGGGGCACACCCGTCCGGTAATAGCCGGAAGCACGTTGTCTTCGCGAATCTTGGCGGCTGCCGCCAGGTAGTCGCCATCAACAATGAACTGCACGAACTCGCGGACCTTCACCCCTACCGGACACTGTTCCGTGCAGGTCGGCTTGGCGCACTCGAGGCAGCGCAAGGCCTCCTGCCGAGCCAGTTCCGCAGAATAACCAAGATTGACTTCGGTGAACTGGGCGGCCCGCAACACCGCTTCACGCTCGGGCATGTGCTGCCGGGGAATCTTCATGCGCTCGCGATTTAACAGCGGGTTAGTTGATTTCTTCACCGGAGGTTTGGTCGGAGGTGTCATGCGCGTACTCCTTGCGCCACGCAAACCGTCTGTTCGCGGCGAAGCACTTCGACTTGCGCTTCGCGATCGCTTTGGAAATTGTCTACAGACCTTTTCTCGGCCACTCGATACATAGAATTCCTCTGCACGAGCACGGCGAAGTTGACGGTATGAGCGTCGAACTCGGGTCCGTCGACACATGCGAACTGACTCTTGCCATCCACGAGCACGCGACAGCCACCGCACATGCCCGTTCCGTCAATCATGATCGGATTGAGGCTCACGACCGTGGAGATGTTTTCTTTGCGAGTAACCTCCGCTACCGCGCGCATCATGGGAATCGGTCCCACCGCAAGTACCAGGTCAATGCGGGTCCCGTTGTCGATGAGCTGCCGCAGCTTATCGGTGACCAGGCCTTTATCCGCATAGCTTCCGTCATCAGTGGTGACCATGACAGCGTCGCTGACTTGTCGCATCTCCCGCTCGAGGATAACCAGGTCCTTCGTTCTGCCGCCGATAATTGTGAATACCCGATTGCCCGCTTCCTTTAATGCGGCAGCAGTGGGGTATGCCATTGCGGTCCCAACACCCCCACCCATGACAACCACGTTGCCAAACTTGGCGATGTGCGATGGCTTGCCCAGGGGGCCGACTATGTCCCGGATGTAGTCTCCGGTTTCCAACGAGTTCAACAGTTGCGTAGTTTTGCCGATCGACTGCACAACCATGTTGATGGTTCCCCGATCCGCCTCCGATTTCTCGATCGTGAGCGGAATGCGTTCGCCCTCTTCGTACAATCGAATAATGACGAACTGCCCCGGTTTGTGCTTGCGCGCAATCCGCGGAGCTTCCACGACGAACCGCTTGATTCCCGGAGCTATGAATTGAGCCTGCAGGATTTTGAACATGGATCTCCCAGAACTGCCCTAACCTGGTATTTTCCCGGGGATTATGGACATGAGGCTGTGACGTGGATCACTCGAGGGGGAAACGCATGTCACGAGGTACAGGCCAGAGCCTTCCCTACTCCGGCTTCAGGATGATGCCGCGGCTAGTTCTGCCGTTCATCACTACCGCGATCGGCGAATCAAATCTCAGATGCCGGACGCATCCTTGCTCTTCGACGGCAGGATGCGCATTCAGCCAGTCCCAGTCCACAAAGCCCTCTCCGGCATCGGGGTTCACAGTAAAGTAGCCAACCTGAAAAGCGGTCAGATTCTGAAAGAAGTGGCTGCCTTGGGACGGTGTGACACGAAAATCCCGGAACCCTGCTTCCACAATCACGCGTGCTCCGGCAATCTCATCCCACTCGACCGGAATCCCCAGCCAGGGGTCGTTCGACCCCCAGCGTCCCACACCGACTAACAGGTACGGAGTTCCCTTCTCGCTGAGCGCGGCATTAAAATGCGCTACACCCCTCGCCACTTCTTGACTACGCGAGCGCTCAAAGCGGTGGAAGTCGACAACCACAGCATCTTGCAGCTCTGAAATCTTTCCATTGCCCAGCACTTTTGTGCTTTGGCAAATTAGCTGCGAGAGCTCCACCTCCTCAACGCGCAACTCCTCCCCTTCATGCGATAACACGAGCGGGCGCACTTGTAGAAAACCAAATTCGGCATGGTCCCCCGGGTGGTGGGCCAGGCGAACAGCAAATTCAATTTCGACTGGACGAGCGAATGCCTCCTCGCTTACGCCGCCGAGCTGCTGCACTATAGGCGCGAGTGGAAACACCCCATGTTTGAGAATCGGCGCGAAGCTCACAACTCGTATTCCTGGCCGGCTTAAGCCGTCGTAGACCACGTGGTTATCCATGGAATAGGTCGAGCCCAGCATGTGCAAGGTGCCGTCGCTTTCTGCAACATCGAGCCCGAAACAAGCCTCGCGAAGTTCTGCTACCGGATCACCACCTGCGGCATCGTGATCCAATGGCAACGCCCAGAATTCCGACTGAGAGTTAGCGAGAATATCCTCTACGGAGGAAAACTGTACGAGATTCCTTGGATAGCGCGGACAGAAGGTCAAACACTTTCCGCCATCGACAACCTCTCGACCGAGCCCGAGGGCGACCGCCGCGATTCCATCTTCGTAACTCATCGGCGGTACGGGGTAGAAGTTGTGCGAGCGAACTACTCCTGAGAAGTCGGGATAGAAGCGCGATCCATGAACAGCGCCTACTACGCGCTGCACAATGACGGCCATCTTCTCCTCTTCCAGCCTGTAAGGCGTCGCCCGCACGTACGCCTTGGCATGCTGGTGGAACATGGAGGCGTATACCCGCTTGATCGCTTCCATTAATTGCCCCAGGCGGAGCACGAGATCCTCATGCCGGTTTGCCAGCATGAACGTTTCGTACACACCGGTGAAAGGTTGATATTGCGAGTCCTCTAGCAAACTCGATGACCGGACAGCCAGCGGGTAGTCAATCTCCGATAAGAATGCCAGCAGGTCTTCGCGGACGAATGCAGGCAGGGGCGCCTCGACAAAGCGTCGGTCTATCTCCGTGTCTTCGGTAGAGTGAATAGCAAAATCGAGCAGATTATTAGCGCTGACAAACTCGTCGAAAACGTCTGTCGCCAGCACCAGGCTGGGAGGGACGGCAATCCGAACTCCGGCGAAACGACGCCCCAGGCCATGCTTGTGCAACAGGTGCCGCATGAATGCAAGGCCGCGCGCTTTGCCTCCCAGAGATCCGCCCCCGATGCGCAGAAAAAAAGCGTCGCTCGCCTTAAAGGTTGAAGGATCAAAATCGCCGATCAGTCCTTCGCTCTGCTCGTTACGGTAGGCCACAATGGAATCGACCAGATCATTCCGAAGATGTTCCAAGGTGGGGAAATCAGACACCTTGCGCGGACGCAACTTCTGCGCCAGCGCAAACTCGGTGCGGGCTCTTAGCCACCGCGAGAAGTGATTGCTTTGGGCATGGTAAGCGATGCTCTCCGCGGGCACTGTACGCAGATGTTCTTCCAGCGTAGTCAAATCGGTAGCGCGCGCTACTTCCGTGCGGTCAGGCAGCCGAAAAACAAAATCTCCGAACGCGAACTGGTCGCTCAGGAACCGCCTCAGGTCTCGCAAAAGAGTCGGAGATCCCTTGCGCAGAAACGAGAAGCCCTGGGCATGGGCGCGCGCCCGAAATTCGGTCCGGCTGGACTGCAATACGATCGGTGCATCTGGGACCAGACCGCGAATCGTGCTGGCTAGCTGAAAACCCGACTCGGGATTTAGTTCTCCATCGCGTGGAAACTCGACATCGGATACCACACCCAGCAAGTAGTCCTGGTACTTGGTCGCCTGTTCCATCGCCTCTTCGTAGTTGGAGGCAAGCAAAATTTTTGGCCGGGCCCGCATACGCATCAACTTGTGGGCAACGTTGATGCCCTCTCGAATCAGCCGGCGAGATTGGGTTATCAATTCCGTGTAGATAACGGGCAGGAAGGAAGAGTAATAGCGGATGTTGTCTTCGACCACCAGAATTACGGGAACGCCAATCGCCGCCGTATCCGCCTGCACATTGCGTTTGTCTTCGATGTATTGCACCATCGAAATCAGAACACGGATATTGCCCTGCCACAGGAAAATCCGTTCTATGTCGGTAACCGGGTTGCGTTCTATAAACCGCTTTACTTGCCGGTAGTCGTAGGCAAGGACCACGACAGGTACATCGAGGCCCGAGTCCTTGACCCGGCGTGCTAACTCGGCCGCGTCCATGTCTCCGAGTTCCAGATTCGTGACAATCAGGTTGAATCTTGGCCGCCAGCGGGCGAGCGCTTCGCGACCCGTGGACACGTGGGTTATGCCGGGAATCTCTTGCAGGTTGAGCTCCAGCGATTCGCCGATGAGCAGTTCGTTCAGGCGTCCATCTTCGCGGAGAATAAAGGAGTCATAAAGGCTGGAGACCAGGAGAATATCCTGCACCCGGAAAGGCATCAGGTTCTCGAAACCCTCAAATAGCCTTTCAGCATCCATAGCCGGATTGGCAGCGGGCTTGGTACTCATACGCGAGTGCGAGCGACAGCTTGCATCGGCGGCAAGTGCTGTCCTGCATAAAAACATGCGGGGTGGAACTTGTCCACCCCGCGTGGTTGACTTTCACTTACAGAGTTCTATACAACTCCCTGGTCGAGCATCGAATTGGCAACCTTCAGAAAACCGCCAATGTTGGCGCCATTGACTAGATTGCCTGGAGTCCCGTACTTCTCAGCCGTCTCGAAGCAGTTTTTGTGGATCGCGATCATGATCTTGTGCAGACGATCGTCTACTTCCTCGCGAGTCCAACTCAAGCGCGCACTGTTCTGCGACATTTCGAGTCCAGACGTGGCCACGCCGCCCGCGTTGGCAGCTTTTGCCGGTCCATAAAGAATCTTATTGTCGAGGAACAGCTTGGTCGCCTCCAACGTGCTCGGCATATTGGCGCCCTCAGCCACCAGTTTGACACCGTTCTTGATGAGGTTCTCGGCATCTTTTGCCGTAATCTCATTCTGGGTGGCGCTGGGAAATGCGCAATCCGCTTTGATGTTCCACAGTGGATTATGATCCAGCTTGATATCAGTTGGCATGAATACTGACTTCTTGAATTTGTCGGCGTATTCACGAATGCGGCCACGCCGCGTGTTCTTCAATTCCATGACCCAAGCCAGCTTCTCGCGATCGACACCATCCGGATCGTAAATTACGCCATTGGAATCAGACACGGTCAGAGGCTTGGCGCCAAGGTCAAGCAGCTTCTCGATCGTGTACTGCGACACGTTCCCGCTGCCGGAAACCAGGCATAGCTTACCTTCCAGCGTTTCCTTGCGCGTCTTCAACATTTCCGCGGCGAAATAGACGCAGCCATAGCCGGTTGCCTCAGGCCGGATCAGCGATCCGCCCCAGTTCAGGCCCTTGCCTGTCAGCACGCCGGTGAACTCGTTGCGAATCCGCTTGTACTGCCCAAACAGGAACCCGATCTCGCGCCCGCCTACGCCGATGTCACCCGCTGGCACGTCCGTATCTGGACCAATGTGACGGCACAACTCCGTCATAAAGCTCTGGCAGAAGCGCATCACCTCGTTGTCGCTCTTCCCCTTAGGATCGAAATCGGAACCGCCTTTGCCGCCGCCCATTGGCAGCGTCGTCAGCGAGTTCTTGAATACTTGCTCGAACGCCAAGAACTTCAGGATGCCGAGATTGACCGAGGGGTGGAAGCGCAACCCTCCTTTATAAGGGCCAATAGCGCTATTCATCTCGATGCGGAAGCCACGATTAACCTGCACATTGCCCTGGTCATCAAACCATGGCACGCGGAACATGAGGACGCGCTCGGGCTCAACGACACGCTCAAGAATCTTTGCCGATTGATATTCGGGGTGGCGTTGCAGTACCAGTCGCAACGAGTCGAACACTTCTCGTACGGCCTGGTGGAATTCGGGTTCCGCGGGGTTCTTGGCCCTTACGGAGTTCATTACGCTTTCGATGTAGTCGCCCGAAACCCTGGTTCCGGGGGGTGTCAACGTGGTAGTCATAGAAATTTCGTCCTCCAGTTTATAAGAACAGCATCATACGCACCTTCCCGCTTGACATCCCGCGGGACAACAACTCAGGCCAGCAACACGCAAGAGTGCGTGTCCATTTAAGAGTCTTGAATGGCCAGTCTGCCGTGATTCGCATCACCGGAAATCGTGATGGATAGCCCAAGGCGAACACCAGAATGCACCTGAACGGGCAAAAGCCCAGCTGCAACCAATTCGGCTCACGAACTTTATCACGTTTCACGGGAACAGTGTCACAGATTTACGTGAGGACCCTCACCACTCTCTGAGACTGACATCACTGCCTGGAGAGGCCCTTAATCGTCTAATAGTTTGTTGGATCACCGCCCGGACGAAGTGCTAAGGTCTGTATTTCCGGCCCGGTCTCCAACTGAATCGTGCGGGTTCTTATGACCGTACTGGCCAAGGTCCTAAGAAAACCGAGCCAGTTTGAGCGGGTGGACCATAACCGTGGACACCCGCTTCGCTTTTATCCTGATTGCGCGGAGGAAGGCGCAATCTATCTACACCATTCCACAGCCTCTTCCGCGGGGGTGGGCCATGAACGACAGCGTCTTCTTTGGTACCTTTGATCCTCTTTGCGTCGATGCTCCTGACGTATGCAATCTATGCATCGCGCAACCGCCCGTCTATGAATATGAAAGTTGCCTGGAAGCAGAAAAAGGGGAACGTCATATTACAAAAGGATTCTGCTGCGCATCGTGCGCGCGCGCATTACTCAACAATCTGGAGAGCCGTGAAGCCGGCGAATGGGCCGAGGAGGAGGCCGAACTCGAAGCCGAACATGTGGATGTAACGGAATATCAGAAAAGGCGGTTGGCCACATTCGGCAGCCCAAAACCAAAGTGAGGAAGAAAGTTTTTGGTTCGTAGTCCCTGGTTCTTGGATTCCGGTTTCTGGTTTCCAGTTTTGGCGCCAGATCTCCAGCTTGGGCTCGTCAGAACTGGAACCCGGAACCGGATCTCTCTGTGAGCGCGCTCACTGGATCTTGTTCACAACGACCTGTCCCCCTTTCATTACCCAGCGCACCTTATCGATCGCAACCTGGATATCGCTGAGCGGATCACCTTCGACTGCGACGACGTCTGCAAAGTATCCGGGAGCGATTGCGCCGATCCGGTCGGACATGCCGAGTAGAGCCGCAGCATTCACGGTAGCCGTCTGAAGCGCTTCCGCCGGAGTCATGCCCGCCTTCACGAACCAGGCAAGCTCGCGCGTGTTCTGCCCGAACATCGTGAACACCGCATCGGAGCCCATGGCGAATTTCACACCGGCTTTGTACGCGCGCCGTGCGGTTTCCAGGTTTTTGGCAACGTAAGCGTTCAGGGTCGCAGCGTCCTTCTCCGTGTATCCATACTCATTGCGGTATTCGACGTAGTAACGGTTGTGATCGATGGTCGGAACGTAGAACGTCCCTCGTTTCGCCATCTCTGCCAAGACATCATCTGGAATGTCGATTGCATGTTCTACGGAGTCGGCACCCGCAAGAACCGCATCCCGGGCTCCATCGGGGCCGTAGGAATGGATGGCGATGCGCTTTCCGAATTTGTGAGCGGCGTCCACAGCGGCCTTCATCTCGTCCAGCGAGAATGTCTGAAAGCCTGTCACGTCCTTGTCGCTGCCGGTTGATCCATACATCTTGATCACATCCGCTCCCGCGGCGACCTGTTCCCGGACGGCGCGCAGAACCTCGGGAATACCATCCGCTTGGCCGCATTGCGGCTGCATGTTGGCGTGGAATGGTTCGCTGGTCACGGTCAGACCGCAGCCGGCCACAAACATTCGTGGACCCACCATAGCACCGCGATTGATGAGATCTCGCATGACGATGTCGTCGTAGTCAGAGGAACCGAGATCACGCACAGTGGTGACACCTGCCTCTAACGTCTTGCGTGCGTTCTCCTGCGCCATGTAGACGAGAAATGCGGGACGCTGCTGCGCAAGTTGAGGCCAGGGCCGCGTTCCCGCGGAGCTGTCCCACCAGAACGTCATGTGCGTGTGAGCATCGATCAGACCAGGCAATCCGGTGTACTGGTGAAGGTCGATAACTTTGGTATCCGGCGGAATGGCTGCTTCTGATGTGATCACTTTGTCAACGATTCCATTTCGCACGAGCACGATTGCGTTGGTCCAGATCTTGCCTTTTCCGTCGATGAGCCGGCCAAACCGAATCGCTGTGAACGAGTCCGAGGCGTATAGATTGCAGCATAAAAAGAGCGCGACGATGCAGGAAGCAAACTTGGTTCGCATGGGACCTCGGACAAGGGGAATGAACGCCGCTGGGTAATATATCAGTGCAGCCGGGTGGCTTGGTTCTTCGTTCTTGGTTCCTGGTTTTTGGTTTTTGGTTCTTGGTTTTTGGTTCTTGGTTCTCAGTCCTCAGTTCTTGGTTCCTGGTTCCTAGTTTTTCGTTTCGGTGCGGTCTGGCCCGGCCTGATTCTGCAGTCCGGCGGTTTCAGACTTCGAGGCTGGGGTGTCGGCGCCATTGGCTTACTGCACCACAAACACCAGGAAGTAGTCCATCTTGTCGGCTTTCACGAAATCATAGGTTTGCGCGAGACGGTAGCCCGCTTTGCCGGCTTCCTCAATTACAACTTTGCGGCTGATTCCGTGATCAGTGCCATTACCCTCGCGATCAATGATTCCCAACCGTGCCCCCGGCCTGAGCGACACACGCAAATGCTCCAGCAGCGCAATGGGATCCGCGATCTCATGGTAGGTCTTCAGCAATAACACGGCGTCAACTGCCTCTTTCGGCAGCATGGGGTCATCCGGTTTGCTGAGAATTGTTTTTATGTTGGACAAGGCCTCGCGGTGCATTCTGCTGTCGATATAGCGAATTGCATCGGCATTGATATCAACTGCATATACCGTTCCCGCGGGACCAACCCGCCGTGCTGCGCGTACCGTGAACCAGCCAGATCCTGCACCGATATCGGTGACCGCCTTGCCTGGCGTAATTCCCAGAATATCCATCACGCGATTGATTTGCAGTCTCTGTTCACGGCCGGGTGAGTCGAAGACAGACAGATCCCCGGTATACGGAGTGCTCGTTGCCCGCCGGGGAGCCTGGGCGGCAGCAGTGCTCTGCGCCGATGAGGCCGGGGTCTGAAAGAAAATTAGGACGAGTAATAACGACAGCACGCAGGCAGCAAAACGTTTCATACCCTATTCGACTGGAAATCAAAATACCAGGTTAGCAGGCATTCACGAGCTTAATCTGGTCCGGGTGGAGTGTGAAACCACGCGTTGGCACCTATCACCTGCGGTGCGCAAAACTGTACGTCGCCCCATAGGCCGAGTCGCTGATCATGAACATGGTCACGACCCGCTCCAGTTTGTGATGGCCCGTCCAATGAAATAAGTAGCTGGCACCAAGTGTCCCCCCAGTTCGGATTGCAAAGAAAGACACCTGTCCCGCCGTTCCGCTTTCGCACAAACTTTTGCCCAAAGGATTCATCTCCCGTCCGCCACGACTCAGGTTGTGATGAGTGATGACGAAGTCGGTAGCCTCGACCCCGGCATGAATGAGAAACAACATCTTATTCCGCGTGTCCCAATAGTTATGCGAAGGAGCCTCCGGGAGGCGCTGGGCGACGCCTCCCGGGCATAGGACGAGGAATAGTGCGAGGATGCGGAGCGGGCTGAAGTGGGGTTTCATTGCAGCCATGCTAAAGGGGATGGCTGCGCTCAGGGCAGATCGCTTCCGTTTCTCGAGCAGGGTTACCGGCTATGGCTTTGGGACAAAGCCCATACTGGCAAACGATTCAGCGCTGGTCACTTGCGCGGAATCACTGTCACTTTTGAAGTAACCCTTTGACCTGCTTCCATCCCGCCGATCCGTACGAATCCTTCTCGGGTAATCAGCAACCCGCCATTGGCCATCACCGGATCAGCCGTGTTCTCCATGATGATTTCCCACTTGCCCATTTTCAGATTCCAGGCAAACAACATGGCGGAGGGCTCAACAGGGCCGCCCTCGTACGCAATTCCGCTGTGATTGAAGGGCTTGCTCGCGCCCCCGGCGAAATAGATTTTGTGATCTTTCTCCGAACCGGTTGCGGCGATTTGGAAACGGGCACTCCCCGGATGGGTTGGGATCTTGCTCCATTGAATCTTGCTTACGTCGTGATGATCGATTTTGCCCATCCAGCACTCATCCGACGGGATATATCGTGGCTTGTCGCCTGCCGGATTAAGGCGTGCACCGTCCACATACACGATCGTGTCGTCCATCATCGCGCCGGCGTGGCCGAACACGGGAGTCCCTGGGATCGTCGTCGCCTGCCGCCACGTGTTTTTTTCGGCGTCGTATACCTGCACGGTAGAAACCGGGTTGCCCTGCGAACGACCGGCAACCGTGTACAGGAATCGATCGCGGTAAACGCCGATGACGGTACTATCCAATGGGATCGGCATCTCTTCGCCGCGATACCAGATTCCGCGGCTGGGCAGGAGCACTTCCATGCTGCGCACCGAGGTCTCGTCACCGATCGCATCCAGCGTGTAGCCGCCGAGCAGGTACACAACCTCTCGCATCGCAATGGCGGAAGCCGCCAACCGGCCCGCTGGGCCGGGCACGGGACGATACTCGTTCCACTTGCCGTTCTCAGTATCGAGTGCAAAGGCGCGGTTGGTCACCGCATTCCAGGTCTTCTTTTCGCCAATACCCATGAACGAGAACAGGTACAAGCGTTTTTCGACTTTTTGGGCGGAAACGGCATTCCACGACACCGCGACGGGCAGCGGTTCCAATTTGCGCTCGGCGGCAGGAGACACGGAACCAAACAAGATTAGGCAGAAGATCGCAATTACTCGTTTCGTCATTAGGATGGCTTCAGGATCAGGTCTGAAGTGCGAAGCTTACACTCTTAAGACCCAATTGGAAAAGGATGGTGGGTCATCGGGTTGCTCCCCTGGTCATAGAGAAGTCGCTATGAGCGCTCTCAACGCCCATCGCCGCAGGTGCGCTTTCTACTTCACTAAACCCTGCCGTACTGCGTGAATGAAATCCGTGTAGACGGGAAGAAGGCCGGAATTGCGCATGTCACTCGCAATCTGCCCGCGATGGTAAGCAGAATGCATGATCACGTGCGTAAGAATATCTTCCACCGCACTGCTCCACAATTCGCCCTGGGTGTTCTTGTACTCCACCGTGGCCGACAGTCCGCGTGCTTCGAGGCCAGTCAGGTATCCGGACCAGGTTTGCGCCAACAGTCCACAATGCCGTTCGCATTCCATGACGCTGAACTCCGGCCACACGGCAACGGCCGACTTCTCTTTCTTTAGCCGGTAGAACCACAGATATTCCGTTCCCAATATATGCGCGAGCAGTTTGAGCGATCGTGCAGGCACGGTACTTGCCTGTCGTAAGCCGCCAGTAACTTCGCGATTGGCCCATTCGTCGTACTTGAACAACTTTTCGTAACGCGCGAGCATGTCCATAATCTGATCAGATGTTCTGTACGCATCTCTGGATTCGCTTCGCCCGGAAGCGCCGCGTTACAATCGCGTCAGGGCTTGTTGACCTTTGGAGGACACATCATGGTGGTAGCCAAGAGAATCGCCAGCCTGTTGACTCTGTTCCTGCTTATGCTCGGCCTGGCCGGATGCCCTACGCGAACCAAGATCTCAGACATCAACCGTGACCCGGGCAAGTATTCGGGCAAGGAAGTCACCATCGCCGGAAAAGTATCCGGATCTTACGGAGCGCTGGGCAGTGGTGTGTTCCAGATTGACGACGGCAGCGGAAGCATGTGGGTATACAGCCAGAACTTCGGGGTGCCCTCCGATGGAAGCAAGGCCGCTGTAACCGGACGGATTGCTCAGGGTTTCAGCTTTGGCGGCCGCAGCTTCGCCACCATCATGCGCGAGACACAACCAAGACACTAAGACCAGTGCTTGGCCGAGCTGTCGCGAAGACATTGCTTTGGACGTGGTTTTATCCGCGCAAAAAAAAGCCGGCGGGGAGCCGGCTCAAGTTATTCTGGGGGGAAAACCTCACACGAATTCAGCAAGAAAAATTGCACAGCACTAAAACTTACACACGACACCCCAAACGAACGTACCACCCTGATTCCGCGTCTATCAGCGGCCCCCGGGGCCACTAGCGTCTGTGGACGAGCCACCTGCTTCGTCCACTTGATTTCGAAAATGCTAGTTGAGGGCGACCTGGCGTTTGTCACGGAATTGTCAGCAAATTGTCATTTTTCCGGCCGACTCATGCTCGTCGAATAGGCGGAATGGCTTTCCTACCGGCCCGAGTGAGCCCAGAGGTGCTGCATAGAAGGCCGTGAGCGTTCTGTGGAAAGGGAAAAAGCCCAAGAGGGTCACGACGCTCGCCGAGGTGCGCCAAAAAGGTAGTTAGCCCGCCGGGAAATGGCCGATACCGTCAAGCCTGCAAGCATCTGCATACTGGCAACATCCTGATGATCGAAGGCGTAAGGCGCGGACGATAACACCTCGAACAAACCCAGAGTGCGCCGGAAATAGCGCAGAGGGGCGACCAGAATGGAGCGTACCCCAAGACGCCGGCAGGTGGATCGATCTACCTGCGGGTGCGATTCGGCATCTCCGCACAACAGCACCTCTCCCGTACGTACACACTCCGCCGAGATTCCCATGTCGGTCTGCAGGCGAACTCCCACGTCTGGTGCGGTGCGTCCCGCGCGCGCGCGGCAAACTATGTCCTCTCCCCTTCGTAGGGCCACGGCCGCTCCAGTGGCTGCGGTGAGCGCCTGAGCGCGCTCAGCAATCAGGCTCATCGTAGGCTCCAGATCCAGATCAGCCAGGTCGATGTCGGTCTTGCTCTGCAAGAACGGATGGGCTGGTTCGGAATCGCTGACCGGGCATCCTGGTTTACTGGCTAACGCTGAGGCCCCAGTAACCTGCTGCGGGACGGTGCTGATCAATTCCCGAACGAGCTTATCGAGTTCCGCATCTGCTATGAGGCGGGCGGTACTCTGACCACGTAGTGATCCTCCCAGCACGCGCGGGAGACTCAGCAACGCCTGACTTCCGCAAGCGAGACAGTACGGCGTGTTGTTTTGACTGATTAATTCGCATTCAGCGCAAAAGACGGCACTCTGCAATGAAACAAAATTCACCTCAGCCGGCTTCCACCAGGTCATTGAGTAAAAATCCCTCTGGCTATGAGAACGGAAGGCAAGAAGATAAATTCCAGAGTTGCTGGAAGTAAGTGACGTAGTAGGTACAAGCTGTGGAAATCTCTGCGAAGCGAAGAACAATGGTGCGAGAGTCACGCGGGCAAAGAAAAATCTCTGGTCGCGAATTCCGGAATCACTTAGGAAACGGGCGGGCGATGCAGATAGATTAGTGATGTTTATACCGATGTCTGGTCCCGCTGTTTCTGCATGCGTGGAAAAGACTGCAGTTGGTCAGGCCCGGTTCATTTGTTCAGCAGGTGTCAACTGCCATGGCTTTGCCGCCGGCGTAGATAGTGGCATAAATTCCAGCGTTGCTTTTGGCTTGAGCACACGGTCGATCGCATCGGCCAGGATCCCAGAAAAATCACCGGTCAGGAGGTTTATATCTAACAGTAATGGACGTTCTCCATAAGCTCGAAACAGCCTTATTGATCCGCAGTACTGGTCGCTACTCGAGACAAGATCAAGGCTGAGATTCCAGAACGACTTGTCATCAGCCACATGCGAGGGCCGGGGCCTTGCCCATATAAAGTGATTTCTTCGGGGACTGGAAGCAAAAAGATCCTTAAAGAGTTCATAGTGCGGGGCGGATAACTCTAAATCAAAACCATCAAAGTCGTTGCTGGAAAAGGCAGCCTCCAGAATGCGGCACAATTGAGGATAGTCGTGCGCCAGCTTCAGTTCCTCGGTGGCACGGCGAATGGCCAGGTTGTTGACGAAAACGCTTCTCTGCTCGATCGTGCGTTGTGCCACCCGGCGAAGCTCTCCGAACTCCAGGTAGCCGAGCCGCTGCACTCCGAACCAGATTCCCGTGCCTAGCACGATCAGAACCAGGCCAATCGTACTGCCTGACGGCCACAGCAGAAACAGGCTCAGCAGAGCAAATACGGCAGAAACCGCATACAACACAATCACCACCTGCCGGTGAGACAGGCCTCGCTCCAGTAGTTTGTGATGAATGTGCTCGCGGTCGGCGGTAAACACCGGCCTGCCGCTGATCAGACGACGCAATACCGAAAGAGCAGTTTCAAGGATCGGTAAGCCAAAAGAGACTACTGGAATGGCAACAGCGATGACGGTGGGCGCCTTCTGAGCGCCTTGAATGGCCAGCGCGCTGAGCATGAACCCGATGAACAGGCTGCCACAGTCGCCGAGAAATATGGTGGCGGGGTTGAAGTTAAAACGCAGAAACCCAAGAATGGCTCCGGCCAAAGCAATTGTAAGCAATGCAACCAACGCGGAATGGCTGAACAGGGCAACGACGAACACCACCACCGTTGAGAAAAGACCCGAGCCCGCTGCCAGTCCGTCCAATCCGTCGATCAAATTGAACGCGTTTGTGATTCCTATTACCCACAGAATGGTTAAAGGAAGGCTGACTGCCCATCCAAAATGATGGCTGCCAAACAGCACCGGTATATCCAGGATTCGTAGCCCGGCGGCGAAGAGTAAGAGACCAGCAAGTGCTTGTGCAGCAAATTTCGCGTATGGGCGAACGGGCCGCACGTCATCGTAAACCCCGACGAGAAAAATCAGCGTGCCCGGAACTAAAACTCTCAGCAGCACAGCGCCTGAAAACCAAGCTGACATTCCGAACGCCGCTGCGATCGCCACGCCAACCGCGATGCTGGCCAGGCAAGCTAGATAGATTGCTACTCCGCCCAAACGAGGCAAGGGGCGCTGATGCACGTGACGATCATTGACGGGGGGCTTCACCCAGCCGCAAGATACGGCGTAATCCCGAACTTCGCGGGTGAAAATAAAAGAGAACAACAGTGACAACGCGAATGTGGCTAGATAGAGGCCTACCAATCGGCTTCTCCTAGATATGCAATGACGCACCCCTCAGTGTGACGCACAAAGCCCATCCTGAAAGTGACGACATTTCGGCAGCCAACTGTTTGAACTATAGCCCGGCGAAGCATTCCTGGCGTATTAATCATCTGGTTACCCGAATAGGCGAGCCGGAATCCATCAATGTAATTTTCCTGGCGCCGGCAGCGTGCTACAGTCCCTGGTTGTCCAGCCTTCAGAAGGAGGAACCATGCCGCGCAGCATGTGTCATAGCTTCGCAGCGCTGGGGTGTTCCTTAGTATTGGCGGCCACCTCCTGGCTTTCAGTTGCCGCCGCTGCCCAGAGCAGTGCCCCCGCGATGCCAAAGCAGGCAAATCCACCCACATCGGGTTTAGAGACAGCGGGTGAAGCCGACACGCAGGTTCGGCTAGGTATTGGGGATCTACTGGAGATCAGTGTGTACGGCGTCCCCGAGCTGGCAACCAAGGCGCGAGTCGGAGGCGACGGCAACGTTTACCTGCCTCTCATCGATTATGTTCACGTCGACGGCTTGACCCTCGATGAAGCTCAGAGCCTCGTCGAAAAGAGGCTGGGCGACGGAGGCTTCGTTAACAATCCCCATGTAACCATCCTGATCAGCGAGTACTCATCGCAAAATGCCAGCATACTGGGACAGATTGCGAAACCCGGTTCTTATCCGATCGTCGGCGAACGAAGGCTGTATGACTTGATATCAGCGGCAGGCGGCCTTACCGATCGCGCCGGGAGAATCGTGGTCATCACCCACCGCGACAAACCCGCCAGCCCAGATAGAGTGAACCTTGGAGAAGCCTTGAACAGCTCGCCGGCAAGCAACGTGCTCATCCGGCCGGGGGACACGGTCGTAGTGCAACGAGCCGGGGTCGTGTACGTGGTTGGGGATGTGGCTCGGCCAAGTGGGCTCGTCATGGATGGTGACCACCTGACCGTTCTGCAGGCAATCGCGCTGGCCGGAGGAACAACCCGCACCGCCAAGTTGGGAGCGGCGAAGATTATCCGCAAGAGCGCTGGCGGAGTGATTGAAAATCCAATTTCAGTAAAGAAAATTCTGCAGGCCAAGCAGGCTGACGTCGCCCTTCAGGCTGACGACATTCTCTTTATTCCAGGCAGTGCGGGCAAGGCAGCCGCCTACAAAACTGCTGATGTGTTAACCCAGGTCGGGAGTCTAAGTCTCGTGGCAGTCAGGCCTTAGAGGCTGCCGGCAGGTGCAAGTTCCTCTCTGCGGCAGGGCGTCAAGCCTTCCATCACGCGAAGGTAATCTGCCGCGCTCTGTTGCCGCGTGAAGTGTTTCAGGATGTATTGCCGCCCCTGGTTGCCGAAATCCCCACCAAGTGCGGGGGTGGATCGCAAGCGTCGGATGGACGAGATCAGCGCGGAAGAGCTCTCCGGCTCGAAAAACATCCCGGCGTTAGCACGCTCAAGAATTTCTCGCGCCTGCCCATCAACCCCAAGCAGCACTGGCTTAGCACAAGACATGAACTCAAGCATCTTGGTGGGTATCACCGTCTTAAACAACTCGGCCTTGCGAAGCGTAACCAGACCAGCGTGGCAGGCGTTGATGAAATCGGGAATGCGCTCTCGCGGTTGTTGGCCGACGATGCGGATGTTCGCCAGACCGCGGGATCGAACTTCGGTTTCCAGGCGTTCTCGCTCGGCACCCTCGCCCACAATGAGAAATATCACTTCCGGCATCTGCTGCTGCAGCACCGTAGCGGCCTGCAGAATCATATCCAACCCATGGGCCACGCCAATCGTGCCGATGTACCCAACAACGAATTGATCAGCCAACCCGAGTTGGGCCCTTAGTGCTTCGTCCCGAGCGCTGGGCGAAAAAATCTCCGTCTCGACACCATTCTCGATGACGGAAATCTTCTCCGGCGGGACGCCCCAGTATCGCGTCAGGCGATCCTGGAACGCAGGGCTGACGACCACAATATGATCGGCTCGCTCATAGAGCAGGCCTGCCACGATGCTCAACGTCCGGTTCAGTGGGGACTTCGGGTCCGCGAAACCCACCGCCGCCAGCGACTCAGGCCATAGGTCACGAACTTCAAAGATCAGCGGCACACGCTTCCATGTTGCAAGCCATAACCCGCATAGTCCAACCAGCAATTGCGGCGAACTGGCGATGATGACGTCGGGGCGCCGCACGCAAATGCCCGCAGCTGATGCCGAAAGACAGAACGAACTGTAATTCAGCATTCGCTCATAGCCATGCCGATTAGGAAACGGCAGAAGCCACGTTCTAACGACCTCCACGCCACCAATCTTTTCCCGCATTAGCATGCGATGGAACTTGCTGCGATAGGCAGGATGGATTTGCCCGGTCGGGTGGTTAGGGAAGGCAGTCAGAACTGTAACTTCGTGCCCCTCGCTGGCCCAGTACTTTGCGAGCTCGGAGGCGCGCGCGGCAGGCGCGCCCATTTCCGGCGGGAAATACTGGCAAACGTACAAAATTCTCATGCTAGTAGTAACAGAGCTTGAAAGCCGTTTTGTACCCTAAGGCACGTGCCCGGTTGACCCGCTTCCCCGCATAACGCTCCCATCTATCAGCCACCTGCCCGAATAAGGCCTCTCCCGTTATCCTCTGCATTACCCGTAATTGGACGATGTGCAGCCGGTGGTAAAACGGGCTCGCGATCATCTGTAGACGCGTGGCCGAGTGCTCATACAGCGACCAGAAACCGAGATCGTAGCTGCGTAGATTGCGGCGGAGGGTATCGACAGCAGAAGCGAATACCCGTTCCACATCTGGACTGCGGGTGCTCAGAAAATAGTCGTATACACCCCATGCCGCCCAGATAAACCCATTCAGGATGTGGGTGGGCGGCGAGACAATGTACTCCTCAAACCATAGATCACCGCACTCATCGGTAAATGTGACTCCTCCGTCGCTGATCGGAGTCACAAAGCTGGCAAACGCTCGTTGGGCAGCGGTCGTATATTGAGGGTTACTGGTTGCTGCGAAGGCGCGCACAAGCAACGAAATTCCCTGCCCCTGTGCCAACGCCGAATACCATGGGGCTTCCAGTCTGTCCCGATACTCCCAATCAAAATGGTGATTCCATACCCAGACGCCAAATCGGTTCTGCTCGAGGTGCGCACACAACCAATCGGCTGCCCTGAGAAAATTATTTTGCCGATCAGGCGCTCCGGTGCGGCAATAAAGGTTGTAGTTCCCTAGCCCCCACTGTGCGATAGCAATCGGGTTGTACTGCAAGCCGGTTCCTCCGCGATAGTCGAGCATGGGAATCCCCGCTTCACCATGATGCCCGGCATACTGTGCTTTCCGTTCGAAGCCCATGTAGTACTCGCCCAGGTGGCTAATCGGCGCGCGGGGGTTTGCTTGTGGGGGTTCGTGCCAGAAGTCCAAGTGGCTGTTTCCCGGCAGAAGATACGCCTGAAAGATCCGGCGATAGTATTGAGCGCGACTAGCCAACGGCCTCGGAATTGATAGGGTGCGGATGCCGGGAATATAGCACGCCAGATAGCGAGAACTGGTAAGCAGTCAGATACGCCAGATCGTCGTCGCCAAATCGTCCTCAATCACGCCAAGCGTGCTGACCGCCAGCAGCCCGCTCTCATTATTGCCGTCCGGAAGAAAGGCATTGCCGTACTGGAACAGCCTCATGGGCCAAAAATCTTTCTTCCAGCGGAGCAGTTCGTTCCATTGCAGGCCGTCATTGCTGCGGTAGATGGTCACGTCTTTGGACATGCCTCGCTGCCTGGGTTCGACCATTGTGGAAAACAAAAGGGAGTTGCCCACGCGACACCCGTAGATGGAAGGCCCAGCGATGTTCGCAACCTTGGACACGGCTCCATTTCGTGTCAAACGATAGATATGGTTCGATTCGAGAGGGGTGTCGGAGGAAAAGTAAATCGCATCCCTCATAGGAATCAAAGCAGCAGCACGCGCCTGCTGCGTTCCTGAAAGAACAACGTCCATGGCCCGGAGATCAAGGGAAGCGCGCAGAATCTGGCATTCTGTACCGTAATCCCCCATCAAGATCCACAGGCAGTCTTCCCACTGGTCATAGACGATGTTGTGAACGTGGCGAACGGTTCCCTTAATGAAGGTGTAAGCGACATCCCAGGTTAGCCCACCATCGTGCGAGCCGTAGATGTGTACCTCGTCACGATCGCGGTTATCGAAGTATTCTCCCCAAAACAGGCGCCCGTTCGGCGTGGATGCAATGTGCAAAGGCCGAGTGCCGCGCTCAATTCGGTGAGAAACACGAAATTCGGTTTCACCTGGCGCAAGTGTAATAATTACTCCGGGAACCGCCGCAATGATGTGCCCGGTCGGCAGAATCGCAAGGGCATGAAAACCCTCGCGGAACAGGCGGAAGCTCAAGCGGTTCGAGGTGCTGAGAGCTCGCCAAAATTCAGGGCGGAAACTGCCGACGATTTCCCACTCCACCGCTCCTGCAGTCACCTGCGCTTGTAGCAAGCTGTATCCCTGGGAGGCAAAAAGCACATCGCCATGCCAGGCCAGCGCTCGCAAATTGCGAAATCGGTGCAAGGGCCGAAGTGCTCGGCCTTCGGTTGCGGCCGTTACTTTGGCCGTACTCGGCTGCATAGCTAGTTCTCTGGCTTTAAGGCAAGAAACGGACCGAGGGCGAGCGCATCCATCCGAGTGCGCATGAAACAATCTACCGCTTCCTCGGGAGCGCAAACGATCGGCTCGTTTTCGTTGAAGCTGGTGTTGAGCACTACGGGAATGCCAACTTTTCTTTCAAACGCGCGAATCAGATCGTAGTACAGCGGGTTCTCTTCGCGCGACACGCTTTGCAGCCGACCGGTGTCATCCACGTGGTTGACGGCGCAAAGTTGCGCCCGCCGTTCCGAACGAATTTTATACACGTGCAGCATGAAAGGCGAGGGATAATCTTCCTCAAAATATTCCTGCTGCCGTTCCGCCAAAATGGAGGGCGCGAATGGGCGAAACCACTCGCGGTTTTTAATGCGGGAGTTTAATGCGTCCTTCATTCCAGCCAGCCCGGGATGAGCCAGAATCGACCGGTTGCCAAGAGCCCGCGGCCCCCACTCCATTCTTCCCTGAAACCAGCCAGTAATCTTGCCATCGCTGATCTGCTGGGCAACGGCATCGAGCAGTGGCTCTCGTTCCAGCCGGCGGTACGGCAAGTTTGCGGCTTTCAGGGCCTGCTCCAGGCGAACACAGGAAAACTCCGGTCCTAAGTACGAGTTTTTCATCTCAAAACGGCGTGGCTGCTGCAAAACAGAATGGTAGGTATGCAAGGCCGCCCCGATTGCTAGGCCTTCATCGCCAGCGGCTGGTTGAATCCAGGTTTGACGGAACGGCGTCCTGGCCAGCAACTTGCCGTTAGCAACGCTATTCAGGGCGCACCCGCCCGCCATTACAAGATTCTCACTCGGTACCTTCTCATGTAGCTGATTCAGAACATTGAACAAAACCTCTTCGAAGCAATACTGTATCGCATAAGCCAGGTCCATCTCGCGTTGAGTTACGGGAGAATGAGGCCGCCGTGGTTCCCCGAACGAGCGAACCATGCGCTGCGAAAAATGACGCGCCAGGTGGACACTTCCGTCGGCATCCACTTGCATACCCTCATTGCTTCCCAGCGGCTCGAAGTAGTCCAGATTCAGACGAAAGCTGCCATTGCGCAGATTGAGAATCTCCTTTAGTTGTTCGCAATACGTATCCTTGCCATAGGGCGCCAGACCCATGACTTTGCCTTCATCGCCGTATCCCCCGTAGCCGATGAACTCGCAAATCATGGTGTAAAAGCTGCCGAGCGAGTTGGGAAGGAACACGCGGTCGAGAACTTCGATCTTAGTTCCCTCACAGCGCGCCATCATGGTGGAAACAAAATCGCCGGATCCGTCGTAGCTGAAGCCCGCCGCCTCCTCCCAAGGCGAGCAGTAGTACGCGCTGGCGATGTGAGCCAGATGATGCTCCACATGATGCTGCTGGAAGCGCAGCATGGCAGGATCAAGGTTGAGCGCCGCAGCCATCAACCTGCGCAGGTCTCCCATGGCCTGCTTACGCGCCCGCAGCTTGACGAAATTAGCCAGCTTGGCCGGATTAGAAGCTGCGTACCACAACTTATGACCGATGTTGGCCTGGGGATCATGGCCGACCGCCACGTGATCAACGTCAGTGATCTTTGCTCCGGCCGCTTCTAAACAGGAGCGGATGGCAAGGGAGGGAAACCCGCCATAATGCTTGACCCGGTTCAGGCGTTCCTCTGCGATTGCAAAGACAACTTCGCCATCCTGAACGATGGCCGCCGACGCGTCGGCGTGAAACATATTCAGGCCCAGAATCAGCATTGATCGGTCCCGGTCCTCTCGGAAGCGCACGTCTGCAGAGCTGAGTTCATGAAGGCGTCGGCATCGATCGCCACGGCTTGACCGGTTGCCAGCGACTGCTCGATACGGAGGGTTGCAAGAGTGGAACTCACGATTTCTTCAAAGCAGATAGGTGCAGGCTTTCCCCTGGTGATCGCATCAACGAAGGCCTGCCATTCGCCGCGATGACCCTTGTCCTGGCGCCAGCGTGTCCGTATAACTTTGCGCTTTCCACGGTTGGCCAACTCCAGGCGGCGGAAATCTTCGAGAACAGCAGCCCGGCCACCGCCCATAACTTCCAGCCGTTCCTTGGAAAAAGCTCGATCGCCGTTCGCGACATAGGTGATGGTTGCACTGGATTCGTTTTGCAATCGCAGAGAAACTAGAACGCTGTCCTCGCAGGAAAGTGATTGCGCCTGGACTTCCGTGGGAAATGAGTTTGCGAGAAAGCTCACGAAATCCACGAAGTGACAGATCTCGCCGAGAACACGCCCGCCACCCTGCTCGGGGTCCCGCACCCAATGATCTTGAGCGACTATCCCGGCATTCACGCGGTAGTGCATGACCAGAGGCTCGTGTACGTCTGCGAAGAATGCTTTCAGCTGCAGCGCCATGGAAGAGAATCTACGATTGAAGCCGACCATCAGGATCCGTGGGACATCGAGGCCTCGATAGGCGTTCACAATGTCTAAGAGCTCTTCTTCGCTCAGGCACAGAGGCTTTTCGCAGAAAACATGCTTCCCAACTCGCAATGCCATAATTGTCTGGCACGCATGAAGATGATGGCGAGTTGCGACAACCACCGTGTTGCATCGCGGGTCTTCCAACGCTTGCCTGGGCTCTGTGGTGCAATATTCGAATCCGTATTTGCGTCCCTTATGCTGAGCGCTGGCCCCCGTCGCGGCACATAGCCCCATCAGCTTCACTCCCGCATGTGTCATAGCCGGAATCAGCGTGCTGACTGCGAAATTGCCTGCGCCCAACAGGCCCACTCGAACCGTAGAATCAGCCTGCATGCCAGATACTTTTGATACGTGCCTCAATTCAACCGTGTGGCTTTCATCGGCTCCCCCCGGATACGTGATCACAACTCCCAGGCACGGCTCACCTGCGTCATTTGTGATCAGGTTGTAGGCGCTGGCGGCGCGAGCAATAGGAAATCGGTGGGTGATGAGACTCGAGAGGTTCAGCTTTTTCTCAGCCATTAGCCGGAGAAAAGCTTCCATGTTGCGCGTCTCGGTCCAACGCACATAGCCAATAGGATAATCTCGGCCTTTTTGCTCAAACGAAGTGTCGTATCGGCCTGGCCCATAGGAACGTGAGACGCGGAAATCAAGTTCTTTGCCGTAATAGAGCTTGCGCTCGATATCCATCCCTACCGTGCCAACCGCAACGATGATTGCGCGATCGCGAGCAACCTCGGCCGCCAGATTCACCGGACCGCTGCTTGGGGTTTCCGCAGTAATCAAAATGGAATCGACGCCCGCACCGCCTGATTCCCGCAGGCAAACACTGCAAAAAGTGTCGCTGCCAATTGCAACCGCATCGGCTCCCGATTGCTTGGCCAATTCAGCGCGCTCGGGGCGCACGTCCATACCGATAACCCGGCAGCCACCCGCCTTAAGCAACTGAACTGTGAGCTGCCCGATCAGGCCTAAGCCAATGACTGCTACAACCTCACCGATCCTTACCTCCGCCGTGTGTAGACCGTGCAGAGCTACAGCACCGAGCGTGGTGAACGCTGCTTCCTCGAAAGCTACTTCGGAAGACGCCGGAAACTTCGCCAGTAACAGTCGCGGAACGCATGCGACGTCGGCATGAACCGCATAGCCGGCGCCGGCACAAGCCACACGATCTCCTACGTGGATGTCAGAAATGCTTGGGTGTACAGCGATGACTGTTCCCGCGCTGCTGTAGCCCATGGAGACAGGTTGATCTAGGCGGCTGCGAACCGTCTGTAGGGCGGCAACCACTCCGTCCCGGCGCACCTTGTTGAAGACCTCGCGTACCAGGTCAGGACGCGCCTTCGCTTTCTGCCACAGATTCTTGCGGGCAAACTCCGATGCGGCACGTTCCGTGCCAGCCGACACTACGGAGGCTGCAATTCGCACCAGCGCAGTGCCCGGCAGAAGCTGTGGCGCCGGGACCTCTGCCACTTCAATCGCACCCGTGAGCGTGTCCTGGAGTAGTTGCTTCATGCGGTTGCAGTTTGTGGAATGCGCGAAACCTCGGCCTGTGATTTCGCCGACTTGTCAACAAAGGCCCTCATCCACAATTCTAGAGTCAAGAACTGCCATACCTGCATGGACCAATCTTTTCGTCCGGCGCGCTGCTCGTCGATCATGTTCCGCACCGCCGCAGGCTGAAACAGGCCGCGTTCACGAAATTGTGAGTCTGAAAGGAGATCGTCGACCATCTCTCCAAGATCGTTCACCAGCCAGTAATCGACGGGAGCCGCAAACCCTGCCTTCGGTTGCCGCAAAACTTCTCGGGGCAGTATCCCGGTCATGGCGCGGCGGAAAATGTGCTTAGTCGTAGGCCGCAGCAATCCTCTCAGCTTCATTGCAGGTGGAACGTTCCAGGCCACAAACTCGGCCAGCTCCCGATCCAGGAATGGAACCCGCACCTCCACGGACGACGCCATGCTCATTTTGTCGTTGTAATTAAGGTTCAAACTCGTCATGAAGATCTTGGTATCGAGATAGAGCATCTGGTTTAAGAAATCCGCGCTCTTCATTTGTTCAAAGCGCGCGCGATGCTGAACATAGGGATCGCATGCGGCTAGCCGCTCGGAAAGCTCTCGTGTGTACAAAGAGTGCTTCTGCTCGCGATCCAGGTATGTCCCGTTCATGGCAAAGCGCTCGGACGCCGGAAGCGATGCGCTGCGTGCCATCTTTTTTATCAGGCGGAGAGTTCCCTTCATGGGCCCACGGCCAGTCGGCAAGTGCAACACGGCGGCTTCCAGAGACCTGCGCAGTGTTGCCGGCAAAGCTCCGTATGCCTGGGCCCAATAATGCGCGCAATACTTGCGATACCCCGCAAACAACTCGTCCCCGCCCACTCCAGATAACAGAACGGTGGCACTTTTGCGCGCTTCGCGGCACACCAGGTAACAAAGCACAACGGCAGGATCCGCCGTAGGCTCATCCATGTACCACGTCAACTTAGGCAGAAGCTCAGCTACGTCGGGCTCGGCCAAGACCTGGTGATTTTCACAGCCAAGCTGCTGCGCCAGTCGCGCAGCGACGCTGGGGTCGTCCAACGTCGTCTCACCAACCCGGTGCTTTTGGGGAAATGTAATGGTGTACGTCCGCACTGGCGCTTTGCAGGCCCGACTCATCATGGCCACGATGCTCGATGAATCCAACCCTGCGCTGAGGAATGCGCCAATTGGGACCTCGCTGACCATCTGGGATTCGACCGAGTGGCGAAATCGTTCCCGAATCTCGCTCGCAAGCTCTGTTTCCGAGCGCTTGAAATCGGCCTGGGCCTTTGGAAAAGTCATGTCCCAATATTCAGTGATGTCAAGCTGCCCATCACGCAGCACCGCATAGTGTCCCGCCGGCAGCTTAAGTATTCCCCCAAAGATCGTCTTCGGCTCCGGCACCCAAAGGAACGTCAGATATTGGTGCAGAGCTTCCAAATCAATTTCAGCTTCGACTCCCGGTAGCTGCAGCAGGGCTTTGATTTCCGATGCGAATGCAAACCGGTGTCCCCGCTGCAGATAGTACAGTGGCTTAATTCCAAAATGGTCCCGTGCGAGAAACACTGTTGGACTTCCGGCTCGCAGGTCGCACACTGCAAACGCGAACATGCCGTTCAAGCGTTTGACGCAATCGACGCCTTCCTGCTCATAAAGGTGCAGCACGACCTCACTGTCCGAATGCGACTTGAAGACGTGACCCTTGCTTACCAGTTCTTCGCGTAAGAGACGAAAGTTATAGATCTCCCCGTTGTACGTGATCCAGAGGGTCCGATCCTCGTTGCACATGGGCATGTGCCCTGCAGGCGAGAGGTCGAGGATCGCAAGGCGGCGGCTGCCAAGCCCGACATAGGATTGGTCCGGGCATCTGTGGTCCCAGATACCGCGGTCATCCGGCCCGCGATGCCATTGCACATCGGTCATGCGCGCCAGCGTTTCGCGATCACCCCAATTGACCACGCCGCAGATGCCACACATTCAGCAGTTCGCCTTCCTGATGCCCAGTTCGTACAGCTTCGCCTTAATGTGAAAAAGCTGGACGCCCTGCAGGCAGCAATAAATCAGTCCCGGCACTCCGTCCAGAAAGCCAAGCCGAAATACGTATTTGTAGAGGAAGAAAGCCAAAGGAGAGCCTGGGACTCGAAGAAACTTCTTGCGCAACCAGCGTCGGCGCTGCGCTTGGGTACCCAACAAAGAAGCAGCAAGTTCATCGCGGCTTGGAGCTGTCTGGTTCCAAACAACGGCTTCCCAGTTGGAATATTCGTTGTGCTTTTCAATGTAGTGCGCGAGAGAATGCACGTTGCGGTGAAGCAGGCGGTTCTTCAATTTGCCGATGCGGCCGGTAACGATGACATGTTCGTGCACTTCCATGTCCCCCATGGAATCATCCTGCGCCTCTGAACGGCACTCGAACCGCCCCCTGTCACGGCGAAACAGAGAAAGCTTGCTAAAGATCGCGCCACTATGCCGGAGGCGCCGCCCGAGGAAATGCATGTCCAGTTCAATGAAGTAACCGCAGTAGGACGGGCTGGTCACTGCCCCGCCGATTTCACTTATGAGTTCGGGAGTGAGCGACTCGTCAGCATCCACAAGAAGAACCCACTCGTAAGAGAAAGGAAGAGTGTTGAGCGCCCACTGACGTTTTTTCGGCCACCCGCCGTGATAATGAAATTGGACGACCTTGGCCCCAAACTCTCTGGCAATCTCAACCGTCGCGTCCGAGCTTTGCGAGTCCACGACATATACCTCGCCCATTTGCCGCAGCGATGCCAGGCATGCAGGGAGGTTTTGCGCCTCATTGCGGGTGGGAACAATGACGCTTACGGGGATGACCGCTTGCACCCGCTCCGCTTGCGATTTTTCGAGTTGCTTGACGCCCAGCATTCTGGTTGTGTGTGCTGTTAGTAGCCGGATTGCTCAACATCTTACCCGCATCATTGGCGGCTGACATTGCCTTAGTGTGTGGTAGTATCCGCCTCGTAACGTTCCCCTTCTTCATGAGCAGCGCGCAACCCATTGTCGGCCCCAAGCAGCAAGTGGCTGAATTCTGGGATTCTGAACCGTGCGGCACCCGATACGGTAAGCTGGCAGGCGGCCTGGCCGCGCATGCTCAATCGCGATATGAACTGGAACCGTTCATCAAGGAGTTCGCCGATTTTGCATCGGCTCGGGGCCGCAGAGTTTTGGAAGTTGGCGTTGGGATGGGGGCCGACTACCTGGAATGGCTCAAAGCTGGATCTCACGCCACCGGCGTAGACATTTCGCAAGTTTCAATTCAACGGGCAGCGGAGCGCTGCCGTTCGGCCGGCTACAAGCCTGATCTGCGCATGGCCGATGCCGAGCAATTGCCCTTCGGCGATGCTACTTTTGATCTGGTCTATTCCTACGGTGTGTTGCACCACAGTCCGGACACCTCTCAATGCATTCGAGAAGTCTGGCGTGTTCTCAAACCAGGGGGCACCGCTAAGCTCATGCTGTATGGACATCCATCGCTGACTGGCTGGATGCTGTGGCTGCGGTACGGTTTGTGGCCCGCCCAATCGGTGCGCCAGGCCATTTATCAACATCTGGAGAGCCCTGGGACAAAGGCCTTCACTTTCTCCGAGCTTCGCGAGATGTTGTCGGACTTCGAGCAACTTCAAATCAGCCAGGCTTTCAGCCCGGGCGATCTGCTCCTGCACCAGCCGTCAACTCGTTTCCAAGGGACGGTTTATCGCATTATCTGGGCGCTATATCCACGGTGGTTCGTTCAAAGGTTCTGCCGCAAGCTGGGATTGTTCCTGTTGATTTCAGCGAGAAAGCCCCTCGCATAAGACGGGGCAGCGTCACAGGTGCGATTCGCACCATTTGTCGAGTACGTACAGCGACCATGGACGCGACCATGAAGTCTTTCCTGCAAGGAAGCGTTGCCAAATGCCCCAAACGACATTCGGATCAAGAACATTGCCAAGTCGCCCTTCCCCAACTCTTGCAAGCGTGCTCTCAACATCAGGCCGAAGTTCATCCCTCAGCCAATGTTCGAATGGGAAAGTGAATCCTTGCTTCGGGCGGTGGGTTACTGACGCTGGTAGCGAACCGCCCAGCGCGTCAATGAGAACAGGTTTGTGTACACCATTCCTCAACTTCTTAGGACCGGGCACTCTCAGTAAATGTTCCACCAGGCGTTGGTCGAGAAAGGGAACGCGAATTTCGAGCCCCTGAGCCATACTCATCGCATCTGCGTCCCGCAGAAGCATGTTGCCTGCATACCAGCGCAGTTCGAAATAGGACACGCGGTTGATGGGATCGAATTCCTCGGCTCCATTACCGGTCGTCTTCGCAACGCCGCTTCCGGAATTCACATACTTCCCACCCAGCAATTTGCCACCCTGCTCGGGCGTAAATAGCATGCGAGAGAGAAAGTATGGATGCCCAATTCTGTCTGGATCGCGAAGGAGGGCGCTCACCTTGCGGCTTCGATCATTTGTGGATGACAACCAGCAGTAACCCGAATTAAGCGCGCTGCGAAGCCCCTTCGGAACGTGACGCCACGTCGCCACCACGTTCTCCATCCTTGGAACGTCCTGAAAAGTTGAGTATCCGGCAAATAGCTCGTCGCCTCCAATCCCGGAGAGAGCAACCTTCAAGCCGGCCGCGCGAGCATGGCTCGAGACCAGGTACGTATTGATTCCATCGATGGTCGGCTGGTCCATCGCTCGGAGTGCTGCCGGGATAGCCTCGAGAGTATCGCCTTGGCTTATGCAGATTTCTCGGTGTTCCGTGGCAAATCGATCCGCGATCTCGCGGGAGTATCTTGCCTCGCTGAATTCGTTTTCCCGAAAAACCAGTGAGAAGGTATTCACCGGCGTCCCGGTTTTCGCAAGAAGCGCAACCAGGGCACTGGAGTCGATGCCTCCGGAAAGAAACACCCCGAGCGGAACATCGCTGACCAACTGCTCCCGAACGGAGTTTTCAAGGAGCCCCCTGATGTCCGCTTGCCCGTTATCGTTCCATTCCTGAATCGAAGATCCTCGGGCGCTGCCCGAGCCGACTGGTAGCTTCCAATATTCAATGTCCTGCAACTCGCCGTCTTTCCATATCAGATAGTGCCCAGGAAGGAGCGAATGGACTCCGTCGATCAAAGTGCGAGGATTACAAACGCATCCGAAGGTGAGGTAATCGAGCAATCCCTCTCGATCCAGCGTTCGCGCAATAAGCCCGGTCGCCAGCAAGGCTCTGACCTCGGAAGCAAATAAGAAGTATTCGGAGGACCGGTAGCAGTAAAGCGGCTTCACGCCCAAGGGGTCACGAGCGAGGAAAAGTCGCGCACGAGCGTGATCCCAAATGGCAAACCCGAACATGCCCCGAAATCGCTGAAGGCATTCCTCTCCCCACCGGCCATACGCCTTCAAAACGACTTCTGTATCGGACTGGCTGGCGAAGGGAATGCCTTCCGCCTCCAACTCTCGACGGACCTCGCGGAAGTTGTAGATCTCGCCGTTGTAGACGATCCAGTTCCCTGTTGCGGGATCTTGCATTGGCTGATGGGCGAGCGGCGACAGGTCAAGGATCGCCAGGCGGCGGTTCCCCAGGCCAACGCAGGCAACAGAGGACTCTTCAAAAATGACCGTGCCGGAATCGTCGGGACCTCGATGCGCGAGCGAACGCGTGGCCCGCTCCAAAACCTCGGGAGCCAACCGCGCGTTACGCGAAACTAACCCTGCAATTCCGCACACAGCACGAATCATACTCAGTATGCGGAACGGAGAAAATTACCAGACTCGGCACGCGTTCTGCCTGACCATGGGCTGGCCAGCTTTGCAGTTGAACGTGCGGGCGAAGTCGGGGTTATTTTGCAGAACTCCGTTTACGCGATAGCGGCCGGGCGAATGCGGGTCGGTCTTCGCCAACAGCCGTGAGCTCTCCGGGCTGCGATTCTCACACCAGATCTGCGCATATCCAAGGAAGAAGCGCTGCTCCGGCGTAAATCCCTCGATTACCTGATTTTCTTTTCCACTTGGGTTGTTTGCGCGTTCCGCATTCAAAGCCATCAGCGCCACACGAACTCCACCATTGTCTGCTGTGTTCTCACCGAGCGTGAGGCGGCCATTCAAATGGACGTCGTCGACCGCCGTGAACGAACTGTATTCGTCAGCGATGCAGCCTGTTCGCTGCTCAAATTCAAGGCGGTCTTTATCCGTCCACCAGTTGCGCAGGTTCCCTTCAGCATCGAATTTACTTCCCTGATCGTCAAAGCCGTGGGTCAATTCATGGCCGATGACCACACCAATGCCCCCGAAATTCACCGCGGCATCCTGCTCCTGGTCGTAAAAAGGAGGCTGGAGGATTCCAGCGGGAAAATTGATATCGTTCTCCGCTGCCTGGTAATACGCATTGACCGTTGGCGGAGTCATCACCCACTCGGACTTGTCTACCGGCTTTCCAATTTTATTGAGATCGCGGTGCTCCTCAAACGCGCGGGCGCGCTCGGTGTTGCCCAGCAAATCATCACGAACGATGTTGACCGTGCTGTAATCGCGCCATTTGTCTGGATACCCGATCTTATTGGTGATTGCATTCAGCTTGATGGCCGCCTGCTTTTTCGTGTCGGGTGTCATCCACGACAGATCTTGAATGTCAGCACCCAGCGCTTTTTCGAGAGCATTCACAAGGTTCAAGGTCCGTTCTTTGCCTTCCGCACCGAAAGTCTCCTGGACGTAGAGCTGACCTAGCGCTTCGCCAAGCTGGCGATCCGTCAATTGCACACAGCGCTTCCAGCGTGGCTGTAATTCCTGCTGGCCCGAGAGGTACCGGCCGAAAAAGCTGAAGTCTTCCTGCACGAAAGGATCGGACAGCAGCGGAGCGTCCGCATGAAGCGCCTGCCACCGCAGATAGGATTTCCATTCTGAAATCGGTGCCGAGGCCAACACTTCATTCGCGGCCTTGAAAAAGTCGGGAGGCGCGACATTGATCTCGGAAAATTTCGGCGCTCCTGTGTCTGTGAAAAAGGGCGTAAAGCCGAAATTTGGCGCCAGGCTGGCTAAATCTGACAATTTCATTTTGTGATCGCGGCTTTTGGGATCGCGCATCTTCACGCGTTCGAAAGAACCCTGGGCCAGCTTAGTTTCGATGGCCATGACATTGTCAGCCTCTTTCTTCGCCGTAGCCTCGTCATCTCCCAACATCACAAAGATGCGGGTCATATGGGCGAGGTATTTTTCTCTCGTCTCCTGGGACTTGGCGTCCTGCGCGACGTAATAATCGCGATCCGGCAGACCGAGTCCGCCCTGAATCAAGGTGGCAACCTCCATGCTGGCGTCGTGCATGTCGGGCTGCGACCCGAACCGGAAGAGCGCCTCAATGCCCTGCGAATGCAGGAAAGCCACAGCGGCACTGAGGTCACTCCGCTTCTTGACTGCATCAATCCGGGCCAGTGCCGGCTTGAGTGGCTCCAGTCCCTTCGTATTGACCACCTGCTCGTTCATGCAGGATTCATAAAAATCGCCAATTTTTTGCAAGACCGGGCTGCGGCCGGAATCGTTGGCGGACGCTTTCTCTAAAATGTCATGCAGCACCTGGCGGTTGTACTCCGCCAATTCATTGAAGCGGCCCCAGCGCGATTGGTCGGCGGGAATCGGGTTCTTCTTCCTCCAGGTCCCGCAAGCGTACTCATAAAAATCGCTGCAGGGATCGACGCCCTTGTCGATGGCGTCAAGGTCGAATGACTTCGGCCGTTGTACAGGAGTCGATTCAGTTGCCGGCTTCCCTGATGGGGCGGATTGCTCGCTGCGAGCTCCGTTTTGCGCGCTTGCCCCCAGGGCGAAAATGACAGTAGTGAACAGTAAAAATCGTGATCTCATATCGCGTTACGCACTCCAAGGCTAAGAATTTTACGGGGAGGAATCATACACCTAGAGAAGGTGTAGTTGCGCTGGTGAGAGGCTGGTGTCCAATTCCAGTTACGGAACTTGCCACAAGGCTTTCGGCAATTTTCAGAACGCCTTCGACGTGCGCTTTCCACGAGAAGGCCCGAGCCCGTTCTCGACCGCATTCCGCCATTTCCTGCATCCGGGAAGGCTCCTCAGCCAACTTACTGATTGTGTTCGCCAGCTCTTCCGGTGAAAACTTAGGAAAGTAAACCGCCGCATGACCGCAGATTTCTTGGTGAACAGGTAAATCCGACGCGATAATCGGTAAGCCTGAGGCCATAGCTTCAACCAGTGGATGTCCAAACGATTCGGCGTAAGCCGCCGTAACGTACAAATCACATGATCTGTATAGGTGATTCAAGCACTCGTATGGAACGCTGCCCAGTTCCACCACTTCGTCCCGTAGGCCCAGATCGTTAATCAGGCCCGCAGCAGCCTCCGGCCGGTAATTGCCGGGATTGGCATCCGGTCGTAAACCGCAAGTCAGAAATAACTTGATCTTCCGCCCTAGCTTCGCCTTCACCAGGGGCAGCGCCCGGAAGAGCGTCTCAAAGTTCCGGTAATAGTTGTAGTGGCTCACAAACAGCAATCGAAGTGTTCCATCTCTGACCTGCAGTTTGTGCTGTAGCTCGTCCGGGCATGGAATATCTTCTCGAAAAAATTCCCCCAGGTGGAATCCATGCGGGACAACAGCCACGTGCGTCTCCGTGCAGGCCGCAAGCTCCCGGGCGAATGCTCCGGTCGGAGCGATTGTAGAATCAGCCCAGCGCAGCGATCGCAGCGCCAGCCACCGCTGCGCCCGCGCCGACAACCAGAACCTGTACTCGCCACGCGCCAGCAAATCGTCGTAGAAGTAAGGGCACGTGTACAGGGCATTTCGGGACAGCAAAATCTGCGGAATAGGCGAATTTCTCAACGCAAAGTTTCCCGTAGATAGCAGCAGATTTGCGCCGTATTGACGAAGAACATTCCGCAGCTGCGTCTGTTCCCACCACATGCGGCGACCTGCCGAAGATCCAGCCTCGTGTGTGATCAAGCGCACGGTCTCGTATTGACCATTGAAGACGCGAGCAAGTCTTGACGGCACCAACACGGTGGTCCGCACATCTCGCCGATCATCCAGACATGGGATGATCCCCTTGAGATAAGTCAGCCCTCCGCCCGCACTTGCCGCCAAAGCGTTAATGAAGAAATTGATCATCGAGATTGAGCGGGCGCGAGAAGCGGGGGTTGTTGAATTACGATTGGCCGGGAAATGGAGCTCGCCGCCGTGGAGCGCTCCGGAACCGAGCAAACATCAAACAGGACAAATGCAAACGTCCAGAAAAATACGGTCAAGTAGTATCCCACCGCGAAGAGCCAATCTTCGAATGCGGCGTGCACCAAACCACCAATAAGGATGAGCAAAATAGGAACGGCCGCGTATGGCGGCTGCGGGGAGTTGCGAAGGCTTGCTAAGGCATGCCCAATTTGACGAAGAAGAAGTATCAAAAGGAAAACAAATGGAACAATTCCAATCAGCCCGACCCACTCCAATATGGCCAGATAGCTACTGCCGTGCTCCCGATTAATTTCCGTGTTGGAAGCATAGAGGCCGGGGCCACCTTGGTCTTTGCCTGAGGGACTAGTCCCGAAACCGCTGCCAAACCATGGGTGCTCAGAGATGACTGACATGGTTTGCTGCCAGGGGGATTTTCGCGATCCCAGCACGCCGCTCTCATGATGCCCCTTATAAACCAGGTCGGAAGTCGATGCCGAAAAGTTCGCGACGTCGCGTGGGCCGAAGATGGCAAACGCAGCCAGCAGAAACAAGCTCAATATCGCGCCTTGCGCCAGCAGCTTCTGCCGCCTTAGTACCACGCACATCAAAAACATGGAGAACAGAGCTGCGATTATGCTCGCCCGAGAGACGCTGTAGAAGAGCAAAATCATCGAGAGCAGAAAAGCGAATGATCGCCGCCAACGCACCGTCGGCGCCGGCAGAATAAGAATTCCCCAGAACAAAAGCGGAGCAACCACCACGCCCATGACCGCGCCTAGCGAGTTCGGGTTACCCCAAATCTTCGAACCCAATACGAAATAAGCAACCGTGGTGCCGTACGTAATGAACTCGCAGCTAAGTAACAGCCCAGGAAAGAAGCTGGTTTCGCGACCGTGAATTGCAAGCCGTCCGCCTGAGCTTCCATACAAAAACAACAGAAGCAGGCTTCCCGCTTTCAAGAGAGCCGTTTGCGGATACCCGCTTACGAGAGCTGACGCCACAGCACCCATCACGCAGAAAAACGCGACCAGATGAAAAACGCGGAAACGCCGCTGGCGGTCTTGCATTACCAGCACGCAACCGATCAGGGCGCCGACGGCGAGCGTTATCCATCGCGCCATTGTCCAGGGCTCGCTCATGGGCACATCGACTCCGGCCCATACAAATCCCAACATGAGGAACCCGAAAAATGTGACACGAAAAGTCCACAGTGCGGCAACCAGTAGCTGCAGAAACAAAAGTGCTCCGAGATAGCTCGGGTTGCTGAAGTAGGCCGGAGTGTTGCGCGCTACGACAATCGAGCCCCCGCACAGTATTGCGAGGACAAGGATCGGCAGCAACTTGGTCGATCGCTCACCCACTGATCGCTCCCAGGCTCACCGATGCGGCTCTGGCGAGTCCCGCGGCACAGTTGGCCGGAGAATACATGGCAATCTTCCTGGCACTGTTCTCGCCCATTTGTCGCCTCAGTTCAGCATTCCGGGCTAGGGAATCCATGGCGGCAGCAAGCTGTCCGACATCACGAGGTGGAACGACGAGTCCGTTCCAGCCGTCTTGCACCAAATCCGCGCTGCACCCGGCGACGGAAGTGGATATGACTGGTAACCCGCAAGCCATGGCTTCGTTCACTACCAGTCCCCAGGTATCGCTGTGAGTTGGCAGTATCAGCATGTCGGCCAGCGCATAAAAGCCAGGCAATATGTCACGCTGCAGAAATCCGGAGAATTTCACCACCCCGGTTTGAATTCGCGAAGCTCTCCTCACAAGCTCTTCCTGACATCTTCCGTTGCCCACAAATAGCAGTCCGATTTCCGATCTCAAATCGGGGGCAAGTTCACCATAGGCATCCAGCAATTCAAGGACGCCTTTTTCGGGCACCAGCCGCCCCACGAACAGAAAATAGCGACCCGGCAAGCCATACATGCCTCGGAATTTGGTGCTCTGCTGCCTAGCCTCCTCGGCGGCTTGTCCGAATAATGCATTGTCCACCGCGTTAGGAGCCCGCGTGATCTTTTGTTGTGGGAGTTCATATGTTCGCAGGTAATCGCACGAGGCACTGCCCGGAACGATGTACCCAGTGCAGCGTCGCAGAAAATGGCTCTTCAGCCATTCAACGGGGGGGTACTTGCGCCGCAAGTCATATAAATTGCTCTCTGACCACAAAAGGAACGGCACGTTGTTGCGCCGTGCCCACAGGACCGCCTGCCACGAAGCAAAATAGTTATATCCTCCGCAGATGATTGCCTGCGGAGAGGTTTTCGATAGAGTATCCGCGAGCCCACGATTCAGCAGCAGGTTGCAACCTGCGACACGACGCCTATAGTTCGGAAGAACTTCATACGAGAACTGTAACTCATCTTTATTAATGCGCCATTCCCGCAAGAACGGATCGTTCTCGGAAAGAAAAACCACATGTAAATCGATCCTCTTATCCCGTGCCAAAGCGTTGAATACGGGAATGCGGTAGGGGGCAATGATTTCACTGAGAATGACGACCCGCGGAGTCATGCTACGCACTCTCGATAAACTCTCGCCAGGTGCGCTGCCTGATGTTCAAGCGTTAGCCCTTCGAGAATAGTGGCCCGAGCCGCCGCCCCGACCCGGGCGCGCAAGGACGCTTCGCGCAGAAGAAGGCCCAGTACTCCAGCCAATTCTTCGATATTTCCGGGCTCAATCAGAAAACCGTTCTGCCCGTTGCGTACGATTTCAGCGATTCCCTGCCCGTGGCATCCGATTACAGCTTTCCCCGCAGCCATAGCTTCCAGGTAGACACATCCCAATGCCTCGCAGGAACTGGGTAGCGCAAAAACTGCGCAACGCCGCATCGCTTCGGCAACAGCATCGCGATTGAGGCGCCCTAGAAATTGCGCGCGGTCTTCAATTCCAAGTTCACGCGCCACTAGTCTCAACCGGCCATACTCAGGCCCGATGCCTATGATTTGCCACGCCAGGCGTGGATGGCTCGGGGCAACTTTGGCGAACGCGCGCAATAGAACTTCATGACCCTTGCTAGGGAGCAGGTTCCCCACGCTCAGCACCAGCGGCGCATCTATGCCCGTTACCGGCCGGAACAGGGTTGAGTCCGTGCCGTTGTAGACGACTGTGCAGTCGGCCTCTGGAACACCGTTTCGTAGCTCCTGCCTCACTGTTTCACTGACACAAATAACACGGCGGGCGGAACGATAAACCATTTTCGCCATCCGCCTGCACCGGTTTCGTGCCCAGGGACCTCCAGCACTATCGGAGAACACTTCACGACCATGCACCGACACGACAAATGGAATTCCAAGCTTTCTCTGGAGCAGGAATGCGGCATAACCACATGGAAGCGGGGCGTGCGCGTGAATCAGATCGATAGGACACTGTAAGTGAAGCCGAGATACAGAAGTGAAGATTTGCTTGGAGAGTAGCGGTCCTGAAATCGTCAGTCCAAGGACTCCGGGCAGGCTGACGTAATGAACCCAGCTAGACGGATGTACCAGCTGGCTCGCCGTCATTCGCCCGCGATGGAAAGGCTGAACTGCAATCACACTCGACTCCACACCTAGATCCTGCAAATGAGCAAGTGGCTCGGCGACAAAGCAGCCAGCGGCGCTGTCGTTCTGATGCGGGTAGAAGGGCGTAAGTGTGAGAACGTGGAGCTGATGCCCCCCGCCAGAGCCCGCCGTCTCTACGGCGGATATCACTGCGGCGGTTGACTCTTCCCCAACCAGGCTGCCATTCATGGAAATGGTCATGATCGTGGCCAGCGTTCCGGTACATTGGGAACAAGTAAACCGGCACTCGCGGCGTCCGTCTCTCTCGTTTTGCAGAAGCGGGTTGCCGTTGCTCTGCCTCGTAGACCTAGTCTTTTCTCGACAGCCCGTTCAAAAACGTCAGCCCATCGGCATGTAATCTTGTCCCAGTCAAATTGCGCTACGTGCTCGATGGCAGCTAAGCTCATTATCTGTCGAAGATCACTATCCGTGATCAGCAGCTTCAGATAAGCACTAAGCTCGTCATCCGATCTCGCCAGCAACCCGGAATGGCCGTGATGCACAAAATCAGATCGATAGCACTGCATGGCAACACAAGGCAATCCACAGGCGGCAGCCTGAACGAGGACCTGGGGATTCCCCTCCAACACGCTCGGAAAGAAGAAAATGTCTGCCTTCCGCATTTCATCTCCCAGCTTCGCTGGCGAGAGGTGGCCTAGAAAGGTAACGTTCGAACAGCTGCGTTCTCGGGCGAGACGCCGGCATTCAGCTTCGTCTTCTCCCATTCCCGCAATGCGAAATTCAATTGCGGGCCATAAAGCGGCTTGCTCAACGACAAACGGAACACGCTTCCAGGGGCGAAATGATCCGGCGTACAAGACAACCGGGGCGTGGCTCTTCTGCACATCCTGGGGCGGATAGAAAAAGCGACGATCGGCGGCGTCATGAATGGTAGCTACCGGCCGCTTGATCCGTCGAGCCACCAGATCGGAGACATGACCGCTGTTGCCAACCACGAAATCGGCCTCGTCAAGGTTTTTCGCAAGCCGCCGTGGAATCTTGTCCTTCTCCATGCCCCCATTGACAACATA
>DASSIO010000351.1:0-3619 GCA_035691825.1 Terriglobales bacterium | reverse complement strand
ATGAGGTGCTCCGTCTGAGGCGCATGCGTTTTGCCAAGCGTCGCGCCGACTGGCGCCTGGGACGCTGGACGGCAAAATGCGCAGTGGCCGCCTACCTGGGCCGGCCCATTGGACCCGATTGTCTTAGTGACCTTGAAATACGGCCCGCGCTCTCGGGCGCTCCCGAAGTCTTTCTTGCGGGCCAGCCGGCCACGGTCGCAATTTCGCTGAGCCATAGCTCTGGTAAGGCGATGGCTGCGGTCGTTCCTTCGGGCATCGCACTGGGTTGTGATCTGGAAACTATTGAACCCCGCAGTGACATATTCCTTGCGGATTACTTCACCTCTGAAGAACAGTTTCTGGTGGCGTGTGCGCCCGTCCCGGACCGGCCCGAGCTTGTGGCTCTGCTCTGGAGCGCCAAGGAGAGCGCCCTCAAAGCTATGCACCAGGGACTGCGCCTCGATACGCGGTCTGTGCTCGTCAAGAGTGTCGGTCGTGACCGACACTCTGGGTATGGCGTGCAAACGTCCGACAAACACGCGACGCAGGAATTGCGGCCCACTGACCGCGAGTGTAGCCAGCATGAGTGGCGCGCCCTTCAACTCCTTTACACCACCGAGGGCCGGATGTTCCATGGCTGGTGGCAAAGTGCAGACAATTTTGTGCGAACGATGGTCGCCGATCTGCCACTGCCTCCACCCGTTTTGCTTGGCTCACAGTTCTAAAGGTGCAGAGTAAAAAAATCTTCTCCCCTGTTCGGGAGCGAGTGCTGCCGAAACGGGCTGTTCAGCCGCGCTTTGGAGCAAACTTTCGTCTAGTCTTAAAAAAAGACGGAGTTAGTGCCAATTTATGAGGGCCGAGTTCGTCGCAAGGGCAGCCAAACGTGTAGTAGAATCAAGGGACTAGCTAGTGTCGGGGAGTAGCTCAGCCTGGTAGAGCACCTGGTTCGGGACACGGTGGAAATCCATTGATTCGGCGTCGCTTAGCTACAAAAATCCACCCTAAAACCCGTGTCGGTTAGTCCCAATCTTTAGTCCCAAGTCTTCTTGGCCGGATTGCGCTGCTGTTCGCTCTCATCCTACGGAACAAGAAGAGAAGAAAGTCTTGAAGGGGGTGCAGCTAGGCGTCCCTTGAAATGGAAACGTTCAACGCACAGTTGTTACCCGTTGCTACCAAACGAGGCCATCGCATGAAGCCGCTGTTGAAAATAGCGCGTTGGTTAGGCGCGGGAGAAAATTGAACCTTCAACCTACTGGACTTCGCATCAACAACCAAAAACAAAGAGTTTCAACGATTTCCCGGCGCTCTTCTTCGTAACAAGTGGCACTGTTAGGCACGCTTGTTATGAGATTTGTTACGAAGCCCAGAGATGCAGCAGATCACCGAGCAACTCATTGGTGATACCTTCAGAATCTATGCTGCGTTTCCCGAGTCTCGTAATGAGTTGAAAGGTCGCTTGTTCGCTTCGGGCAAGAAAATGCAGAAGGATGTTCCTCGACGGCAGCCATTCGTGCTGCTTAGCAATCGAATCCAGCCTTCATGCTTCTGGATAATGCCCTTGGTCACCCATAATCCCAGGCCAGTTCCCTTGTCTGCTTTGGTGGTGACAAACGGCTCGAACACTTTTGGTTTCGCGTCCGCTGGAATGCCTGCTCCGTTGTCGGCGAACATCACGCGGACGCCGCGACGCGGAGCGCGACGGATATCCACCGCGGGCGACACTCGCACTTTGATGTACGTAGCACCAGCTTCCAGCGCATTGATAATGAGATTTGAGAATACTTGGCGTAACTCCCCTGCGTAAGCGTTCACGGTCGCCGAGGTTCTGTAGTCGGTCTCAATCCGCGCCCCTCGCGATTCCGTTTTTGGGGCGAGCAGCTTTATGGCATTTTCAATGGGTTCCTTCAAGTCAGTTGACGCAGGCTTACTGTCGCTGCGATAAAACTCCAGTGTCTGCCTGGTAATATGGACGATGCGGTCCAGCTCTTTGCCGAGCATTTGCAACTGGTCACGAGCGACAGCTGGCAGTGCGTTCTGATTGAGCAGATACCAAAGGTGAGTCACCGCCTGCAGCGGATTGTTGATCTCGTGGGCGATAGTTGCCGCCATCTGGCCGGCAGAGGCTAGCTTCTCCGCCCTGCGAAGGGCTTCTTCCGACTGTTTTCGTTCGGTGATGTCGCGGGCAATCGTGGAAGCGCTTGTGATGCGGCCCTGGCTGTCCCGGATAGGCGACACCGTCAGCGAGATGTCGAGTTCGGTTCCGTCTTTGCGGCGGCGCACCGTTTCATAGTGCTCAATGGACTCTCCACGACGAATGCGATCCAGAATGCTCTCCCCTTCCTCGATTCGGCTGGAAGGGGTCAGGATGGTGACGGATTGGCCGATGGCCTCTTGGGGAGTGTACCCAAATAGCCGTTCCGCCCCCCTGTTCCAGCTGGTGATGATTCCGTTCAGGTCCTTGCTGATGATTGCATCGTCAGAGAATTCAACAATCGCCGCCAGGGACGCTGTGGCCATTACCGACTGGTTCAGTTCAAGGAGGTCGGCGGCTTGTCGGGCAAGCACGTCGAAGACGCGCAAATCGGCTTCGCTTGGCACGCAGGGAGCTCGCCAATGGGTGGAGATCATACCCAGTAAGCGGCCGTCGCGCGACAGCAAAGGTGTGGACTGTATCGTGCGGATTCCCAACTCACGGTAGGCCTTGAGGTCATCCTCTCCCCCCGTGAAATCGCAGGTCTCAACATCCTCGACAATGGCCCGCTTACCGGATTGCAAGGCCAGGCCGCAGGCGCATTTTGAGGCCGGCCGTACCCACTCCCAAAAACCGGCGGACTCGGCAGTAAACCCATGGTGGGCCATGAGATGGAGTTCGCCACCGGATCCGCGCTCGGGATGAAACATCTGCAGGCTGGCAAAATCCGACCGCATGATTGCCACTGCGGCATCCACGATTCTCTGATATACGACAAGCGAGTTGCCGCGCTTAACCAAAAGGGTGCTCGCTGACTGCAATTCCCTGGTAGCTTTCAACTCCTTCGCCAATTGTTCCTGGTTTGCGCGCAGCGCGGCCGCAAACTCCTGCAATTCCTGATGCGCCTGCTCTTTCTCCGCTGCGGTCTGCTGCAGCTTCAGGACCGCATCTTCGTATAGGCGCGTGCGGTAATTCTCGCGCAGTAAGGCATCCCCGAGAACTTGCAGCAGTTCGCCATTGAGCATTAATCGTTGCTGTGGCACCGGTTTCTGCGCGCGCGCTATCTCCCAGAGCCGCTCGAACTTGATACCCGCGTCTTTCGCCAAACGCTGAACTTCAGAGAGTTGCGAGAAATCCACGAACGCATAGCCTCCGACCGCGGCCCCTACAATTTTGCCCTCCAGCACCAATGAAGTACCGACAGCAGCTAATCCGTAGATCTCCGACACCATCACCGCCGGCCGGCTGTCGGTCTGAGCCAGGCAGCGGCGGGCGCACTCGGCGAAGATGCCGGGGTCGTACCCCTTATCCTCGAACAACTGGAACAATGGTGTCGGATGGATCGGACCGAACACCACGCGCTCGTCGGCGTCAAAGAGTTTGACGCTGAGATGAGTGTCACTGGCGTATCTCTCCAGAGCGCGCAGCCAAAGATCGGAAGTGAAGAGA
>DASSIO010000350.1:0-13565 GCA_035691825.1 Terriglobales bacterium | reverse complement strand
CGCCAACCGGAAATCAATTCAGAAAATGCGCAGACTAATTCCCAGACTCCCGGCGATAATGTCGAGTTCAACATCAGCGCGCTGTACGTGCCCGCAACTCCGGGAGGGAGCAAGTAGTGCCTGACCTGAGAGAGACTCGCCATCGTTTGCGGGTCGCCATGCTCGCCATGCTCTGCCTCGATGTTGTCGCGGGAATTGTGCTCGTCTCCCCACTGGTCGGCTCCTCGAAAACCCGCCAGCGGGATTTGCAGCAACTTTCGGCGGAGCGGCGTCAGAAGACCAAACAGGTCGAGCCCCTTCGCGGCCTTGATAAGAAAGTGGTGCTCGCCAAAGAGCAGATCGACGATTTCTACAAGCAGAGAATTCCCGACCGGCAATCGGTTATCTCCGACGATTTGGGCAAACTGGCAGCAAAAAATGGCGTGAAACTCGGCCAGGTCAAATACGAGACCAAGGAACAGGAAGCAGTGGGATTGACCCCCATCTTGATCGAGGCCGACTGCCAGGGGGACTACCTGCAATTAGTCCGTTTCGTGAATGCTCTTGAGCGCGACAAGACCTTCTTCATCGTGAATAGCGTTGTCCTTGGCGATGCCCAGGGGGGCAGTGTGAAACTACAAATGAAGCTGGAAAGCTATTTGAGGAACGGCGGCTAGTGAACCTGGGAACCGAGAATCGGAAGAAGACCACGGCCGCACTCGTGCTGGCTGGTCTGGCCGTGGTGTTTGTTGGCTATCGCATCATTTCGCCCCTGGGAGGTTCCCAGGCGGCGGTGAACACGCCCTTGCCCGCGGTTTCACCCCCGCCACGTACCGTCGCTCCTTCCGGACCAGCATCGCGCCGATCTACTTCGGGGAAGAAGACCGCAGCTCAACCATCGCTTGATCCCACGCTTAGACTCGGACTCCTGCAATCCACCGAGGATTCGCAGTATTCCGGCAATGGACGCAATATCTTTCGCGCGGAGGTCGAGATTCCAAAACCCATCGCACCCCCTATTACGCCGAATAAGAACGTTGCGAATACTCCGCCGCCACCACCGCCTCCTCCGCCTATCAACCTGAAATTTTTCGGATTCGCCAGCAAGCCGGGCGAACCTAAGCGCATATTCCTTTCTCAAGGTGAGGACGTGTTCATTGCGGGCGAGGGCGACATCGTGGATCGGCGCTACAAGGTCGTGCAGATCGGCCCGTCTTATGTCACGATCCAGGACGTCTTGACGAACAACACTCAGCAGATTCCGCTGACTCAGGGGTGATGCCTTCGTGTCCTTTGTGGTGAATACTCCTGTGGACCGACTCGACCACAGAGATTTTCTTTTGCGAGTACCTTCCAAAATCCGCCGCCGGTCCCATTCCCAGCGCGAGCAAGGTTTCATCCTCATCACCCTGATGTTCCTGGCGGCCATCGTGGTTATTGCTCTGGCCGCGGCCCTGCCCCAGATGTCGCAGCAGATGAAGCGCGATCAGGAGCAGGAACTGATTCACCGCGGGGTGCAATACGCCCGTGCGATTCAACATTTTTACAAGAAGACGGGAAGGTATCCGGTTCGCCTCGAAGAACTCGACAACTTCAACAATGTCCGGTTTTTGCGAAAGCACTACAAAGATCCCATCACCGGCAAGGATTTCAAGATTCTGCACTTCGGTGAAGTACGCACCAACTTTGGTCCAGGAATCGCCGGCGCTCTCAATCCGGTCGGAAATGTTCCCGGCGCCGCTCCTGGCGCGGCCAACGTCGCCGTGAACCCAGGGCCGCAAGCAAATGCTAGCCAGGCGGTGGTGCAAAACCCGTCAGAGCAGGACACGCAAGCGGCGGCCGCTGCCGGCGAATCTTCCCCCGCTAACCAACAGCCCGGAGCCACAACGCCGAACCCAACCGGAACCGACACCACTTCGGCAGCGACAGCGGTTGCCGGAGGCCCCAGCACGAATCCGGCTACGCAAGTTTTCGGCGGAGGGCCCATCGTCGGTGTCGCCAGCGCTTCGAAGAAAAAATCAATTCGCGAGTTCAACAAGAAGAACCACTACAACGATTGGCAGTTCATCTACGATCCCAGCAGCGATCGCGGAGGCTTGCTGAACACTCCCGCCCAGCCGCAATTACAAACCGTCGCCCCGGCGCAGGGCAATGTTCCGGGTGTTCCAGCGCTCGGTCCGGGAATCACCCCGCAGCCATCACCCGGTATGACGCCGCCGGGCATGTCAATGCCTAATCAGCCGCCTGACCAAACCCAACCACCGCAATAGCGCTAGGTAATGAGGAAGCATTTCGAAATTTTTTCGGCGCCTCCCGCGTCCTAGTCCGCGACGAAAATCCGAGTGCTTCAAAGGGCACGACTTTACAGGCTGCGCTAATCCGAAGTCTCCGGATCACCGTGGAAGAGCGGTCCTTCAGGGCCGCGTAGTTGTCTTTAATTAATGAGGGCTTCAGCCCCGGTGGTAAATTTCCGAATAAGGCGACCTCTTCCGCGCCGTTTGGTCGTGCCTGGCACAGCCGCACCGGAACCGGAGGTTTACCCGCTGAAATCGCTACTGTCACGGCGCGCAATTCATTTGTGAACCCCGGTTAGAGGACGCTGGCTTCTGTACTATCCCAAAAGATAGCCCTTCGTATCCGATTCGATAGAAACTGGCGATCACTTTCATTGCAAATTGATGCGCTGTAGCGTGCACTCATTGAAAACTCTCTGGCATGCTGCATGCAAAGTCTTATTGTGATCATCAATGTGGGGCCGGACAGTATAGGTTCACATTTGCGTTCGCGCTAGTAAGTACGGCAGGAATCCGCAGCACCTTGTTTATCAGGCGCAAGTAGAGATTCCACCGGGTGTTGGCGATTCGGTCTTCCTCGTACTGACGATCAGCCGGATTCAAACAAACAGGCTTGGTTGGGATTGGAGATTCCCAATCTTGGTGCTGATGGCGCGCGCAGCCAGCCACCTCTGGTTCGCAGCGTGTGCATTGACTTGGGGCGGCTTCCGATCCACCACGGAGGCAAAACTCAGAGGTTCCGTTGAAAAGGAGATACCATGAGAGTTTCGTATTTCGCGTATGGCCGCGCGCTCGCGTTGGCGCTGCTGGTTTCCACCACCATCACCTATGGTTACGCTCAGGCTGCAGGCGCAGCAGCGCCGGCAACACATTTCATTATGCCGGATGGGCCGGGGGCACACGCCGCGGTGGCTCCGCTGACGGCTACGCAACATCAGCTGCTTCATGACAGACTGCTCGCGCTTCGCCACCAGGTAGCGAATCAGAAGCCCGCCGTAAGTGCCGGGCCGCAGGCCGCCATGTTGACTGCGGGTGCGCCGGAAACCAGCGTCGCGCCTCTCAGTGCGGCTACCGCCGCCTTACCCGCTCCCGGTGCCCTGGTCATCGGCAGGAACAAAGCCTATCCCATCATCGGCGATGGACGCTCGGACACAGCCGAGCCCTCGCTCGCCAACAGCGGCAACCATTACTGGATGACCATGAACTGGAATCGTGGCTTCTCCAATGACGGCGGCTCAACCTGGACCGCTCAGGCCGACGACAGCGGGCCGGCCGACGCGCCGTTCTTCTGCTGCGATCAGGACGTAGTTCATGATCACGGCCGCGACGTAACCCTCTGGTCCAATCTCTACGTGAACTCCAATCTCACGACTGGCGCGATACGGATCTTTGTCCGGCAGAATGGGAATCTTGCCGACAAATGCTCCTACACCTTCGATCCTGGCCCGGGGACGCTGCTCGACTATCCCCACCTGGCACTGGGCAACAATTTCCTGTACTTGACTACCAACAACATCGTTAACGGGGGATGGGCCGGCGCGGAAATCTGGCGCTTCCCTCTGGACGCGATGTATCAGTGCCAGGGGTTCAACTACAACTTCTTCACCTGGACAGGCAGTGTAGGCCAGGTAGTGTGGACCCCTACACGCGGCGCGACCGACACCATGTACATGGTGACCATTGAAAACGCCAGCCAGCTTCGCTACTTTCACTGGGCGGAAAACAGCAACACCATCTTCTGGACGGCGCCCGTCAATGTGAACGCCAGCAATTTCGGACAAGCCACCTGCATCGGCGGTCTCAGTGGCAATAACTGGATGGCCGATCCACTCTCCACCAGCGCCATAGGATTCCAGGTACGAACTACCGTAGCGCAAGACCACGGCACCCAGTACCTGGCCACCTACTACACAGTCGCAGCCGGCGGGAGTTTCAACCATCCGCAAGCCTATGCCGCCGGAGTGATTGCAAGAACGTCGGACTTTGCCATCCTCAAAACTCCCGATATCTGGAACAGCAGTTCCTGCTTCGGATTTCCGGATGTCACGTCTAACGCTCGCGGCGATATCGGCCTGACCATCGCCTTCGGCAGCTCTTCCAGCGGCGGTGGGCCGGCTCAGGGGTATGTGTCCATTTCGGATGACTTCACCAATTCCGGCTCCTCCGGATTCTTCGGAACTGTCTTCCTCGTTGCCAGCGCGGATGACAACAGCAGCCGCTACGGCGACTACCTGACGATCCGGCAACAGGAGCCGGTTGACCTGGCCTTCATCGCCACCAGCTACACCCTGCTAGGGGGCGGCGTCAACGTACGCGCGGTCGAATTCGTGCGCGGCCGCTACGACAAAGGCTACCTCGATCGAAGAGCGAAGTAGCCGTCACTGGGAAGGCTCACCTCGCCTTCAGCAGAAGACATGCCTGGATTGCCTCATCTGCAGTCCAGGCCTTTTTTCATGCTCAAGAGTCTCTTCGTCGGCCGGGCGACTACTTCGTTTCGGGCTTAAACGCGCAACGACGAGTGCAATTCGCTGCGCATTTTGTGACGGATCTTGCAGGCAAGTCCGCAAAAAGCAAGCTAGACCACTTGCGAATGCTGTTGTTTCAGAGGATTCCAGGCCAACGAGTATGGATGGTTGCTGGGCGCGCGATCTCGGGTCTTGTCGTTGTGCGAGACACTTGACAATAAAGAAACAACTGATAATGTAAATGTCGCTTCGTAAGACTCCCCTATTAAATTTCGACCCCCAGACCACAGAGCTGAATTCGTATGTCTCTTTGCACTTTGTGTTAGAGCTGCTTCATAACTGCAGGCTTCATCGTCGGTAATCAGGTGTCAATCGGGAGCTCGATCTCTCGAGAAACAACCGCGGCCCAATAAACTGCGGTTGGACCAAAAACAGGAGAGAAGAACAATCATGCCAAAAGTAGCTCTCGCGAGCTTCTACGCCCTTTGCGCGCTCACGCTGATCTTGCCACTGAGCGCCATAGCGCAGAGCAACCAGGTCAACCAAACCATCGTGGATCAGGCCCGGGGAAACGGCCTGCAACTGAATTTCAACGCCTCCGGCAGCCCGATTCACGTGTATCCGCGTGCTGACCACCTCAAAGCTTTAGGCGGCATCGTGAATAACAACGGAGGAACCCCGCCTCTGCTCTACCATGGCGGACCGGTCATGCTGACCACCACCGTTTACGCCATCTTCTGGGCACCGCCCCAACTGCAGGATGGTCACGCCACCAGTTTGTCAGCCGCCTATCAAACGGTGCAGACCAATATGCTGAAAGAGTATTTCGGACACAGCCTCGCGACCAACAACACCCAGTATTACCAGGGCTCCACGACAAAGACCTACATCAAGAGTAGCGGAAAATTCGGTGGATCCTTTGTGGACACGGCGGCGTATCCAGGCATGGACTGCGTCGACAACACTCCTGAGTTGACCAACGCCAACAACTGCATCAGCGACACAGACCTGCAAAATGAGATCAAGAAGGTCATGACGCTCAAGGGCTGGACCGGCGGGTTGAACAAGATGTTTCTCCTGTTTACTTCATCGGATGAGGGACAGTGCATCAACTCAGCCAATTGCTCTTACGCTCAGTACTGTGCGTACCACAGTTCCTTCGTAAATGGCTCCGGACAGACCGTGATTTATGGAAATGAACCCTTTGGCGACACCAACGTGTGCCAGGCCACGGGCGCGCCCTCGCCCAACGGAAATCCCGCGGCCGATGCGGCAGCAACGGCAGCCAGCCACGAACTAACCGAGGCCATTACGGATCCTCTCGGAAATGCGTGGTTCGATTCGAGCGGCTTTGAGATCGGGGATGAATGTGCTTACTACTACGGGTTCTCCGGCTACTTAAGCGGAAACGCGAACGAAATGTGGGATGGGCATCCCTTCCTGTTGCAGACCGAGTACAGCAATGTCCTCAAGAATTCCTTCATCAACATCGGCACCGGCAGTAGCTTTCCGGGCTGCTTTAACTCTGGCCCTGACCTGTGACACGCCTGGCATTCGCCCGTAACGGCCAATAGAAAGGGGGCTCATCCTCAGCCCCCTTTGTTCCTGCTCAAAAATTTAGTCTGAACCGCCGCGTATTAAACGCTGAACGACGAACCGCAGCCGCAGGTGCTCTTCACATTAGGGTTGTCGAACTTGAAGCCGGCGCCTTCCAGAGTCTCGACATAATCCACGCGGCACCCATTGAGATACATCACCGAAGTCGCGTCAACAAAGACCTTTAGGCCATCCATGTCGAAAACCTTGTCCATCATCCCGGCGCTGTTTTCGAACTGCATGGAATAGGAGAACCCGGAGCAGCCTCCACCCACGACCCCCACGCGCAGGCCGGCGGGCACGGGATTCTGCTGCGCCATGATCTCTTTCACTTTGGCAATTGCCGCCGTGGTCAAAGTAATGGGCTGCGCTTTTACTTCGGTACCGGTGGGCGTGGTGGTTGTCGTAGCCATTCGTATCTCCTTGAACTGATTACCTTAAACGATTATACCAGAGCCTCACAACCGGCACGGTTGGATCCTGCCCCCGGGAAGCTCCTCGTACACCCAGTTAGATGGGCTCGGGCAGGCAAAGGTCGCATTGCAGAAAAGAGGGATGCCGGGTTCCAAAACGGGGCTATAATTGGGCCGGGCCCATCCGCATCAGTGGCCCAAGCCGCCGCCACGTGGTGCGAAGGGCTCCACATCAGAACCGAGGTGGTGTATGTCTCCCCTGTTCGCATTGGCCATTGCCTGGGGCGTCCTCACGGCTGTCCTGATCGTCCTTCTGATCTACCGCAGTACTCTCAGCATGCAGGAAGATGATCAGCTCTACCTCAGCGATTCCGAATCGCACATGCAGAAAGAACAAACTGAAATTCTCGCCAAGATGAACAAGATCAATCCGCTGGTTCGCTGGCTGGGAGCCACTTCAGCGATTCTGCTGCTGGTGATGGCTGGCCTGGGAGCTTACCAACTGTTAAACACCGTCCAGTAAGCTTAGCTAGGGAAAACGGCGCGGCAGCAGTCGCGCCGTTCTAGTTTCCTGTGTCGCGGACACTCCTGTCCGCCAAATCCGCCGAGAAGCTAGACTACCTTGGAAGTCGCGGTAGCTATTGCCGCGATCTACCCCATATGAACACTGAATGCCATCGCATCGCTTACCAGCTCGCTTCTACCATCAACGGAGAAGCTTGGTACGGAGATTCACTATGTCAGGTCCTCGCCGGTGTCACCACTCATCAGGCGCAGGCACATCCCATTCCCAATGCTCACTCCATCTGGGAACTGCTCTGCCACCTAGAGGCCTGGGTCAAATTTGCCCTAGGTGCGGTGAATGGCGTGCCTATTCCTGCGTGGCCGGCCATGCCCGTGGAATTGGATTGGCCCTCGGTAGCCGACACCAGTGAGTCCGCATGGAAACAGGCGATGAATTCCTTCTTCTCGCATCATTTGCAGTTGGTCGAAAGAATCAAAACTTTCCCCGACGAGCGCCTCGAGGGCACCGTCCCTGGCCGGACCTACAACTTCTACCGGCTGTTCCAAAGTACAACCCAGCACGCGGTCTATCATTCCGGCCAAATTGCTTTGCTGAAGAAAATGTGCTCGTGAGGGCAGCGGGATCTTAACCCCGCGACATGACTTCACGCGCCCACCGCGGCGGCTTTGTGCCCGATCATGACCGCGTTCTGCATCTCCTCGAACAGGCTCCCGATCGCACCGGGCGAGTGCGACACGAATATGGTGTTGCTCTTATCCTGTGTTCCGATTTCCTTCATGGTATCCAGATACTGCGTCACTAGCACCAGCATCATCACATCCCGCGGATTGGCGCCCTCGACGGCGGCTGAGAATGCTTCCACCGACTGCTTCAATCCATCGATGATGGCCTTTCGCTGATTGGCAATTCCCTGCCCTTGCAAAGCTTTGCTCTCAGCTTCCGCCTCCGCCTGTTTGACCTTAAGGATCTTCTCGGTTTCGCCCCGCGCCGTGGCCGCAACCTGCTCGCGTTGCGCGGCGTTGATCTCGTTCATCGCCGCCTTCACTTTCTCGTCTGGCTGGATGTCGGTGACCAGAGCCTGGTCGATGGCGTATCCGTAGGTCTTCATCACATCGTCGAGCCCTTGCTTGATAGCAATGGCAATGTCGGACTGTTGCAGGAAAGCGTCGTCTAGATTCATCTTGGGCACATGCCCGAGAATGACGTTGAACACGTAGGAGGAGATTTGCTGCTTCGGATTCGCCAGCTTGTAAAACGCCTCGTACACTTTCTCCGGTATCACGTGATATTGCACAGAAACCGGCATTTTGACGAAGACGTTGTCCTTAGTCTTGGTCTCGACGTCGAGTGCGAGCTGTTGGACGCGCAGGTCCATGCGCCCGGCGATCTGGTCCAGCCAGGGCAATTTGAAATTGATTCCCGCCGTGCCCACGCGAAGAAACTTGCCCATCCGTTGGATAACCGCCGCTTCGGCAGTCCGCACCTGAAAAAGTCCGCTCAGGATCGTGCCCAGCAGGAACAGACCAACTACGCCATAGACAAACATCATCACAGTGTTCCCCACATCCATAGATCCTCCTCGAATCCTTGATTCAGCTTTGACCCTCTACAGGTGGCAGGCGGCAAATGGCAGCATCATAGTGACTTCCCCGCAGCTTCACAATGAATTCGCGGTATCGGCTGCGCAAAGGTAACCGGAGAACCACCTTGTTCAAACCCAACTTTGCAGTCCCGAGCCTAAGCCCCACCCTCGCCATCCCGAGCCAAACCCTCCTTTGTCATCCCGAGCGGAGGAGGGCGATCCGCTTGCGAATCGCTCTCCGCAGTCGAGGGACCTGCTGTCTGCCGGCGCTCTCAACTACCCGCTTCGAGGCATTCCCGCCACGGACCTTCGCAGTCGCATGTTGTGCAGAGCCCGTCCTACGGACATTCGGTACCTCGCCGCCGTCTTCACGCGGTTCCGCTTGCCAAAATCCCCGCCGCCGATGTGCTAAACTCTGCCAGCCATGGCGACCGCAGCGCCCCAAGCCGTATTGGCAGCCAGAGGAACGTACGACCGCGCCTTTTACAGCGGAATGGCGATCGTGATGGCCTGCGCGGTCTTTGCTGGGTTTGCCCGCACCTACTACCTGAGCGCGTACTTCGGTACAAACGCCACCACCTCCGGCAGGCCGTTCTCGACTCTTATCCGCGTGCACGCAGCGCTTTTTACAACATGGGTGCTGTTGTTCCTGGTACAAACGTCGTTGGTAGCCAGCCGTCGGGTTGCTGTCCACCGGCGGTTGGGAGTGGCAGTTGCCACCCTCGCCGTGGCCATGATCGCGGTCGGCAGCGCGACCGCCCTTGACCTGGCGCGTCACGGAGGCGCGCCCCCCGGAATCGATCCACTGGCATTCCTTGCCATCCCGCTGGGAGACTTGGCCGTGTTCAGCGTGCTGATTGCGTCTGCGCTTGCATTTCGCCGCAACCGCGAGGCGCACAAGCGGCTTATGCTGCTGGCTTACACCGCGATTCTGGCGGCCGCAGTGGCACGACTGCCCGGCGTGCTTCCCCTTGGGCCGCTCTGGTTCTTTGGTCTCACCTTTGTTCCGTTGCTGGGGCTCGGCATAACCTACGACCTGGTCACGCGACGCCGAGTGCATCCCGCGTATGTCTGGGGCGGCGGGCTCCTGCTCGTCTCTGTGCCAGTGCGTCTGGCAATTTCGAACACACAGGTATGGCATCACGTCGCGGAAAAGCTCATCGGGAGCTAGCAAGCTTTCGTGGTTCCGAGCAGCCGACAACTGTGGGGTTAGTGACTATAGCGCGTCTACTGGGAGTGGGCCACGCACGCGGACTTCTCATTCACACTATGATTCCAACGTCCGGGCCAGAAATCGCTTAGATTGGGAGGAGATTTGCCTCCCAATTCTCGGGCGAGAGAATTGTTCGGAACGTCGATCGCGTGAGGGGTTATGAACTTTCGCAGCCGTTATCTGGTGATTGCGGTCCGAATATTGCTGGGCCTGATCATGTTCGCAAGCGGCATCAGCGGGCTGCTGATGGGCAACTCAACCCAAGGCGTCCCGGCGAAGATGGTTGCCTTCACACAAGTATTTTGGGCTTCAGGCATTTTCCAGATGGTAAAGGTTACTGAGATCGTTGCGGGCTTCATGCTGCTGGTAGGCATCTTCCCGGCGTTAGCAACATTATTCCTTGCGCCCGATGTTGTAGGAATTGTGATAGTCAACGCTCGGTTGATGCCCTCATTCTTGTGGATTGGTGCGGTTGTCTTTGTGATGACCGCTTATTTGGGATACGCCTACTGGGACAGGTACAAATCAATCTTCTCTCGCAATTAATAGGAAAAAAGCAGACGATTGGGACGAGTATTTCGCTCTTGAGCTTGTGTTGCCGGGCGCCCCATCCCACGCGCGCTTTTTGGACCTGCCCTGAGCGAAGCCAAGGGGGAACTGGTTTGCTTTTCACCTACACCGCCCTGTCATCCCGAGCGAAGCGTGACCGAGCGAAGCGAAGGAACGCGAGTCGAGGGACCTTGGGGTTTTCTCATTCGCCTGGCAATTCACATCCCTTTCGGCCGCATCGGTAATCCCGGAAACACCTTCGAAAAAAATTCCACTGCTTCCGGATCGCGATGCAACGGCCCAATCACGTATTTCCCGAACGCCGCTCCGCCCGCCGCATAATGACCGATCGCCAAACCTCCGATCGCGGCATATCCAATCGCGCAACCGCCTCCGGCCAGGTAGCCCAAAGCCAGGCCGCCGAGGGCGAAGATCGCGATCGAGCAACCGCCCAGCGCGATGCCGCCAATCGCCAGACCTCCCAGCGCAATCGCGCCGCGAGCCAATCCGCCGATCGCAATCACTCCTGTGGCCATGTCTCCGATGGCAATGATCCCGCGCGCATGTCCACGGGTTTCGTTCTTCGCGGGATCAGGACCCACCGCGATCGAAATCAGCGGATACTCCAGTATCGTGGCCGACGAGTTCCAGCGGGACATAGCACGCCTCCTCGAGCAAAGTATGCGTCCACTGCGAGGCGGGCGTCAGTGGCGAGCGAGGCACCGGCGGCTCGCATGTCGTGGCTTGCACCATCCACCGGCGGGGGTGCCCCATCCCTTCGGCTGACGCTCAGGGCAGGCTCTACGCGCGCTTTTTGAGCGTAGGGTGGGATTGTCGATCTTGCGACCCTCAGTTGTCTCTTAAAAAGGATATCCCGATTGGAACTGAGGTCTGGCTCGTGGGTTCGCCTGTATCCAAGGTCAATGAGTGTAATCGCGATGTTTCGACAATTGAGAGCGCGGAGTTCGGGGTGAGGAAGGTCTCGCCTGCTCCGTTAGTAGAAGCTAAAGCTATACTTGCGGCCTATGACATTCAGGGCTCAGCTCCTGTTTTTTGCCGTGATCGCGTTGTTCGGCAGCGTCGTCTCCGCGCAGCAGCCTGCTTGGCGTTCGCTTCCTCTTCAGGACTCGCCCGACCTGCCGGCTCCGGTCCCGCGAGGCAGCAATCCGGCGCCGAGCGATGCCGAAAACACTCTTCTTGCTTCATTCGACCGATACGAAGTCGTCGGCATGAGCGCAGCGCATGGCAACAAGGATCTCGATGACTTCATCCTTCACCTCCTCCGCAACCCCGCCTTTCCAGGCAAGGTTAACGATGTCGTCGTGGAGTGTGGCAATTCGCTGTATCAGCCAACACTAGACCGGTACATCGCGGGAGGGGATGTGCCGGTAACTGAAGTGCGCGAGATTTGGCGCAACACCACCCAGCCCATGTGCGGCTTGTCGGCCTTCTACCAAGAGCTGTTCCCCCTGATCCGCAGAATCAATCAAAGGCTGCCGCCGGAAAAGAAGCTTCGCGTGCTGGCGGGCGACCCGCCTATCGACTGGAGCAAAATCAGGAGCGCCCGCGATTTCGGGCAAGGGCAGTTCCTCATGCAGCGGGATGTCAGTATCGCCTCTGTGATGGAAAGGGAAGTCCTCGCAAAACACCGCAAGGCGCTCATGCTGTTCGGCACAGCGCATCTTTTTCATGTAGGCGACACGGCCGTTGGGCTCTATGAGAAACACTATCCGGGCGTAACCCTGGTGATCGCCGATCACACCGGGTTTGGCAACTGGACGCCGTTTGCGAAATACAACAACAGCTTTGAGGCACGCCTCGACTTATGGCCAGTGCCTTCTCTGGTTGTGAAACTGCAAGGTACATGGCTCGCTGATCTGCTGGATCAGACCTACTCCACCGGCAACGTCATGTTCGGCGTGATCGACAGCGGCAAAGTGCCTGCAGGTCCCATCAGCCCGAAGGGCACATTCGCCCATGTGCCGCCCCAAGCGCAGTCGAAATTCTCTGCCATGGTGGACGCATATCTCTATCTTGGCCCCAGAGATCTATTGCTGCACGAACCGACCCCCGCGGAAGTCGTTCTGGACCAGGACTACATGGCCGAGCTCCAGCGCAGAGCCGCGCTGATTGGAGAGGGACCAATCGCGGACCAGACTAACCGGGACAAAATTGCTGAACGTGATGCCAACCGGTTTTTTTACGATCCCGACGAGCTTCGAAAATTTCTGAAACCGCCTTCCTCGCTTTCCCCGCAGCCGCGCCCACAGAATTAGGTCCCACTGCCACGAGCGTCTCGCGTGAACGAGCCTGCCTGCCAGTTCGGGATGGTTGTCGTAAGCAGGCGTTGGCACTCAAAACCCCCAAAAACCAGCCTCGCCCCTTGCGAAGCTCAGTGAGAGTCTCGACTGACGGGAATTGTCGGCGTCGGCGAATCCCACTCAAGCGGAAGCAGCTTCAGTAAGAGAGCCGCAGGCAGAATTGTTCCTATTTTAAGTATGACGGAAGGGGTGGGGCGGATGGGACAGTTCAAGGCGAACTATATTTTGTTCGGTACGAGTGGATTGCGCGGAGTTGGTTCGGTCAGGCCACTGGACAAGATTTTTCGCCATTTAGAGAACCCATGTCTCGTAAAGGCGGCGAGACTCGGGGCACCCGGCTACTTTGACCAGAACACGGGCAGGTTCATTAGCGAAGACCCTTATCGCTTCAAAGGAGATCTCAACTTCTACCGATATGCTCGAAATGCTCCCACTGCTCTGACGGATCCTCTCGGGCTCATGGTGTGTATTAAGACTCCGTTGGGGTGACCTGCCCCCTGCTTTGGTGCACGCGATCATACGACAGTTTGCGCCTCCGAGCTTGCGGCTGAGGACGGCGTAGCCAGCCACGCAGAGCCGGACTCAGCCGCCCTCCTCGATGTAGCAAATTCCGTTGGCGTTAAATAT
>DASSIO010000349.1:0-15072 GCA_035691825.1 Terriglobales bacterium | reverse complement strand
CGTTTCGTCCGCAGCTCTCTCAGTGACTCACGTCACAGGTGCTTTAGCTGCAGCCGCTCGTGCTTCCGCAGCTCATGCACTTATAGCAGCTGCCGTTGCGGACCATGATGGAGCCGCAGACGTGGCAGCTGGGAGCGTCTCCCAGGTCGATGATTCCTGAGAGCGCGTCGGCGATGTGACCAGTTCTCGGCTCTCGGTTCTCAGTTCTCGGTTCGGAAGCCGAGCCGCCGAGATCCCCGATAGTGGCTGGCTCGGCCAGCGCTCCCGCAATTTTGGGCCGGAGATTGTCGAAGAGGCTTTGCTGCTGGCCGCTCAGGAAACGCAGGTGCAGCCAGCGGAAGATGTAGTCCATGATCGACTTGGCAAAGCCGATCTCGGTGTTGTTGGTCCAGCCGCTGGGCTCAAAGCGCGTGTGAGCAAACTTTTCGCAAAGAAGTCTGAGGGGCACGCCGTGCTGCAGGGCGATCGAGACGGCGCAAGCAAAGCTGTCCATCAGGCCGCTGACGGTTGAGCCTTCCTTCGCCATGGTGATGAAGATTTCGCCCACGCTGCCGTCGGGGTAGAGACCGACCGTGACATAGCCTTCGTGTCCGCCGACGTTGAATTTGTGGGTGACGGAGGCGCGCTCGTCCTGGAGCTTGTGGCGGACGGCGCGCGGCGGAGCATTTAAATTCTCTTCCTCCACCGCAGAGACCGCCGAGGTCGCAGAGACTTGATTTCCTGACTGGGCGGTTTTAGTTCCCGCTGCACTCAGCGGTTGGGACTTCTTGCAGCCGTCGCGGTAGATCGCGACCGCCTTCAGCCCAAGCTTCCAGGACTGGATGTAGGCCTCCATGATGTCTTCGACAGTGGCGGACTCTGGAAGATTGGCAGTCTTCGATATGGCGCCGGAGATGAAGGGCTGAGCTGCGGCCATCATGCGCAAGTGTCCCATGTAGTGAATGAAGCGCGTACCCTTGGCCGGCTTGAAGGAGCAGTCGAAGACGGCGAGGTCGGCGTCTTTAATGTGGGGCGCGCCTTCGATGGTGCCGGTGGCGTCGATGTAGCTGACGATGGCGTCGGTCTGCTCGTGAGTGTAGCCGAGCTTGAAGAGCGCGGTGGGCACGGTCTGATTGACGATCTTGATCATGCCGCCGCCGACCAGCTTCTTGTATTTGACCAGCGCGAGGTCAGGCTCGATGCCGGTGGTGTCGCAGTCCATCATGAAGCCGATGGTGCCGGTGGGGGCAAGAACCGTGACTTGCGAGTTGCGGTAGCCGTGCTTCTCGCCGTGGGCGAGAGCTTCGTCCCAGCAGGCCTTGCTGGCTTCGTAAAGGGCGGTGGGGACGTTGTTCTTATTGATGTTGTTGACGCTGGCGCGGTGCATGCGGATCACGTCAAGGAAGGGCTCACGATTCAGATACCAACCTGGACAGGCTGCTCCGGGCATTACAGCCGAGATTCGCTCGGCCTGTACGGGCGAGACGCCCGTTCCCACATGGCCTATCCCGGATCCGAGGTTCGTTTCTGCCAAAGTTTTCTTTGTGGCTTCCGTCGCGGGGGTCAGCGGCTCGCACAATTCGGCGATCTTCGACGATTGCAGATACGCCTGGCCGCACATGATGGCGGTCACGCAAGCAGCGTAGTCGCGGCCGGCGTCGGAATCATAGGGGAGACCTGATGCCATGAGCAGCGCGCCGAGGTTGGCGTAGCCGAGTCCCAGCGGGCGGTAGTCGTGCGAGTTCCTGGCGATCATCTCGGTGGGATAACCGGCGTTGTCGACCAGAATTTCCTGGGCCGTGATCACGACGTCGACGGCGTGGCGATAGGCTTCGACATCAAACGTGCCATTAGGCGCGAACTTCAGTAGGTTGAGGCTGGCCAGGTTGCAAGCTGAGTCGTCGAGGAACATGTATTCGGAGCAAGGATTGCTCGCGTTGATGCGGGCCGTGTTCTTCGAAGTGTGCCAGCGGTTCACGGTGGTGTCGAACTGCATGCCAGGATCGCCGCACTGCCAGGTGGCTTCGGAAATCTTCTTCAGAAGATCCTTTGCCTTGTAAGTATTGATGACGCGGCCGTCACGGATGGCCTTGGTGCTGAAGTCGGTTTCGCGGATGACGGCGTACATGAAGTCGTCGGTAACGCGCACGGAGTTGTTGGCGTTCTGGAAGAAGATCGAGGAATAGGCATCGGAGTCGGGATGCGAGCCGTCGTAACCCATCGCGACCAGGGCGTGGGCTTTGGCTTCCTCTTTGGCCTTGCAGTCGATGAAGTCGACGATGTCGGGATGGTCGATGTTCAGGATGACCATCTTGGCGGCGCGACGGGTCTTGCCGCCGGACTTGATGACGCCAGCGAAGGCGTCGAAACCTTTCATGAAGCTGAGCGGACCGCTGGCCGTGCCTCCGCCGGAGAGTTGCTCGGTCGAGGAGCGCAGGGGAGAGAGATTCGTGCCGGTACCGCTGCCCCATTTGAAGAGCATGCCTTCAGTCTTGGCGAGCGTCAGAATCGAGTCGAGCGAGTCGTGCACCGAATTGATGAAGCAGGCGGAACACTGCGGCGTCTTGTAGCCGGTCACACTGAATTCGACGCGGCCGAGTTGCGGATTCCAATGCCAGTTAGTGGCGTCCGAGTTGGGCTCGATGCGGTCGCAGCCGACGTTAAACCATACGGGAGAGTTGAAGGCGGCGTACTGCCGAACGAGCAGGTAGACAAGCTCATCGTGGAAAGTGGCGGCGTCTTCCGTAGTGCGGAAATAGCCTTGGGATTGACCCCAGTCGCGGATAGTCTCGGCCACGCGGGAAATAAGCTGGCGAGCGCCGGTTTCGCGGTCAGGCGTGCCGAGCGGGCCGTGGAGATATTTGCTGGCCACGATGTTTGTGGCCGTCATGGACCAATCTTTGGGGACCTCGACATCCTTCTGCTCGAAAATCAGGCCACCTTGGGCGTCGGTGATCGAAGCGGTGCGTTTCTCCCATTCGACAGAGTCATAGGGGCTTACGCCCGGAACCGTAAAAAAGCGGCGGAAGGTGAGGCCCGAAGCTTTCTTCTTGTTTTCGGTGTTGGCAGTCGCCGGGGGGGCGGCGGATTCAGCGGCTCTGTTTTTTTCGCTCACTTCGGCCATTTCTCTCTCCTATTTTGATTCTGCTCCGCCCGCGCGGGGCTCACAACCGGGGCCCACTTTCTCATAAACAGCCTTGTTGATCCGATATCAGAACCCAGCCGGAAACACCGGCTTCGAAGGTTCTGAAACCTCTTGTGTTTCATAGGCCTGGCCGGACTCGGCGGGAGGAATCGAGTCTTGGGCAATTCCGGAGACGGCCTCAGCAGAGCTCGCCAGCCAGCGCTGAAAGGCATTGAGGGCGGTTCCGCGATGGGAGTCATCCTCGATGACCGTGTAGCGGGCGTAGAGACGGCCAGCCGCGACGCGCTCCTTCAAGGGACTGGCAGGGGAGAAAAGCCGGCTCATGGCAAATCCCAGGTCAGCCGCTTCCGAGACTTGGAGAACTGAGAGCATGCGTTTGGAGCCCAACTCTCCGGCGGGAATCACTTCCTCAGCGATGGCAAAGATTCCCGCGCGTTCGGGCACCAGCACCAGGTCGAAACTGCTCTCCAGAGGAAACCAGCGCGACCACTGGAGCCGCCCGTGATCAATGGGGACGTCCAAGCCGTGGCGAGCCATGGTTTCCGAGACGAGGCGAGTGAGACCTTCCATTTCTGCTCCTAACGGACGCGGGGAGTACCCGCATTCTGTAGCGTGCTGAAGCTGTCGTTCCCCGTGGGGATGTCCGCTGAGGGACCGGGGAACGTCACCGCGCCAGCTCGGCTGGGTACCTCGATAGAGGTCTCAGCCTGTTTAGCGGCAGGGCAGATTCACCCGCTCTGCGCTGCCGAACCTGCTCGTCAGCCGCCCTCGGAAGAGAGCGCCCGTCACTCTGGGATTGCAAAGTTACGCCTGTATGTTGCGTCTGTCAAGGGGGTACCACAACATATTGTGATTCCATCGGGTTCGGATTGGGAAAAATCCACCCGGCAGTCCCCGAGGGCGCACAGGGTCCCTGGAGGAGCCAGCCGGGAATGCTGCTGTGATCAGGCAAACAGCGCCCTGTTGGCAGGTGTTCGCCGGCGTTCGAAGTTGGGAACGGTACGACGGACCAAGGGTGGCCAAAGTTCCCGACTGGCCGGTCCCATGGTCACGTAGATGTCCTCAAAAATGTCTCTGGGGGCGATGCGATAGTTTCCGTCGGAAGATTCGACGAGATAGTCTCCCTTGTCGCCCTTGTGCTCACGGCCAAGGGAGTCGACGAAAACCATCGGTCCAGTTAACTTTCTGGCGCGAACCAGAAAACGAGTGCGGTAGACCTGCCAGTCGTTTGAAGCGATCACTGTCATCCAGCCTTGGGGGAGGGGTGGAGATACAGTTGTTGGTAATTGGTTCTTCGCTATTAGTTCTCAATTCTCAGTTGTCGGTTCTCAGAATGCAGAACGCTAAGCTAACTGCGTCTCAAGCACACAAGAAAAACTATTTTGGGATGATTGATTACGCGCTGCGTCGTTACCCGACGTGTGCAGGAATTTATCCTCAGTAGAGGGCGGGGTCAATCCCACAAGATTGGTGCAAGTGAAGAAAAAATCGACCAATGGTGCACAGGATTTGCACGCGTGAAGGGAAGCGTGAGTGAGGCCGCGTAAGCCAAGCAGCAACTTACTTTGTTTCGTCGTAGGGAAACGGAAAAGAAATCTGGTAGACTCGGCAGCCGTAATTTCCACAGGTGAAGCACAGGAAAAGAACAGAAGAGCAGTCGTCAGGTTTCAGGCGTGAGTCGTCAGGCAACAGCCATCAGTCGGCGGTAGTCAGTCATCAGTCGTCAGCAGGGCGGCCGAAGGAGGAGAATTCATGACTCATACAAAGGGGAGATGGGCAGCCGTTGTTTTCCTGATTTGCGGTACAACGTTCGGCTGGGCACAAGTCCGGCCAGCGCCAAAGACTTTTTACTTGCGCTGCGGAAGTCTGATTGATGGCAAGTCGGATGCGGTGCGCAAGAATGTGGTGATAACGGTAGAAGGTGACAAGATCAAAGAGATCGGATCGGCGCCCGCTGGAGCAAGTGTCATCGATCTTTCCCGCGAGACCTGTCTTCCCGGTTTGATTGATACGCATACGCACATTCTGCTGCAGGGCGACATCACGGCGGCGGATTACGACGAGCAGTTGTTGAAAGAGTCGCCCGAGTACCGCACGATTCTGGCAACTGTGAACGTGAAGCGGGCTCTGGATTACGGCTTCACCGGATTGCGCGATCTTGAGACAGAAGGCGCGGGCTATGCCGACGTGGACATTCGCAATGCGATCAATCGCGGGGTGATTCCCGGGCCGCGGATGCAGGTGGCTACGCGAGCGCTCGACGTGACTGGTGCGTATCCGCTTCTTGGTTACGCGCCCAACGTTCCCGTGCCCCATGGTGTTCAGGTTGTAGATGGTCCGGAGGAAGGGCGTAAGGCGGTGCGCGAGCAGATCACGCATGGAGCGGACTGGATCAAGGTGTATAGCGACCGCAGTTACCAAGTCCGGGCGGATGGCGTGCTGGATGACATTCCGACCTTCACGATGGACGAGTTGCGGGCGATTGTCGACGAAGCGCACCGCGAGCGGCACAAGGTAGCTTCGCATGCGATGGCGCTCAACGGCGTGCACAACTCGGTAGAAGCGGGCGTCGACTCGATCGAGCACGGCAATTACATCAGCGATGCCGATCTGAAGACCATGGCGGCGAAGGGAATCTACTACGTGCCCACGATTTTCGTTGGGGAATACGTGGCTCAGGGACGCGCGGCGGAAGGGGCCCCGGTCTGGGTCAAGATGCTGCAGATTCACGAAGACACGTTCCGGCGAGCGCTGAAGGCCGGCGTGAAAATCGCATTCGGCACGGATGCGGGCGGGTTCGCGTGGACGATAGATCCGGCCAAGGAATTTGAATACATGGTGAAGTGGGGGATGACGCCGATGCAGGCGATCCGCTCGGCGACGGCGGTTGCAGCCGAGCTGCTGGGGGAACAGGCCGAGCTGGGCACGATCGAAGCAGGCAAGCTGGCGGATATTGTGGCGGTGCCGGGCGATCCGGTGGCGGATATAACGACTTTAGAGAAAGTGGATTTTGTAATGAAGGGTGGGGAAGTGGGACGAGAACCGCAACGGAAATGAAACTGAGCGAGATTATCAAAGGCCTATTCGTCGCCTGCGTTTCACTCCTGCTTGCTTGGCTTATTTTTTTCATGAGCGGACGCGTGCCGTTTCGCTGAGTTCGAGACCGTGGCACGCTGCTCTGGGCCGGAGTTGTTACTTAGGCGAGCTGCGCTCGCCGGCCCAGACGAGGACGTCCCGGCCTACGCGTGATGTGATGCGTCACGAGCCAGTGAGTCATCCTGAGAATTGTCCAGTTCGCCAGAACCAGAGCGATCTGGGACTAGCCACCAATTTGCGGCGGCGAGAAGCACAGTGACTCCCATCAGCAAAGCTTGTCCGCGCTGCAATCGAGCGAGCAGCACCAAAGATATGAAAATTCCGATCGCGCTCAACAGCGGCCCGAACGGCACGCGCAGCGCATCTACTTTTGCTTGCTGCCGACGTAACTTGAATAGCGCGGCGCAGATGCTGATGTACATAATTAAGGAGGCAGCCGCGGTAACCGCGGCCAGCCATAAGAATCCGCCAGACACCGCCAGAAGCCACACCAGCACGGCGTAGGCAACGGTGGCAGCCCAAGGCGTCTGAAATCGCGGATGCAAGCGGGCAAAGATGCTGGGGAACTCGCCTTCTGCTGCAAGGGAGAAGACCAGGCGAGGAGAATCCAGCATGAGGCTTGAGGTTGCACCTCCGGTCGAGACCAGCACCGCGATTGTGGTCATGATCATTCCGGCCGGACCGATCAGCGCCGAAGCGGTGTCGGCGACGGCGCGAGTGCCGGGACTGGTCCCGATGGTTGCGACGGTCACGAACTGCAGCAGTGTGTAGACCGCGATCACGAGGATCAGGCCAACTCCCAGGGAGAACGGCACCGTGCGGCGCGGATCCTGAACCTCCCCCCCAGGGATGATGGCGTATTCGAATCCCTGGTACGCGTACATTAAGAAGAGCAAAGCACTAAGCCAGGGTCCCCATCCCGGAGCGGCGATTTCGTGCGTATGAATCAGTTGGAAATTGCCGCTGAAGCGCGCAATACCAAGCACGATGATGAGGGCAAGCGGGAGCAGTTTACAAACCACAAGGACGCTACTCAGGGTGGCTCCCTTGCTCACGCCGAAATAATTCACGGTTGCGGGAACACCTACAAAGGCGAAGAGGATGAGTGCGCGGGTGACACCGTAGGCGGCGGCGGGAACTTCACCGGCGAGGTAGACGACAAAGAGATTGGAGAGGGTAGCGGTTGCAGCAATAGCGGACAGCAGGGAGAACCATCCCACCTGCAGGCCGATAAAACGTCCGAAACACCGGCGCGCGTAGAGATAGGCCCCGCCTGGTTCAGAGAATTGGGAGGCGACTTCCGCGGCAGCAGCCGTGATGGATGCCATCACCAACCCGGCGACGATCATGGCGAGGGGGCTGGCGCGGCCCAGAAGGCGATTGAGTTCGCCGGGCAATCCGAAGATGCCGCTGCCAATGATGCAGTTGATGACCAGGCCGGTCATCGCCCAGCGTCCGATGGATCGTACGAAGGCCATGGAATAAAACCCGGGTGAACAGTCGGGTTGTTGTAGCACCGAAGGCGGTGTGGATCAAGGGGGGTGCGACGGCAAGATAAGGACGGGCGAGGACGCCCGTCCCCACACAATTTAAATCGGAGCCGAGCTGCTGCTCGGCTGAGCAGACGAGGACGTCTGCCCCTACGCGAGCTAGCGATGCGCCATGGCGAGTTCGTCGGCTGAGCCGAAAAGGGAAAGGACGGGCGAGACGCCCGTCCCCACACGAGCTTAAACGGCGTCCCAACACAACCTGAATGTGCGTACGACGCGAACGCGGGCAAGAGTGCCCGCGCCACATATACGTCTTAGCGGTGCGCCATGGCAGGTTCGTGGGCTGACTTGAATGCTTCGTAGCGCTTGTTGACCTCGTCCCAGTTAACCACGTTCCACCAAGCGGCCAGGTACTCGGGACGGCGATTGTTGTACTTCAGGTAGTAGGCGTGCTCCCAAACGTCATTGCCCATGATCGGGAACAGTCCTTGCGAGAGCGGGTTGTCCTGATTGGCCGTGCTGATGATCTGAACTTCGCCATTCGGCTTGCCCGCCAGCCACACCCAGCCGCTGCCGAACTGCTTGGTGCCGGCATCGTTGAACTTGGTTTTGAAATCGTTGAAGTTGCCGAAAGTCTTGTTGATCACCTGGGAAATTGGTCCGGTCGGATCGCCACCGCCTTTCGGCCTCATGATCTTCCAGAACATGGTGTGGTTAACATGGCCCCCACCATTGTTGCGAACCGCGGTGCGAATATCCTCGGGGACAGCATTTAAGTCGCGGAGCAGGTCTTCTGCGCCCTTCGATTGCAGGTTGGTGTGCTTCTCCAGCGCGGCATTCAAATTTTTGACGTAGGCGGCATGGTGCATGTCGTGATGCAGGTGCATGGTCTTCTCGTCGATGTGGGGTTCAAGCGCGGAGTAGTCATAAGGCAATGGGGGTAGTTCGTGTGCCATTCGTTTCCTCCAACTGGATTCTGATGACTGAAAACTATGAAGGATTCAGGACCGCTGAAGCTCAGCCTGCCTTCCTCACCTTGAGTCTCATCTATTGTCTAACAATTGCGGGTAGATTGCACGGTAGGGGCGGTCATGGGACGTCTTCCTTTGCTGCACATCGTGCAAGCGGGCCGGGCAAAGAACGTGAACGTAGCGTACGACCGGCGATCCTGTACCGCAGCGTGCTTACGCTTAACACAAGGTCCCTCCACGCGCGATTGGATCGGCAATGCCGATCCAGTCACTTGGTCGGGATGACAGTTCTGACGAGCAATACAGTATTTCTGAAACTAGTCTAAGAACAACGTACATCTCTTTGTTTCTCATCTATGGGGTTGAACGGCGCCAGCCGTTTTTATGGCGGTCCGGGTGAGCAGATTGTGACTGCTCTGTATTCCTCAAAGCAGTCCCAGGCTGCTCTCCCGCACTGCCACCAGAGCAGCTACTAGCTACTAGCTGCTAGCTTGGCAATGCGGCATCAATCAAACTGCTCGCTGAGACTTCACTGGCGCGGAAAACGGAGCAAGGACTAGTACAGGCGGAAGTCGACTTCCACATTGATCTGAACGGCGACGGCCTGGCCGTTCTTGCGGGCCGGTTCGAATTTCCAGGTGCGCACGGCTTCAATGGCTTTCTCATCGAGACCCATGCCGACGGATCGCGCAACTCGAACGTCACGCGGGCGGCCGTCGGGGCCGACAATCATCCAGAGCACTACCGTGCCCTGGTACTTGGCTTTGCGCGCCTCCTCCGAATACTCGGGGTCGGGAGCATAGATGGTTCGCGGGGCGCTCACTCCACCGCCAACCCGGTAGACGCCACCCCCGATACCGCCGCCGTAGCCAGGCCCGACTCCGGGACCCGTACCCGAGCCAACACCTCCGCCGCTGCCGGTGCCAATACCGCCGCCAAAGCCGGTGCCGTTCGAGGGCGGTCCTAGAATTTTCGAGAGAGGATCGCCGAGCGGACCAATTTGGGACATTTGAATAGGCGGGGCGACAACGCTGGGGTCCACCGCGAGTTTGGGTACTTCGTTGCGAACAACTACAGCTGGCGGCGTGATCTGCTGGCGGGACTGCTTGGGCAAAACGCCCCTGGATGCGGCCAGCTTGTCGCGGTCCCCACCGCCGCCACCGCCTCCTGACTCCTTGGCCGAAGGCTTCAAAACGTACGGGCTGATGTCGGTAACGAGGCTGACTACGTTTTGCTTGATGACATCGCGATGAGTAACGACCCAATGGCCGGACCAGGCGAGGCCCGCGCAGAGAATGGTATTGAACAAGAAAGACGCAACAAATGCGGAGGGGCGAGTGCGATAGTCCCCATAGCCTTCGCCAAACAGGGTTGGCAGAGGATTAGGTTCGGACGAACGCCCTTCTGGAGCGGCGATCTCCTGCGCAACTGACATGAACCGACCTACTTACCTACAGTATAGGCTTTTCTAAATGGCCCGGAAGTAAAATTTTGCCCCCGAAGGTACCGGGTGTCTCAGAATTCGTTCGTGCAGCCTACCCGAATATGGATACTAGGAAGTGTCTTATTTTGCCGAAAAAACCCGTCCGAGGCTTGGACGGTTGGGTGGCCTGTACGGAATCAATTGGCGAAGGGGGAGGAAGAGGAACGAGGTTAAGAGAATCGGTCTTGGGGTTAGAGGTGGGAGGAAGCTTCTCGGCCTCCTTCACGGGCGCATCAGCGATGTCTCCACGGAAGACGAGCGGAGCCTCAATTTGAACGTAAGGCTTTTCTGTTTTGGGGACGGGCTGGGAAGCCTCCGACGGTGTGACTTCCATCTTTACTTGTACGGGCACGCCAGGCGGCCGTTGAGCCTCGGCAGCGGGCGGTAGCGGCCTTTCTTCCGGCGCCGGTTTGGGCGAGGCAGCCGGCAACTCTCCGGATGTAACCTCAGTGATGGGTGGCCGCAGCTGCGCTTCGGCGCGCATGACGGAGTTCTGGGCCGGCGGACAGCCGCAGTCGATGGGCACAGTGTGGTCAAGCTTGGATAACGTTCCGGAATGAAACACGACTTGCTCATCCGGCTTGACCTGGTAAGTGCCATCACCCATGAGTTCGGAGACAACCGCGGAGGCTGTGTTGCCGGGGAGAGAGCGCACACAGGTGTCGCCGTGGGAATCAGCGCTGAAAGCCAGATCAAACTGCCCCGGGCCGGGTAGCAGGATGCGGAAGTCGGGCGTAAGAATCGAATCGGATGAAGTCGAGAGGGCGTAGTGAGTTTCCAGCGAACCGGTGCTCATGCTCAGCATCAGGTCGCGGCCATTCTTCGAGGCTGTAACCGAGACGGTAGTCTGGGGACAGACACGGATCTGGCCGCCGCGTGCCAGGTTCAGCAACGCAGTTTCGGCTCCGGCGGTGATGGTTGAGCCAGACGCTGGACGATTTCCCGCCAGCACGACGCTGCCTTCGGCGGCCTCATTGGCCGCGCTGATTACGGGTTCGGCTGCTTTAGTAAAGGATGGAACTGTGAGGCTGGGCGTCGGTTCGGGAGCCTTGGCCTGGGCAGCGGGCTCAACATGCGGACGCAGGTGGACCAGCAGTTTGTTCGGCAGAGTTTCCCAAACATAATCACGTGGGCCGGTGAGGTCGACCACGATCCTGGTGCTGAGCGGGGATTTCTGTTCGCTCATGCGGATGGCTTTGATTTCCGCCTCGTAGACCCGAATTCGCGCTTGCGGCACGCGGTTGGCGGTGCCAGGCAGATCGATGACCAGCCGAGGAGGCCCATCCATACGGGTGATCGTGGGGACAAGAGCACCGTTGGAAGCAATGGCGAGGGATAAGCCTTGACCGGTTTTCTCAATGGAGACATTGCGAACAAAGAGGGGCGACGGTCTAGCACTGGCCGGGGGTGGGGTGAGCCCGTCCGCGTTGGGCGTCTGCTGAGGCGGCGTTTGCGCCTGCGACCAGGACATGCCAGCCAGGAAGACAGTCGTCAAGAAACACGGAATTTTGCAATGAGACAGTCGCGACAAAACTTCACCTGGCCGGTAACTAAGGATAAAGCAACGATATCACTGCTGTTCTGTGGGGAGAAGTGACCGAAAGGCTTACGACGGTTCGGAAAGGAACTCGTACTCGTCGATGATCGCAGCGACTGCGATTTTGCCCGCCGTGCCGCCCGGATCGACGCGTACCACCTTGCCCTTGCAGCGGACGCGGATTGCCTCAGTAAGGGTGATTTCGGGGGGCAAGGTCAACGTGAATTCGATAGCCGAGCCGGTTGCGATGGCCTCATCCAGATAGAAGCAGATGCCCCGGGCGCTGACGTCACGGGTTTGGGCGGCCTGCTCGTGGGTACCCTCGGCATCGTTGCTGACCGATACAGGCAGACGCAGAGCGAAGCGTCTTGTCGCACGTTTCTCCGGGTAGGGTTCGGCCATGAGGCCCTCCGCAAGGCTACGTAAGCATGGCTTGAGACATGTTGAGTGTCAAGTGTGTACTTAGCTGGAGTCGGCGCAGCGCTTAGCGCTGTTTCGTGGGGGCTCATGGAAGTTCAGCCAGCCAGGCACGCAGTTGATCGGGGCTGATGTTGCCGCCAGTAATTGGAGTACACACCACACCACGCGCCAGGGAAGAATCGGAAAGCAGCGCCGCTATACCGGCTACGGCGGATGGTTCAACAATCAGCCCGAGATGCTCATGAAAGAGTTTGAGCGCGAGTTTGAGAGCATGGTCGGTGACCAGAACGACGTCATCGACAACCGTCTCTAAATCCGCGAGCGCCTCGGGGACAGGTACGCGGACGGCGATGCCATCGGCGATGGTATTAACGCTGGCTGTGCTCTGCACGGTGTGGGAACGCCAGGAGAGTGCCATTGCAGGCGCACCGGCAGCAGATACTCCGATGATGCGGGTGGCAGGCGAACGTGACTTGAACCAGCAAGCAATGCCCCCGAGCAGAGCCCCATTTCCCAGCGGCACCAGCATGGTGTCGATCCGTTGACCGGATGCGGTGATTTCCATGGCCATGGTACCTGCTCCGGCCGTGATCTCCGGTTCGAGACCGTCTTCGACAAAAGGTGTGCGCTCGTTCTCCGCGGCCCTGCGGGCGTGGGCTTTGGCTTCATCGAAATCTTTTCCTGACTGGATAACCCTACCGCCAGCGGCGCGAATGCGCTGTAACTTCACAGGGCTGGCGTTTTCCGCGGCATAGACAGTCGCCATAATGCCGCGTCGTCTTGCCGCATAAGCCATGGCTAAGCCAAAGTTGCCGGCTGAGGCAGTCACGATGCTTCTGATATGGTCGGGTAGAGCCTGGATGAACGATTCGGCGCCACGACCTTTAAAGGATCCCACCGGATTTTCAGTTTCAACTTTGCACAGGAACCGGGCTCCGACAGCCCGGGAAAGTTGCATATCTTCGATCTGTCGCGAATCAAGAAATTCTTGAGCGATACGGTGGCGAGCCTGTTCGATAGCCTGGGTGGAAATCCTGCAAGTGGGGCGGGTGTTCACGCGGGAGCTCCGCAGAGGATTGTATACAATTCTGTTGTTGCTACATATCAATGAAGCTCCCGCATTGGCCAAGGTACGAGAGGCAGTATGGAGCAGATCAGCTGGAAGGATTTCGAAAAAGTCGAGCTGCGCGCCGGGACCATTGTCGAAGTTGAAGAATTCCCGGAGGCGCATAAGCCCACCTACAAACTGAAAATTGATTTTGGCGAACTGGGGATAAAGCGCTCAAGTGCGCGGATCAAGGACTTGTACAGCAAAGATTATCTCTTGGGTAAACAGATCCTGGCGGTCGTCAATTTTCCTCCTAAACAGATTGCGAACTTCTTTTCCGAGGTACTGACCACAGGGTTCTACCTGCCCGGAGGAGAAGTGGTATTGCTGCACCCCGAACGCAAGGTGCCGAACGGCGCCAAACTTGGTTAGCCGGGCCCTCATCCGGGATCATCGGAAGTGATTTGGAAGGGCCACGCCAAGAGCGTTGGCGAAAATTTCTCTCGCTAATCGGCGTGGAAGCAGGCGACAAATCTCCGGAGATTGCTGCCGAAGTTTCCAGTGCGAAACCGTTAAGATCAAGGAAAGTTTAACGTTCCGGGTCTTGGCAACGATTTAGGACCGTAAGTCCTTGCCCACATCTAACTGCGGAAGGAACTGATTCGGTACACTGGTCAGCCTATGCCAACGCTTACGAATTCCTTATTGCCGTCGCTATCCGAAATTGAAGCTGCAGCCGATCTGGTGCACAAACTGATGCCGCCGACCCCGCAGTACTCGTGGCCGCTGCTGAATCAGCGGACGGGCTGCGAGCTGTGGGTAAAACACGAGAACCACACGCCGGTTGGAGCATTTAAAGTGCGCGGCGGGATTGTCTACATCGATTGGCTCCGGAAAGCTCACCCCGAAGTAAAAGGGGTAGTCTCGGCGACGCGCGGCAATCATGGGCAGTCACTGGCGTTTGCGGCACGGCACTTCGGTTTGAAAGCGGTGATCGTGGTGCCTTACGGCAATAGCCGGGAGAAGAATGCCGCGATGCGAGCACTGGGCGCCGAATTGGTGGAGCATGGCGATGACTTTCACGCGGCCGATCACTACGCCGACGAAGTCGCGAGGGAGAGAGGCCTGTTCCGCATGCCATCGTTCGAACCTCTGCTGGTGCAGGGCGTCGCGACGTATGCGCTGGAGTTTTTCCGCGGCGTGCCTCCGCTCGAGGCAGTGTTCGTGCCTGTGGGTTGGGGCTCCGGGGCGATCGGCGTTGCGGCAGTGCGAAACGTGTTGGCTGCGAAAACCAAGGTGATCGGCGTCGTGTCTGCGAGCGCGCCCACCTACGCATTGTCTTTTGCGGCCGGACAAGTGGTGGAGCGCAAGGCCACGACCAGGATTGCGGATGGCATCGCCTTGTCGCGCGGGCACGAGCTTGGGTTCGAACTTCTGCGCCAGGAACTGGAGTTGGTCGTGGAAGTGACCGACGACGAGGTCGAAGAAGCGATGTGCGCGATCTTCACCGATACCCATAACGTAGCCGAAGGTGCTGGGGCCGCCGCGCTTGCCGCGATCCTGAAGAACCCGGCGCCTTGGCGCGGGAAGCGCATCGGAGCAGTGCTGTCCGGAGGAAACGTCGATCGGGAGCTGTTTGTGAAGGCACTGGGGAAGGCGAACTGAGATTCACCTTCTATTTTGCCGCTATGTTGCTTCGTGGTGTCTGTGTGAGTACCTCGGAAACCGCGTGGGTGAGGACGGGTTCAGGCGCGCTGAATACGTGCTCCTTCTCGCGCGCTGTTCCATTGAAGTAATCCTGGGCCTTGGTCCAAGCCTGGCAGGCCACCATGCGTCCGAGCAGGCGTCCCATCAAATCAGCAGCGCGGAAGTGAATCCCTCCATAACGGCGTGACATGCCGGC
>DASSIO010000348.1:0-4194 GCA_035691825.1 Terriglobales bacterium | reverse complement strand
CCTGAAGTACAACGAATGAATTCAAAGATTTAGGGGAAGCAGGGGAGGGGGGTACCCCGTCTGGATTAGCTTCACCGGGCCTCGTCGACAATAGCATCGAGCTTCCAGGCTGGTAGGGTGCTAATCGAAGAATCAGTGCGGGAGACGGCTGGATTTTTTGATGGAGGAGCGCCAACCGCCCCATTAAAGGCATTAGCGAAAAAATGCGGCCAAGCTCCAGCCGATGTTTCCCAAGGCGCGGGTTCTGAGGCAATCATCTCCCAGGTGGGCCCACAAAAAAGGGCCGGCACCTGGGCGACGTGGGTTGAGCTGCGTTTATGGGCTGATCGTTCTTAGTGGATACATTGACAGGTGGCGGGGAACACTGGCGCGCACTCGCCCGTGCAGCCCACCGAGACGCATGCTCCGTTGACGATCGAGCATGTCCCACCTTTTGGCTTGGAGGCCATTGCCTGCACTGCACTCGCGGTCAGGCAGGCTAACAGGCCAACAGCCAAAACTACTTTCGTGACGGTTTGCATCCTTTGTTTCTCCTTTGTGTGAGGTTTACAGAGCTTGAATAGCAAGTAAAAGCGCGTCACGGCGAGGAAACTGGTGCGTTGTTGCTGGCTTGCAAACCGGGGTGATTGGACAAAAACTGCGCCGCCGATTTGGCCGACTCCGGGGTGACGCGTCCGAACCAGACCTCGTCAACTTTTCCGTTTTCGCCGACGGCTACAAGCTGCGGAACAGCAGCGAGACCGAGTCTGACATAGGTCCCATAGGGAGGATTCACCAGCGTTTCCTCCAGAGGGATGCCATTGGCGTTGCAGAAGGCGCGGGTCTCGTCGGGAGTGCCGCGGCTGATCCACACGGTGCGCCATCCGAGTTTCTTGGCCTGGGCGCTCAAATCTGTGTCGAAAGCCTTGCTCGAGATGCACTCGGGACATCGCGGCGCGAAGGTGAAGACCAGGAGGTGCTCCGAGGCAGAGCGGGGCAGTTCGATGGTATGGTAGCGGCCGTCGAAGCCAACGCCACCGATATCGCGCAAGGGTTGTTCGCGACGTACTGTCAAGGCGGAAGGTAAGGGCGACTCCGTCTTCAGGAGATGATTCTGGCGCAACAGCATGATGTTTTCCGCTATGAGGGCAATCACCAGGATCGGCAGGACAAGATTCAGCGACTTCCGCAGACGACCGTCAGACAAGCGAATACCCCCAAGCGTGGAGTCCGTGAAACCTTAAACCAAGATCACGATCATTTGTCATGAAAATGTCAAAAAATTGTCAATTCAGGAGACATGGAAAAGACAAAACATTCGCAAAGCGTTTTCAGTTCCGGGGCAGGGCGCGTCTCTTCGCTGTGACGGTTGATAAATCAGCGCGTACATGCCTACTCAATGTGGTGTTCTGCAGAGCTCTTCTACGGTGTTGCGTAGTTTTGTTTTTTTAGCAGTCTGCGAGCTGGTGTCCTTCTCGGACCTAGTTGGAGATTGCTCTCATTTTACTTCGCGCGGAGCTCGGCGTGGGTCTGCAAGTACCGGATCACCTGGGCGCGAGAGAAGATTCCGAGCAGGTGGCCATCAGAAACCACGGGCAGCTGATTGATATCCTGACGGGTCATGAGTTCGAGGGCTTCCAAGGCGGGAGTATCTGGGGAAACCACGTGCAGGCTACGCAAGGGGATCATGGCACTTTGGACGCTCGTGTTTGGCCAGTCGCTGCGCTCAACCCGCTTCACCTCTCCGGGAGTGATCAATCCAACCAGAGAATTGCTTTGAACCACGGCGAAGCAGCGGCGGCCGCTGCGTAAAAGGTACTCGTCAACAAAATCCTGCAGGCTGATGTGGCTCTCGACTGTGGGGCAGTCCTGCTCCATAACATCGGCAACGCGGCGGCCGCGAAGTCCTGAGAGAACCTCAACCTGAACGTAGCTGCCGCGAGAGGCATCCAGCAGGAACCAGCCGATAAATGCCAGCCAAAGGCCGCCGTAGTTTTCGCCGACGAAGAAGCGGTACAGGCCAATCAGGATGAAGGCAAAGGCCACGGCCTGGCCGACGAATGCCGCCCAGCGCGTAGCACGATCCTGCTTCTTCGTCGCCCACCAGAAAATTGCGCGCAAGACACGGCCGCCATCCAGCGGGTAGCCGGGGATCATATTGAAACCGGCGAGCATGATGTTGATGTAGCCCAGCCAAAGAAGCACGGCAGCGACCGGGGTAGTAGGTTCACCGGCATTCCCGGTTGTGGCGCGCTCGATGCCGATGCAGATGATTCCGATGAGCAGACTGGAGAGCGGCCCGACAATGGCGATCCAGAATTCCGATTTCGCGTCGCGCGCCTCGGACTCGATTTGCGAGACGCCGCCCAATGCAAACAAGGTAATAGCGCGTACGCGCAGGCCGCGCGCCTTCGCCAGCAGGGAATGCGCCAGTTCGTGCAGCAGAAGAGTCACGAAGAACAGCACAGCAGTGACGATTGCTGCGCCCCAAACCAGCGCTGGTCCCCAGCCGGGAGTAGTAGTGCGGAAGTGGTCGGCCAGGGATAACGCAATCAGAATCGCAATGATGAACCAGCTATAGTGCAGTCCGATTTCGATGCCGGCAATTCGTCCGAGTTTAATTTGCGCGCGCATGTCCTATGCTCGATGGCGCATTAATACCACATTGGATGCGATTACAGTGTAGACAGAGAACGCTGAGATTATCCAGTTGTTTTGGCCAACAATCGCGCGCTTACACCCGCGCGAAATCGATGTATCCACGCTGCGGATCGGTACGGACCAGCTTTACTTTGAACTTGTCGCCGACATCCGCGCCCTGCTCACCATTCACGAGCATGCCCTCGACGTGCGGCTTGAGTATCCGCACGAAGGTGCCGTGAGGAGTGGCTCCCGTGACGACGGCGTCGAATGTCTCGCCGATCCGGCTGCTCATCAGCACGGCGCCGACTCGCTTGGAGATATCGCGCTCCACCTTACGCGCCGCATTTTCCTTCAGTGTGCAGTTGCGGGCGATGGCATCGAGTTCGTCGTCGGAATACGGAGCAGGCGTTTTGGAAAGCTGGGCCTTGATGATCCGCTGGGTAACGATGTCGGCGAAACGGCGGTTGGGAGCGGTGGAGTGCGTATAGTCCTGTACTGCCAGTCCGAAGTGGCCCTGCTCGGGATCGCCGGGACGCTCGAGGACGTATTCGCCGGGACCCATCAGCTTAATTACGGCCAAAGACAAGTCGGCAAAGTGATCGGCATCGCTGGCTTTCTGAGCAGTCAGGAATTGATTGAGGGCCTTTGAATCGGGCGCTGCGGGAAGACGATAGCCGTGGCCGGCTGCGAGTTGCACGATGCGGTCCCAGCGCTCAGGAGTCTTCACCACACGGCGAATGGAAGAAACGTTTTCCAGGCGACGGGCTACGACCCCGTTGGCAGCAATCATGAAATCTTCGATCAGTTCGGTCGCGCGATTTTTTTCCTGCTTGGCCAAATCGACAACTTTGTCGTTGAGGAGAACCGGGCGGACTTCAGTGGTTTCGATATTCAGGGCACCATGACGGAAGCGCTCATTTTTCAGAGCCTGAGCAACTTCGTCCTGGAGCTTGAGCTGGTCTTGTAGGTCAGAAGAGGTGGCCACCTTTGCCGGCGCTTGCGCGCCGCCTTCCAGCCAGGCGCCAACCGCGTTGTAGGTCAGCTGCGCCCGGTTGCGGACCAGCGCGCGATAGATGTCACTGGAAGTGACTACGCCGTTCGGGTCGACGACGAATTCAATGACAATAGCCAGCTTGTCGGCGCCCTCGAGCAAAGATGTCGCGCCCGTGGACAGTTGCTCGGGAAGCATGGGAAAAATTTTGACCCCGGTGTAGACGGTGGTGGTCTCGTTGGCTGCATGCTGATCGATCGCTGATTGTTTGTGAACGAAGGCATCAACGTCGGCGATTCCGATCAGAATTTTGGTATTGCCTCCCGAAAGGCGCTCGGCTACTTCGATCTGGTCCAGGTCCCGGGAGGTGTCATTGTCGATGGAAGACCAGAGCAGATTGCGCAAGTCACGGATGTTGCCGTCGGACCTCAGGCTAGGAGGGTTGCTCTGCAATATGGCAAGTTCCTGCTGCACCTGGGGAGGAAAATCGGGTTCGAATCCGCGCTCGATCATCGACTCGCGGGCGGCTTGTTGAAGATCAAAATGGGATGAATGCGAATTGGTCATAGATGGACGTGAGC
>DASSIO010000347.1:0-31894 GCA_035691825.1 Terriglobales bacterium | reverse complement strand
TAAGACTCAGGGTTCCGTTGAGATGTTGATGCACTGTGACCTGGCAGCCCGCCAACGTCGCCCGCCAGCGCACCCGCTCGATCTGCAAGCTCAGATTCTGAAAGCTCACCGTGTTGTCGCGGTTCACGCTGCGTTCAAACTGCAGCGAGAAAATCCGTTCCAAGTCCCGACTCCGGCAGGGCACAAAAGCATTCCCCCGCTGCCGGGGCACGACCTGAAAACGGCGGTTGAACTCGGCGATGTAGACTTCCCGCAGAAACCGGTTCGCCGCTTGCAGCGTTCTCAGCCGGCGCAGCCGCAACTCCTGCGGCAAGCGGCCCTGCCAGGTCGAGAAGTTGCGCTCACTGCGCCCACGCGCTTGTGGCGAGTAGGCCGGGATCATCTGCACTCCCAACTCGTGCAACGCTCGCCCCACTTGGGTTCGGCGATGGCAGTCCACCTTGCCGCCCACCTTCGGCGTCAACCAGAAATGGCTCCCCCGATCGCTGTAGAGGGCGCAGAACACGCCTTTGCGCTCGATCACTTCCTGCAGTCCTGCCATCACCGTCGCCGTCGATTCCTCCTCTACCAGCTGGGCGTAGTAAATCTCGCTGCTAGCATCGTCCAGAATCACGATCAGATCGTACCAGCGCTCGTCTTGAAACCACTGATGGCGGCTGCCATCGATGTGCAACAGCATCCCCGGCAACGGCCGCCGCTCTCTCCGTTTGCGATGCCCTCCGCGCTTGCGTCCGCGCGCCACCAGGCCCGCTCCCTGCAGCGCCTGCTTCACCCAGGTGTAACTCAGTTCGATCCCGTGCTCGACCTGCAGCTTCTCGTGGAAATGCTGCACGTTCAGATCGAAATACTTTTCCCGGTACAGCGCGAATACTTTCTCCACCGTCGCCACCGGCACCCGGCGCCGCGAGGGCTTGCCTCGCCGCCGGTCGAATAACCCGTTATAGCCGTCTTCCTCGTAACGCTCCCGTATCCGCCGCATGTGCCGGTCGCTGATCCCCAGTATCTCCGCCGCCTGCCACCAGGTGATCTTCTTCGCCATCGCCTGCAACATCACGTCCTGTACTTTCATCGCCCGCTCCATCGCGGCCCTCGGGTAGGATTCCATGCTTCGCATGGTCTCCTACCTTCACCGCCCGCCAAGCGGACATATCACTTGCTATCTCAACCGGACATATCATGTGCTACCGACATTCCCGCCCCCGGGTCTTGACAATCGGCGTGCGTCGGATCACAATCTGCGCTCCAGAGGGGCTTGTGGGGCGTCGAATCGCTTCCCTGCAGTCGAGACTTCTCCTTCGGCGCGGCCCCAACGCAGTTCGCTTCCCCTATTGATTAGCTAGAACTTGGAGGTGTCGTATGCGTCGATCTGCAATCCTGGCGACGATTACGCTGTTGTGCGTCATCGCCGGCCATACATCCGCACCAAGCCGCTCGCTAATCTTAGCGTCGGAATTTTTGTAAGACAGGCGAGGTTGTCCCATGAAGTATGCCAACGTTTGGGCGTGTGTGAGCTTGTTCCTGCTGGTCTGCATCCTTGCGAATCCCACGCAATCGCTAGCGGCGGCCACCCATTTCTCAGTAACTGCTCCGGCCAGCGCGACAGCTGGAATCAGCTTCAGCGTCACTGTTACCGCCTTGGATAGCAACAACCAGGTCGTCACCAGCTATTCCGGTACGGTGCACTTCAGCAGTACGGATCGCATGGCAGTGCTTCCGGCAAATTCGCAGCTGACGAGCGGTGTGGGCACATTCAAAATCACGCTCAAAACGGCCGGAACGCAAACCGTAACGGCAACCGATGCCTCAGCTTCAACCGTCACCGGGCATGCCAGCATCGCAGTAAAAGCCGCAGCCGCGACCCACTATTCACTCGGCGCGCCTTCGAACATCACCGTTGGAATTACATTCGGTTTGACGGTAAAGGCGCGAGACGCATTCAATAATGTAGCCACCACTTACACCGGAACGGTTCACTTCACCAGCAGCGATTCGCAGGCGGTGCTACCGGCGAACTCGACGCTTGTTGCCGGCGTTAAAACCTTCAATGTCGCGTTGAAGAGCAAAGGAACGCAGACTATAGCGGCAACGGATACCGTTACATCCACGATCACAGGAAGCATAAGCCGAAGCGTGGTGTACCGGATGGTTGGCTTTCGCGAGGACACTGGCAATCAGTTTGCTGCGCAATTCAATGCGGACGTTCCGGGCAGCGCGGCTATGAACGTTGTTACAAGCGCAACTGCTGCCCTGGCACCGGCATCATTCGGAGTCAGCGTACCCGAGCTCGGCACCAACGGTCCGGTTGCCTACCAAATTCCTTCCTCCACGCCGACGCTCGGCGGATCGCAATTCGGCCTGTACACCAGTGGAGCGAAGCGGGTCATCATAGGGTCTGCGCAGGGACACTTCTACAAATACCTGGGTTTCACTTCAACGGGCCGGCTGGTCTACTGGGACTCCACTGGCAGCACCAGTTTTGACATTCACTCGACCGATTTGAAGGGCGGTAACAACCAGGTGCTGCTCGCGGGTTGCACCGCACAACCGGTTGTTCGCGTCAACGCCAAAGGCGTGTTGATCTCTTGTCCCATTGGGACGGATGCTGCGGTCTGGGCAAGTGATGGTACCGCCAGCGCTGTCAACCTGCCGGGCACAACCTCAAACATGCTTCTGTTGGACTATTTCCCCGAAGGCGCAATCTTGATTTCAGGCAGCATTGTCTATTACGAGCCGGTTGACGGCACGGCGACAGGACCGATCGTTCTGTCGCCCGAGGTAAACGATTCCGCGGATACCTATTACGGTGGCATTACAGATGCCTCCTTTCATGATGTGCTGATTGCGAGCCACACAACTGACACCGTGCCGTTCCATCTCTGGTCGATGGGCGTGGATGGCACATTTACCTGGTTCTTCCCCAAGAAATGCGGGACAACTCCGAGCATATCGCCGGGTTTCGACGGCGTACATTTTATGGCCGTCTGCCCGAACGCCGCCGGCAGCGGTCACAACTACGTTTACCGGTTGAGCCTCACCGATGGGAACGATGTGTTGCAGTTAACCCCGCCTAACACCAATGACTCCGAGGCGCACCTTCTGCCTGACGGTGGCATGATAGTTCGTGCAGCGGGCGGGGGGTGGAGGTACGTTCCGGCGAATGCCTCCGGTTTACCGGCATCGCCCCAGACCACAATCACAACCGTCGGGCCCACGTCGGGTTTCCTAGGCGTACTGGGGAACTGGATGCTTTTCAACGATCAAAGCGGCGTTGCCAACCTTACCAGCGTCAACGAAGACATGGTTCACGTTGCGTTTCTCAGCAACAAGCTTGCGAATAATCCACGCGCGGCGTTTAGCCCAACGCATATCGCTTTCATCGACACCAGCGGCGGGGTGCATGTAGCGGCACCGGACGGTTCCCTGCTGACCACGCTGGATGCAAACCCATCCAATAACATCCAGTTCTCCGGTGTCGAACCAGGCGGGCGCGAGTTCTGGATCGTGACCCACGCAACTGGGGAAAAGGACACGCTGGCTTTGGATCCGGTGGCCGGTGTTCAGATCGTGCTCGGCGGAGCTACCAGCGATTCCGGCTGGCTGGTGCCGTAGCCAGCCTTGAGGGTGATGCTTCTCTAACGCTGCTCTTCCATTGATGTTTGCACGCTCACGACGCGTTCTCAGCGCTGTACGCGAGGAAGCTGCTTCCGGAGAGATCTGAAGGGACTCGCCGCGTGTCGGTGCCCGCGGTCTTCAGATACGGCTGGAGCGCATTATCGAGGCGGGCACGCTGCGCGGCATCGAGATCGAGAAAGCGGAAGGGTTGCAGCCACTCTCGGGTTGCCCACATGGGAAACAGCATTTCAGCGTCTCCTCGAATCGTCGCTGGACCTACGCGGAAAACCAGCTCAACGCCAACCGACTCCGGAAGAGGATCTCTTAGCTGCAACAAACCGCCATTCACCGACAGCTGGTGTACGCGGACCCTGACATTTCTGCGGTTCTGCAATTCCACCAGGGCCAGCACTGAACCGAGAAACTTGACGCGCGGAGCCCGTTGCCCGGCTTTGCCGATTTCTCTAGACATGTGTAAAGCTCCTGTCGTTCTCAGCTGCAGCTGTTAGCAATCTGCAGGTTTATGAGTTTCGTCGAAACTCAAGCGTAATAAGAGTCTGCACTTCCAGATTTTGCCCGTTCACACGATAAGGCCGATAACGCCAGCGCTTAACCGCCTCGGCTGCTGCCTGCCCCAAAAGCAGATGGCCGCGTATGAGCTTCACGTCACGGATCGTGCCATCCTTACCTACCAAAGCTTGCAGCACAACCGAGCCCTCTAGCCCGGCGGCTTTGGCTTGCGCCGGGTATAGAGGCAAATCCTGCTGGATCAGCAGCGCCCGCGAGACTTCCTCGGACAGCTTGCGAGGCTCCAGGGTTCGTTCTTCGTCCGGCAGCTTGGTCATGGTTTTGGCCAGGGTCACGTAGGACGATGGGAGTAACAAGCTCTCGGGAATTTCAGGACTGCTGGCCGTACGGGCGATAGAAACGTGATACTCGGGTGGCGATGTCTGCCGCATACCGCGCAATGCCTGAACCGCCGCGGTATCAATCTCCGGAGGCTGTACTTCGCTGTTGGTCGGAATTGCGATCAGCGACCCGGGCGGAGCATCGGGCAGCTTGTAGTCAGCGAGGATGTAGTCGGTCAGCTGCGGCACGGAAGCCTGCAGGGTCGGCGCGCCCGCCTGAGATGCCGGCTGAGCCGATATTCGCGCGGCGCTTGAGTTCATGTTCGCCATCCGATTGAATACGGACTGCTTCCATCGGACTGCCAGCTGACGCATTCCAGAATCGTAAGCCAGAAGGCTGAAGATGATGAGGACTGGGCTCAGAACGGAGAGAACTGCGGTTGCTGTCCAGCATCTCGACCTGCGTGGTGACACGGTTGCTGGCGCGATCGCGGAGATATCCCAATCCTGGTGGCGGTTTGGAACAGAAGCTTCGGAAACGGCGTGCAGCCGTTCGTCCGCGCGAGTACCGACCTGGTCCAAAACAGGCGAACCGAGCTGCTCCGTCTGACGCTCCTGCATTAGCTGAGGGGGCTGCCATACCGGGGGACTGGGAGCGCCGAGCCTGACCAACGCTTCTACAGCCTGCGCGGGAGAAATTGGCTTTCGCAGTATGGCCGTGGGGCGCAGCTCAGTTGCGGCCTCGAGTTGCTTGTAATCTCCAAGAGCTACACTGAGAGCCGACCTATTGCATTTGAGGTCACGGGCGGTCTGCAGCAGGAATTTCGCCTCAAGCGCCTGGCCGAAATCGGCCACAATGACCTTGAAGGAGTAACTGGTTACCTGCTCGATGGCCGCGAAGATCTCGCCGCACTCCTCGACCTGAAAACCGACGGAAGCGAGCGCCTCCAGGAGCGTGAGTCTGGCGGGCTCGTCAGCCGAGAATACGAGAGCGCGGGGGAGCATTCTCGTAGCCTATTTTGGGAAGGCCCCCCACTCAAGTTACTCAGGTAGGGCAAACCGAATTCGAGAGAGGACAAGGGCCGATTGGGTGGTTACCCTGCTCTGCCCGGGCGATTTGGCCTGTTCCCACGCGCTCTGAACATAAGGCGCCCTCTAATGCTGCCAATTGCGCAAGTGAGCAATTTTGGGTTCGAAGCGACGGTCCCGAAAGCGCTCCAACTCCTCCTGCCGGCTTTCAAGCAGCACGTTAAGTTCGATGATGATCTGCTGCAGCTTCTCGGGATCCCTTTCGGCGGCAGCGGCGAAGCAAAGCGCATCCCAGGTTCTCGCTTCTCTAGCCATACAGCACCCCGTAGGCCTGGTTGGATGTCATCAAGCGTGACAGATTTGTTTATTGCGGTCAGAAATGTCGGTGACCTGTGGAAATCCTTGCCCGGGCCTAGCACCTAAGTGGATCGAAGTAGCACCTACGTGCCATTCTCAAAGCGCCTGACAAAACATACCCTGCGATTGAGCAGTTCTGGGGGAGGGCTGCCCGGGCGCCCCGCAACTCGCAAGAGTTGCGGGGCGTCCGTCATTTTGGGCAGCTTCCGGGAACATAAAAGCGGCGCCCGACAGGCGCCGCTTCTGGGTGTTGCCTGGCTTCAGTCAGCGGCCACTACTGCCGCTCGCATTTGTTTCTTCCGTTCGTTAGCTTCCGTATCTTGAGCGTCGACCACCGCAATGGCCGTCATATTGACGATGTTTTCCACTTCGGCGCCGCGCTGCAACACACAAACCGGCTTGCTCATGCCCATCAGGATTGGCCCGATCGCCTCCGCGCCGCCCGCTTTCATCAGCAACTTGTAGCCGATGTTGGCAGCATTCAGATCGGGGAAGATGAGCACGTTGGCGCTGCCTTTCAGCGAGGAAAACGGATAATCCCCTTCCAGCAGCTCGGGGGTGAGGGCAGTGTCGGCCATCATTTCGCCATCCACCACGAGGCCGGGGTTGCGCTGCTTCAGCAGTTCGGTGGCTCGCCGCACTTTCTCGCAGGTGGGATGTTTAGTGCTGCCGAAATTGGAGAAAGACAACATTGCGATGCGAGGCTCGACGTCGAAACGGCGGGCGGCATCGGCCGCGCATAAAGCGATCTCGGCCAGGTCCTCGGCCGATGGATCGATGTTCACCGTACAATCCGCCAGGAAGAGCAGGTCGCCTTTGCGGGTCACCATAAGGTAAAGGCCGCTTACTTTGTGAACGTCTCCGCGAATTTTGATGACCTGCAGCGCCGGGCGAATCGTGTCCGGGTAATGTTGGCTGACGCCCGAGACCAGCGCGTCCGCGTCTCCCAAATGAACCATAAGTGATCCGAAAAAGATGCGATTGTTTATCAGATCATGCGCCTCCGAGAGAGTGACTCCCCGCCGCTGGCGCAAGAGGTGTAACTCGCGCGCATAGGACTCACGCCGCGGGGAGCGTTCGACGTCGACAATTTCCGTTCCGTCGAGATCGGCGCCGCACTCCGCTGCCTTGTTTCGGATCACAGTTTCGTTACCCAGCAGAATGGGCCTGGCAATTTTCTCTTCTACCAGGATGTGACACGCGCGAAGAATCTTGGGATGCTCGCCCTCGGGAAAAACTACGCGCTTAGGTGCGGCTTGCGCCTTGTGCACCATGATGCGCATGATTTCACGCGCCTTGCCCAGACGCTTCTCGAGCAATTCGCGATACTCGGCAAGATCGACAGGCTCCTGAGCTACACCGGTTTCCATGGCCGCGCGCGCCACCGCGGATGCCTCCCAAACCAGAACGCGCGGATCGAAAGGCTTGGGGATTATGTAGTCTGGACCGAACGCCAGCCGGTCTACTCCGTAAGCACGTCGGACCGAATCGGGGACGTCCTCCTTCGCCAGGGCGGCCAGGGCACGAGTTGCCGCCAGCTTCATCTCCTCGTTGATCGCGGTCGCGTGCACGTCGAGTGCGCCGCGAAAAATGAATGGGAACCCAAGGACATTGTTCACCTGGTTGGGATAATCGGAACGTCCGGTTGCCATGATGATGTCGTTCCGTGCCGCCTTGGCTTCGTCGTAGGTGATTTCCGGGTCGGGGTTGGCCATGGCAAATACAATAGGTCGCGCTGCCATGCCCTTCAGCATCGCCTGCGTGAAGGCTCCTTTGACCGAACAGCCAACCAACACGTCGGCTCCGGCCACGGCCTCGGATAAAGTGCGGAACGGAACCTCTTGGGCAAAGCGTTCCTTGTAGGCATTCATGCCTTCGGCGCGGCCCTGGTAGACCACTCCTTTGGTATCGCACATGGTGATGTTCTGCCGTTTGACTCCCAAGCGGACGTAATGTTCCGCGCAGGCAATGCCGGAAGCTCCTGCTCCGTTGAAGACCACCCTTATGTTGCTGATGTCCTTGCCTACGACCTCCAGAGCGTTGAGGAGAGCTGCGCCGGAAATAATCGCGGTACCGTGCTGGTCGTCATGGAAGACAGGAATCTTCAGAGTCTTTTTGAGGGTCTCTTCGATGTAAAAGCATTCGGGCGCTTTGATGTCTTCGAGATTGATTCCGCCAAAGGTGGGCTCCAGCAGCTGGCAGACCTTAATCACGTCATCGGGGACGTGGCTGTCAACTTCGATGTCAAACACATCCACGTCGGCGAACCGTTTGAACAGCACTCCCTTCCCTTCCATCACCGGCTTGCCCGCGAGGGCGCCAATATCGCCTAATCCCAGGACTGCCGTGCCATTGGAGATGACGGCGACCAGATTGCCGCGGCTGGTGTACTTGAATGCATCGTGCGGGTTCTTTTGAATTTCGAGGCAGGGCACCGCCACTCCGGGCGTGTAGGCCAGGCTGAGGTCTCGCTGTGTCCGGCACGGTTTGCTGGGTGTGACCTCGATTTTCCCTGGCCGCGCGCCAAAATGATAATCAAGCGCTTCCTGCTTCGATATCCCCATCGCATCCTCCGGCTGTCGAGGCGTACTTGGCGGTGGTGGGCATACCCACACGCGCAAAAACCTGGCTTCCTTCGACATCAGAATTCTCGGCCTGCAGTTCCGGGGTGGAAGTGACTGGAATCACGCTTTGGGGTGACTGAAGTACGGTGCCGATGTGCGATCGGTTTTTACTTTAGAGGAAAGTTCTTTGCCGGGAGTAAGTCTATTGCGTAGCCGCTCAGCGGCTGAAGCGTCCCATGAGCTCGGCTTTCGCCAGCACGTGACCTTGCATAGCTTGATCGAGTTCCGATTTACCGGCTCCGGGCTGGAGCCCAAGCGTGGCGTTCAGCGCGAAGAGTTTGAAGAAATACCTGTGGGCCTTGCCCGGCGGCGGACAAGGTCCTCCATAGCCGATCTTGCGGAAATCGTTGCGGCCCTGGCGGGCTCCGTTGGGCAGTTGATCGATCTTGCTGACATTTTCATCCAGGTTGCGGGTGTCGGCGGGCAGATCGAAAAGCAGCCAGTGCGTCCAGGTTCCCACAGGGGCATCCGGATCATCGGCGATTAGAACCAGACTCGTTGTACCGGCCGGAGGTTCAGTCCAGGACAACTCGGGCGAAATGTCAGCACCGTCGCAGGTGAATTTTCTTGGAATATCGCCGCCGTCTTCGAAGGCATTGCTGGAGATTGCGAAAGCCATGCCACCTCCTGGTGCAGGGGCCCTCACCGGAAGCTTAGAACTGACGCATATGGCAAGGACCGCTAGAACGAAGAGGCCGGCGGGCCTTGAGCCTCCAAACAAAAGAATTCTCCCGGGGACGGCCTTACAAGGCGGAGATGGTGAAATTAACGGTGATCTTAGCTTCGGTTTCTACCGGCGCTCCATTTTGCAAGTAAGGCTTGAAGCGCCACTGGCGCACTGCCTCTTCCGCCGCGGACGCAAGAATCGTCGGGCCGCTGAGCACGTGCAATTCCTGTATTAGCCCGTCGGTGCCAATTAAAGCCTGCAACATCACCGATCCCTGTACTTTCATCTGCCGCGCCAGCATAGGGTAAGAAGGCTGTACCGGCCGCTCCACCACGTGGACAGTATCGGCGGACATACGAACCCGTTCGGAGGCGTTGGTGGCAGGCTGCCGGCTGGCAAGGGCGGGAACCGCAGCTTCGGGGGCGCTGCCTGGAGCTTCCGACATGTCCAGGCGGACAGCCGGGCTTCCTGGCCGAACAGTCTGGCGGCTGCCTCCGGCCACGACTTCAACTTCGAGAGGCGGCAGAGCGGTTCGGTTGACTACCGCCGGGGGCGCTTCCGGACCAGCCTCATCCTTGGTAGCGGCCTTGACTACGTTCTTGGGTGGCGCTGGCACCTTGCGATTAGATTGGGATTTATGGATGCCGTAAGCGCCATCATTGCCGCTATCCCAATCCGCGGCGGAGGTGTCATTCGAACCAAACCAGTTACTCCAATTCCTGTCCACCACGATACCGAGTGCGACCAGTAGCAGAACCAACGCCAGAATCATCTTGCGGCGTTGTTGACGGTCGGCGGCGGTAAGCAGTCGTATGGCTTGTGGCGGCTGCAGCATCGGCTTGTCTTCGAGCATCGGTACCTCTTCCCCGGGGGACCTTCGGGCCTAGTATGCCCTGAAATCCCGCATTAGGCCAGCAGAACTGGAGGCCAGGGCCTTGTGAGGGATATCACATTGAAATGTGCCAAAAGTCACAGCCCCGGGCTAGGCCCAGGCGGACACTAGTAGCCGTGATGCACGTCACAGGCCAATGGTAGAGGGTCACTTACCGTGACCAGCCTGTGGCCAGGACGCGGCTTCAGCAAACTGGCCGCGACGGAGCATCACGGGGGGTGTTTGTGCTCTCACCATATGGACTGGACATCATCGAAAGCTGTCTTACTTGCAAAATGCGCGCCGAGCGCATTTTCTGTGATCTCAACACCTCCGCCCTGCAGGCCTTTGAGACCATCAAGTATGCCACCGCCTATCCTAAGGGCGCCGTGCTCTTTGTCGAGGGGCAGGCGCCGCGCGGCATCTTTGTCCTGTGCAAAGGACGGGTGAAACTCTCGATCTGCGCTACCGACGGCAAAACACTTATTCTGAAAATCGCTGAGCCTGGAGAAGTGCTGGGCTTGAGCGCTACCGTGTCCGGCAAGCCTTACGAGCTTACGGCCGAAACCATTGATCCGTGCCAGGTCAATTTCGTGAAACGCGAAGACTTTCTGCGCTTCCTCAAGGAGCATTCCGACGCTTGCTTCAAAGTAGCCGAGCAACTCAGCGATAAGTACAACAACGCATGCCACGAGGTCCGCTCGCTGGGATTGTCACACTCGGCGGGCGAGAAGCTGGCCAAGCTTCTCCTGGAATGGACATCGAGGAACGGAGAGACTGCCAAGCTGGAGCCCCGCTTGAAGCTGGCGCTCACCCACGAGGAAATCGCACAAATGATCGGCACCTCACGCGAGACGGTGACCCGCCTGTTCGCCGATCTCAAGAAGCGTCAGATCGTGCAGTCGAAGGGTTCCACCCTGCTGATTCGCAATAAGGCCGCGCTGAGAGCAATGGCGACCAACAGCTGACGCCTTGCCCTGTGCGACGGGTCACCGCGACGGGTGACTGCAATCACTGTGCTCACCGCCGGAGCGCGTTATCAAGTCATCTATGGATACCGCACTCCACCAAAGCTGCTTCGATTGCGTTCTTCGTGCGGACCGGGCCTTCTGCGATCTCCCCGCCGAAGCTCTGGAAGCATTCGACGCCATCAAATCATTGAATGTTTACCCACGTGGCACAACGCTTCTGGAAGAAGGCCACCCGTCGCGCGCCATTTTCGTCCTCTGCGAAGGCCGAGCCAGACTGTCGGTCTGTTCAGAAACCGGCAAGCGTCTCACCCTTCGGATCGCAGGACCCGGGGAAGTCTTAGGATTGAGTGCGGCTTTATCCGGCAGCCCTTACGAAGTTACCGCGGAAACCCTTGACAATGCCAAGGTGGCGGTTGTGAGACGTAAGGACTTGCTGCACTTCCTGCGCGGGCATCGTGAAGCCTGCTTCCAGGTCGTCCATCTGCTGAGCGAGGACTTGCACGTCGCCTATGATCGTGTCCGCTCAGTGGGACTGATGCGTACGCGCCACTCGGTGTCAGCCAAAGTCCACTAGAACGTTTCGTAATTCCCTAGTCGAAAACACCCAGTCTTAGCATGGGAGACGTGTGTTTCAATCAACCATTGTTCCGTAGTTGTTTATCGCTACAGCGATTTGCCTCACTCCTTCTGTTGTGATTCGCATCACCCCTGCTCGTGAGTACACTCACTGCCCCTTCGCCCGCAATTCCCCAACAATGAATCTGAAGTGACTCAGGACTGAAGGAGAGCGGTGACATTATGCGAGTCGCCCACATGGACGGCAGCAACACAGTTTGTCCGCACTTCAAACAACTCTTCCCCGCGGTCCTCGCTTTGGCTTGCATCATGTCGGCCGGCCCGGTATTGGCTGGAACCGCAGCCAAAACTAAGCCAAAGCCTTCCAATGCCGAGTGCCTGGCATGCCATAACGACTCGTCTCTTACTAGGGAAGAAGGCGGAAAACAAGTTAGCCTTTTTGTCGGCGAAGATCGCTTCAAGGCATCGATTCATAGCATGTTCAACTGTGTGGACTGCCACACAGATGTGAAGACCTCGCCGCATGAGACCACTCCGGCCAAGATCAGCTGCGCGCAGTGCCATGCGGATGAACAAGCCGCCTACGAGCGCAGTTTTCACGCTCAAGCACACAAAAAGGGAGATGGGCAGGCTGCCACATGCGTCGATTGTCACGGCAGCCCACACGAGCTTTTAGCTGCGTCCGATCCGAACTCACGCGTGAGCCACGCCAATGTCGCGGCAACGTGCGGAACTTGTCATGGGCAAAAGTTTGTCATGCAGGCCAGTGGACACAGCGAACAGCCCTTTGTGTCTTACGAACAGAGTGTCCATGGCCGGGCCGTTGCCGCGGGCTCCGATAAGGCGGCGGTATGCACCGACTGTCATGGCAGCCACGAGATCCTGACGGCAGGCGATCCGAAATCATCTATCTTCAAGTTCACCGTGCCAGCAACCTGCGCCAAGTGCCACAAAGATGTGGAAGCAGAGTTCACGCAGAGCATTCACGGCCAGGCGATCGCGCGCGGCAACTGGCAGGCGCCGGTGTGTACAGATTGTCATGGCATCCACTCGATCAAAAATCATCTGGATCCGAGCTCGTCGGTGTCGGCTGCTAATCTCGCGACGGTCACCTGCGCCCGATGCCATGAAGGCGTGCGGCTCTCGCAAGAATTGGGGATTCCCTCAGCACGCACAACCACTTATTTGCAGAGCTATCACGGGCTGGCTTCCAAACTCGGATCGCAGGTCGTGGCCAACTGCGCTAGTTGCCACGGAGTTCATAACATTCTTCCATCCAACGACCCCCGATCGACAATCAACCAAGCCAACCTGATCAAGACCTGCGGACAATGCCATCCCGGAGTTACGCAGAAATTTGTACTGGGAAAAGTCCACGTGGATGCGCCGCTTTCAGCTGATGTTGGCACGAAGGCTGTGCGCTGGATTCGCAGATTTTACCTAAGCATGATCGCCTTGGTGATCGGCGGCATGGTATTGCACAACCTGATCATCTGGCGGCGCAAGGCTCTGGCCCGGCGCAACGCCCAACATCGGACCGTGATCCGTATGACCATGCGCCAGCGGGTGCAGCACTGGGTGCTGCTGGCGAGCTTCATCACTCTCGTCCTGACCGGGTTCGCGCTCAAGTTTCCGGATTCCTGGTTCGCCTCCTTGCTGGCGATGAGCGAAACAGTACGCGGTATTACTCACCGGGTGGCCGGCGTAGTGCTGATCTCGGCAGGGATTTATCACCTGTTTTATTTGATCCTGACCCGAGACGGACGCCGGCTCGCCCGCGACTTCATGTTCCGTCCCCGCGATGCGGGAGACGTGCTTGGCACGATGGCCTACTACCTGGGATGGAGACAGCGGAAACCCGAGTTTGCCCGCTTCAACTACGCCGAAAAGGCTGAGTACTGGGCTTTGGTCTGGGGTCTCGTGGTCATGGCCAGCACGGGCGTGATGTTGTGGGCCAAGGTATTCTTCGGCAACCTTCTGCCGCGCTGGTGGCTCGATATCGCGACCGCCATTCACTTCTACGAAGCGGTGCTGGCGACGCTTGCCATTGTCGTCTGGCACTTCTATCAGGTATTCCTCGATCCCGATGTGTATCCGATGAATTGGGCGTGGTGGGATGGCAGAATGTCGTTCGAGCATTATCGCGAGGAACATGGGCTCGATAGTGAAAGGCTCTTGAAAGTTGCGGAACCGGAACGCCCTGAGCAGAACGCCGAAGCAAGAGGACCGGAAAGTAGCATCCCGGCAGAAGCCAGCGAACCGGCCGAGGAAATCGCGACGGGGCAAAAGTAGTTGCGGGCAAAATCCGGAGGGTAGTATCAAAACCACTGAGGAGGGACTGAATGTCTGAGGAACGTGGAGGCGGGTCGCTACCCGCAGCAGGGGCGTCGAAAATCCGGAAACTGCTGCGCAATCCACTCTCACTGATTGGACTCGCCCTCGCCCTGGTCGCTCTCGCCAACATTTTTTTCCTCTTCTTCATTGATCTGACCTCAGACCGTCCCAGTCCTTACGTAGGCATTCTGGCTTACATGGTCGCACCCGGATTCCTGATATTCGGGCTATTGCTGATTCCCATCGGAGTATGGAATGACCGGCGCAGGCGTAGCGGACACAGGCCTGAGCAGGCGTCCCGCTACCTGCGAATTGATTTCGCCGACCCCGGCCAGCGCGGTGCGGTAGCGTTTTTCTTATGTTTTGTCGTCGTGTTTGTGATGATGAGCGCTGTGGGCAGCTACCGCGCTTACGAGTTCACCGACTCAGTGCAGTTCTGCGGCCAGCTCTGCCATAGCGTGATGGCTCCGGAATTTACCGCGTATCAGCAGTCTCCGCATGCGCGGGTAGCTTGCGTCGATTGCCATGTCGGGGCGGGGGCGACGTGGTATGTGCGATCGAAATTATCGGGAGCGCGCCAGGTTATAGCCACCACCTTCAACACGTTTCCGCGACCGATTCCCACTCCAGTCCACAATCTGCGTCCTGCGCAGGAAACCTGCGAGCAGTGCCATTGGCCGCGCAAGTTTTACGGCGCTCAACTGAAAGTGTTCACTCATTACAGCAGCGACGAGAAGAACACGGTGCGGCAGATTCGCATGCTGATCAAGACCGGCGGCGGCGACCCTGCCACCGGCGCGCCCTCCGGCATTCACTGGCACATGAATATCGGCAACGAAATCAACTACGTCTCGACCGATGATAAGCACCAGGTCATTCCTTACATCCATGTCAAAGACATGCAGGGGCGAGTGACGGAATATTTTGCCCAGGACGCCACCATTCCCAAGGAACAACTGCAGAAGGCAGCCCGCCGCCGTATGGATTGCGTCGATTGCCACAACCGGCCCACGCACATCTATGTGCCGCCGGATCAGGCAGTCGACCACTCGTTACTCGCCCGTCGCATGGATCTCTCCTTGCCCTTTCTGAAGGCAACTGCTGTTTCTGCTTTGACCGGAACCTACAAAACCAGCGATGAAGCCATGCAGGGCATTGCGACGGAAGTTCACAAATTCTATTCCAGTAAGTACCCTGCCCTGGAAAAGGTGAAGCAGAGTGAAATCCGCGACGCCATTTCGGAAATTCAGCGCATTTATCGCAGCACGATGTTTCCGGAGATGAAGCTCGATTGGAAAACGCATACCAATAACATCGGCCATCTCTACTTCCCAGGATGTTTCCGCTGCCACGACGGCCAGCATGTGAGCGCTGAGGGCAAGGTGCTCAAGAAGGATTGTGATACCTGCCACACGGTGCTCAGCGAGCAAGAAGGCGATGCGGCAGCGGTGGTTTCGGAAGGCATGCCTTTCAAGCATCCGGTCGACTTGGGCGACCTCACCGCAGTCAACTGTAATGACTGTCACACGGGCGGCACCGGTCCGTAACCTGAGCACAATCCGCAGATTTCGCTCTCGTGACGGCCGTCACAATTGGTCGTGACATCAGTCACGGCTGCTATGTTTGCCGTTCTCTAAGCTGAATCCAGTCACCGATTGCGCGAGTGGGGGCAAAGGAGGCGGCGCGATGGCCAGCGGCAACGGAAACGGCAGTGGGGCCGGCAACAAAGCCAGGCTGATCTTTTGGGAAGTCACCAAGGGCTGTAATCTGCGCTGTATTCATTGCCGTGCCACGGCGACGGAGTTGAGCTCGCCCTCCGACCTGTCGACTGACAAAGCATTGGGGATCATCGATCAGATTGCTGCCGCTGCCAACCCTATTCTGGTCCTGAGCGGAGGCGAACCACTCTACCGCTCCGACATCTTTCAGCTTGCACGGTACGCGACCGACAAGGGATTGCGCGTAGCCCTGGCAACCAATGGCACGCTGGTGACGAAAGAGGTTGCGCGCATGATCGTGGACTCCGGCGTGAAGCGCGTTTCCATCAGTCTGGACGGGGCCGATTCGGTGACTCACGACACCTTCCGGGGAATTCCGGGCGCATTCGATGCCGCCGTCTACGGCTTGCGCAACCTGAAGGCGCTGGGCATGTCAGTGCAGATCAACATGACCATTGCCCGCCACAACGCTCGCCAGTTGCCACAGGTACTCGAGCTGGCGAAGTCGCTGGGCGCGGATGCACTGCATACTTTCCTGCTGGTTCCAGTGGGCTGCGGAGTCGACATTGCCGAGGAACAGATGGTTCCTCCGGAAGAGTACGAGCAGATGTTGAACTGGTTTTATGACCGATCCCTCGATGGTGGAACCGAGCTGAAGGCGACCTGCGCGCCGCACTACTTCCGCGTCGTAAGACAGAGACGCGCTGCGGAAGGGCGTTCCGCCGAAGCGGCCGCAAGAACCAGATTGTCGCACGCAGCCGCCGATTCCACCGAGATCGGTCCGTCGGAAATGATGATGCCGGGCTCGACTGGGATTGTCCTGAAGCCGAGCCATCCCCCCGGGCACCACACCGGACATCCTTCGGACATGAACGCGATGACCAAAGGATGCCTAGCGGGCACAGGAGTGTGTTTCATCTCGCATGAAGGCGAGGTTTACCCCTGCGGCTATCTGCCGGTCATTGCAGGCGATTTGCGTAAGCAAAGTTTCTCTGAAATCTGGGACCATGCCGCGGTTTTCGAGCAATTACGTGACACCGGCAATTTGAAAGGCAAGTGCGGCTGCTGTGAGTTCCGCAATGTTTGCATGGGATGCCGCGCCCGGGCCTACGCGGCAACCGGCGACTTCCTCGATGAAGAGCCGTTTTGCATTTACCAGCCCAAGGCGGCGGCACTGAAAACGAGCTGATCGTCGGTTCAACGCGCCGGTTGGATTACGGGAGCATCGTCACGAACTCCGCGAACCTGCGGAAGTTGTTGGCGAGGTTCCCGTAGTCTTTTTGACTCAATCCTGGCACTGCATCTCCTCTATAAAAACTTTATTTCCGGTGAGCGGAACATTCTTCAGGCGGCCATTTTGAAAAATGGCATGGCCGGTAACTTCTCGCCCTTCGACATCATACAAATGTGGGTGCTGGATCGATTTACAGGGTAGCGTCACCGAGACCTTCTCATGCCGCTTGTCCTGAAGCATGCCTGAATGCCGAGCAACTTCGGAAGGCAGCGAACTGCGCAGCCAGCCGGTCACGATGATCCTGCCGTCCGTTCGGCGAAACACTTCGACAACGGAATCGGAAGCCGCTTTATTTCTTTGTTCAAAGGGAGTGTCAACCAATGACACCGGCCGGCTGAACAGCCTCAGAAAAAACTTCAGCGCATAGAAAACTGGCTTCTTCTTCCCTGTGGCATCGATGAGCCCGAGATGATAGTTCACCAGGTCGTCAGAAAAGTGCTCCTTCGCAGGCGAGAAGTCGTCGATCCGGTACCATGCCGTCAAGGACACGCGAGGAGAAGCCGCCGACATCACCTCGGCCTTGAAAAGAAAATCTGCCTGATACTCGCGCGTGTGCTCGTAGTCATAGAAAACGCTGGTGCTGTACCTGGAGGCCTGCTCGGGCGAAAAACGATAATCGGCATAGCCCATCTCGTTGATCCAGAAGTCATCGCCTTGGCCTTCGCGCGCGATCAGGTTGGCCATCTGCGCAGCCCAGTCGCGATAGATAGTCTCGGCGCGCTCTTCGTCCCACGACTCGGGATAAGCATGCATGGCGATGACATCGACGTAACCGGCGAGGCCGTACTCTTCGAGTAGTGAACGAAAAAATGGGCCGGGGCCACGGCTCATGCCGCCCAGCACCAGCACTGCCGCTGGATCGGCACCACGCATCGCCATAGCCGCCCGGCGTATGAGTTCGGCGTAGCTCTCGACCGAGCCTTGCCAGTATTCGAGATTGTCGGGCTCGTTCCATATCTCCCAGGCATGAATCTTGCCACGGTAACGTTCAACCATCTGCCGCATAAAGTGCGCATACAACTCGGGATCGCGCGGCGGCTGCGCCCAGAATTCTTTTTCCCGCGTGGCCGCCCACTTCGGGGTATAGGCAACATAAGGAATCAATTGGACGTGAGCATGCGCGGCTTCGGCCACGAGCATGTCCCAGAAAGCCCAGTCGTACCTCCCCTGCGACTTCTCAATCGCGTTCCAGCTGAATGCACAGCGCAGGTACTTCACTCCCAGCTGTCGCGCAATCTGGAAGTGCCGCCGGACGCGGTCGCGGGAACTGGTACCGTCAAAATAGTCATCAGCAATGCCCACCGCGAGGCGGTAGGGTCCCGGGTGAGACAGCCGGGATGCTTCAAACCGGTTCAGGGGAAGCGCCCGCGCCGCTATTGCAACCTGGGCGGATGTCCCGCTCAGAAAACGTGAGAAGGAGGCGGCGCGGTGAACGATGGTTCCCTTTCCCCAATCAGCAGGGGTCAGACCTGAGAACATAAGGAGAAAGAGCCCTGAAATTCGAAGACTGAGGCGGAAGCGCACGACGTATGTCGAAATTGTACCGTGAACTGCGTCTGGCCGACCTTGCCGCGAGACCTACTCAGCATTTTGAGCGATTCCGGATATGCGCAGAACACAGTCCCAGACTAGAATAGGTTTTGCATGAGCCACGTTATTCCCGGGCATCCGAGAGCCGGAGATGAGCGCCCATCCCTGCTCGGGTTGCGTCCCAGCCAGCTAGCCGAAGCATTCACGAACCTGCGGGCGGCGATCGTCGTAACCAACGGCCCCGAACACCATATAGCCTTCGTCAATCCGGCAGCGCTACAGGTTCTCGGCATCGACCGGGAGGAAGACGTAGTAGGAAAAACCGTAGGCGAAATGCTTTCCGAGCACGATCTGCGACGCTATGCCACGGTGCTCGACAACGTGTATCGCGGCGGGGAACCGTTCATTGGCAGCAAGGAGGAAGTTGCCCTTCCTGGTGATTATTCCGGAGAACCTCAAAAGAAATACTTTAACTATGTCTGTCAGCCGTTGAGAGACGACTCTGGCAACGTGGAAGGTGTTCTCATCCACGCCATCGATGTGACGGAGGAGGTGCGGGCGGCCAAAGTGATGGAGAACAAAGAGGCAGAACTGCGGCGGCAGAGTAATGAGGCCCGGTTCTTGCTGGCTGCGATTGTGGACTCATCCGAGGATGCCATTGTCTCCAAAAATCTGGACGGGACTATCACAAGCTGGAATGCGGGTGCACAGAAGATCTTTGGGTACAGCGCTGAGGAAGCAGTGGGACAGCCGATCACGATGGTCATTCCTCCCGAATTGCAGTACCAGGAAGCTGAGATTCTCTCCCGGTTGCGGTCAGGACAACGGATTGAGCACTTTGAAACGGTTCGGGTGACCAAGTCCGGTCAAAGGCTGAATGTTTCCCTCACCATCTCGCCGGTGAGAGATTCGGAGGGGAGGATTGTCGGCGCGTCGAAAATCGCCCGCAACATCACGCAGAGCAAGCACATCGAAACGGCTCTCCGCGACAGCGAACGACGCTTTCGCCTGGCGCAGGCAGCGGCTCATATCGGCACTTGGGAGTGGGACCCGGCAGCGGACTCGTCTGCCTTATCACCGGAACTGCATGACATGTTCGGCACCAGCGCTGCTGATCCGCAACACAAGAATATCTGGGAATCGCGAGTACAGGATTTGCCGACGGTGGCCCGAGAAATGGAGAACGGCGTTCGCAACGGCGAAATGGAATTTGAGTATCGCTACTCACACCCGGAACGCGGCACACGGTGGTTTCTATGCAAGGGACGTCGACTCGAGCCCGATGAACATAGCCAGGTAGGGCGAATGTTCGGTGTCATCATTGACATTACCGAACGCAGGCAAGCCGAGGAAAGCCTGCGGCGCAGTGAGCAACAGTTCCGTGCTTTAGCGGATTCCATCGCTCAACTGGTGTGGATGGCCGAGCCGGACGGGCATATCTTCTGGTACAACCAGCGCTGGTATGCATACACCGGAACGACTCCGGAAGACATGGTTGGGTGGGGCTGGCAATCGGTACACGATCCGGCGATGCTGCCTGAGGTTTTGCGGCAGTGGAAGGCGTCGCTTGCCAGCGGCGAGCCGTTCGAAATGGAATTCCCGCTGCGAGGAGCGGATGGGGTCTTCCGTTGGTTTTTGACGCGCGCCACACCGGTGCGTGACCAATTCGGACGAGTAGTTCGCTGGTTCGGAACCAACACCAACGTTCACGAACAACGCGAAGCCCGGCAGGCGCTGCAGGCCAGTCAGAAGCAACTAAACGCCGCCCTTCAGGCGCTGAGAAAAGCTCACGACGAATTGGAGATCAGAGTTCAGGAACGAACTGAAGATCTGACACGGGCGGAAGAGGGCCTGCGGGCTCTTTCGGCGCGGCTGTTGCAGGCTCAAGATGAAGAGCGCCGGCGAATCGCTCGCGAGCTGCACGACAGCGCCGGGCAACTACTCGCCGCGTTGAACATGAATCTGGTACCTATTGAACAGGAAGCGGCCAAGCTCGGCCCGCACGCCGCTAAAGCGGCTACCGAAAGCGTTCACTTAGTGGAAGAACTTTCCAAGGAACTGCGGACGATTTCGCATCTCCTTCATCCGCCGATGCTGGATGAGGCAGGACTGGAGTTTGCACTGCAATGGTATGTGGACGGTTTCGCCGAGCGCAGCCATATTGCAGTCGACCTGGAATTTGCTTCGGATCTGGGGCGGCTGACACGCGAGATGGAGACTACTGTCTTTCGTTTGGTACAGGAGTCTCTGACCAATATTCACCGCCATGCCGAAAGTCAAACCGCCAAGGTTCGAGTTTTCCGTCAAATGAATGATCTCGTTGCCGAGGTGAGCGACACCGGCAAAGGTATGCGATCGGCAAATGGAGACCCAGTCGTACGGCCCGGTGTAGGCATTCAGGGCATGCGAGAGCGCGTCCGGCAACTGGGCGGGCAGTTGACGATTGAATCGGGCAAAGGTGGAACGACGGTGCGCGCCGTCCTGCCCATTTCCAGGGCGGCGACAGAGCGCGCGGGTTAGTCCAGGGCCTGCTCCCGCCCGGCGGAATCATGAAAGCCGCTGTCCTCAGCGATCCAGCCTCTATCGAGCAGGCGCCGCTACGCTTACTGGAGATCCCGACACCAGTGCTTGCAGCGGGAACCATTCTGCTCCGCGTGAAGGCGTGTGGGGTTTGCCGGACGGACTTACATATCGTTGAAGGTGAGCTGGCAAAGCGGAAGGACGCACTCATTCCCGGCCATCAAATTGTTGGCGAAGTAGTTGAGGGTGGCACGACGGAACTGAAGACGGGAACGCGAGTTGGCGTCTCCTGGATTGGCGGGGTCGACGGGACCTGCTGGTATTGTCAGCACCGGCTGGAAAATCTTTGCGATTCCCCCACTCTCACTGGGTACACGGTTGATGGGGGTTATGCCGAGTACGCGCTGGTGCGAAGCGATTTTGCTTTTCCCTTGCCTGCTGCGCTCGATGATCTTCACGCAGCGCCGCTTCTGTGCGCGGGAATCATAGGTTTTCGGAGCCTGAGAGTTGCGGGCGTTAAGGGTGGCGAGCGCATCGGCCTTTTCGGATTTGGCGCGTCCGCTCATCTAGCAATCGCAGTGCTTCATGCGTGGAAGTGCCGTGTGTATGTGTCCACCCGCGGAGCTTCTCATCGCGCCCTCGCAGCGTCTCTCGGTGCGGAGTGGGTGGGCAGCGAACGCGAACGGCCAGCTATGCAATTGGATCGCGCAATCACTTTCGCGCCCAGCGGCGATGTCGTTATTGCGGCTCTGAGCAGCCTTCGGAAAGGAGGCGTATTGGCGATTAACGCGATTCATCTGGACCGGTTTCCACAATTCGATTACGACACGCTGCTGTGGGGCGAGCGCCAGATTAGGAGCGTCGCTAATATGACTCGGGATGACGCACGCGATTTTCTGCAGATCGCAGCCGAAATACAGCTTACGCCCAAAGTAACGGTTTTCCCGCTGAGTGAAGCCCATCAGGCGTTAGCTGCGGTGAAGAATGACTCTATCGATGGGGCTGCTGTTCTGGTTCCCTGAATCAGGTGCTAGCATTGGCTAAGTAGAAGAGAGATACCTGGCTTCGCAACTCTGCTTGCGAACATTGTCGGCCGGACAATCCGTATCTTGCGGGGGCAAAGGCGCAGGCTGAACCGGGACCGGAATACCAAAAGGAAGCACCTTGGCGGGCGCTGCCAAAGCCGGCACGCGTAACTCCAAGCTGTTGGGCTGAATGTCGGAAACTGCCATCATCAGCATGCCCAACTCCATTACCGCCAGAAACGCAAACACGACGCTACGTGTCACAAGGACTCCAGTGCGGCTTCGAGCACACTCGTTTGCGCCTCCTCGGGCCGGCTACATGAAAGCATTGGATGTGGATGGGCAGCTATAGTTTGGATTGAGAGAATCCCGTATTTCCCGTATTCCGTGGACCGGGACGCTTCACAGGCCAGCTTCGTCTAGTGTTCATGACTCTCGCCTCTGTAGTGTTTGACTGCGGAATGATCAACTGCCGAAACGTCCTCGCTTGATTTGGTCCCTACGGCTGCTACGAGCCAGACCCGGTTCTTGGCTCGATTTTCCGACCGGAACATATGGAGTACCAAGAAACGCAAAAACATGTACCAACGTGTCTTTTTTTCGTAAACGACTTCTGTAAGACTCAGCGCAATTCAGAAACATTCGCTTCGTTCGCTCGGATTTACCAAATCCGTAATGGTTTCGTTCGCCCAGGAGTGTGACGTGTAGTCCTAAAACCATTTTGGGAGGTTGGTTGTGCGCCGTTCCCCCAGAGCAAGTGTTCTCCGCTTCGCCCTTGCTTTTGCGGCATTTTGCGTATCTGCCGTCGCTCAAACCGCGGGTTTTGCTTCTGGCCCGACGAATCATCTCTATCGGATGGATTTGTCCACCGGACAAGTTCTTGTTGACACATTTATAGGAACGCAACTGCAAGGGGCAAAGACTCTCGCCTCCCGCACTGCAGCAGGCTGGACGCTGGTCGGCGCAGCCGACTTCGACCACAATGGCGTGCCGGATCTCGTCTACTTCAATCGCTCTACGGGCCGAGTAAGCGTTAGCTATTACGGCGGGCCCTACGCCCAGACGCGATTAAGCTCAACGTCCCTGGTGACGCCCGGCTCGGGATGGACAGCACAGGCGGTAGCCGACCTTAATCGCGACGGCAACCCGGACGTCATTTTCGTGAATGATGTCACTCGGCAAGTTGAGGTCTACTTCTACGCTGGCCCGAATGGCGCGATTTTCCAGAGCAGAGCAGAGATTACGTCGTTGCCCTCTGGGTCGGAGATCGTAGGGCTAGCCGATTTCAATCGCGACGGCCATCCTGATCTTGTGGTGCAGAATGTCTCGAGTGGTGAGATTTCCATCCACTACCTCGGCGGAGCAGATGGCGCCACTGTGGAGGGCACGACTCGTCTGGCTGGGACGTTGCTGGCGCAATGGAGGGTTGCTGGAGCGCTAGATTTCAATGGCGACGGACGCCCAGATATCGTTTCCACCAATGATCGTACTGAACAAGTGGTGGTGAGCTATTTCGGCGGTGCACTAGGTCTGAATCACCAGAATTCTGTATTTCTGGATTCGGCGGGCTCATCCGGGTGGAAGATCGTTGTGCCGACTGTCGAGCCATCGCGAACGCTTGGAAGCTCGACAGCGGTAGATGCTTCGTCTGTCGCCATAGCAAGCAGCACCGCTGCTTCAACGGCAACCACCTATATTCATCCCCCGATTCTGCTTTTCAACGGTACGGGCACATCATCCAGTGACGTAAGCGCCTTGGCAAGTGTGCTCAAGAACCTGGGACTCAATTACCAAACCGTCAACTCAAGCCAACTCGACGGCATGACGCAGGCGCAACTGGCTACCTACAGGCTGTTTATTGTTCCGGGTGGAAATTCCATTCAGATTGGGGACAATCTGACGTCACACGCGACCTCCATTGTTCATTCTGCTGTCCAGCAAGATGGGCTGCACTATCTGGGATTCTGCGCAGGAGGTTTTTTCGGCGGCTACTCGAAATACAACGGCCTGAACCTGACCTCGGGAGTGTGGTTCAACTTCTATGGGGATTACTACAAGGGAATCAACATCGAACCGGTAAACCTCTATCTGGCGAATGGCAGCAGGCTGGATGTTTACTGGCAGGATGGTCCTCAGCTATCCGGTTGGGGCAAGGTGATCGCCAAGTATCCCAACGGCTCACCCGCGATCGCAGAGGGCTACGTGGGAAAGGGATTTGTGATACTCCTGGGCGTGCACCCCGAAGCGCCCGCAAGCTGGCGATACGGCATGAATTTCAGCACCCCGTTGAGTGTCGATTTGGCATACGCCGGCACGCTCGTGAAAGCCGCGTTAGGCGGATATTTCCTGCCGCACTACTGAGGATAGAACTGCTTACGTAATGTAGCCAATATCCCTGAAAGCTTTGAAAGGGTGCAGCTTCAGCTGCACCGAAACATGTCCCGGAAAGAATCGGCGGGAACCGCTGATGACATCAGCGGCTCCCGCCGCACCTCGAACTCTGCTCCTGTGGGCCCGGCTGAAAGCCGGGCCCTTCCCGGTCTTCCGGATCACAGCATTTGCCAAACACCTATAAGCTCTATCTACCGGGGGGAGAGGGATAATCGTTATCGATGAGGAATTTTTGGCGGATGGCAGACGGTTCCGGGCTGAGCTTCCACGTGTTCTCGATGTAAAAGTCTCCAGCCACTGGTCTGCCGGGCTCGACCCGAAGAGTCGCGCAGCGCTGCCGCAAGTCGATGTCCCGTCCTTTCGATTGGATAGCGACATCCACCCGGTAAAGCCCCGGGACCACAGGTACAACCGGACATTCGAATTCTACCGCGCCCGCACCACGCTCCAGAAAAAGCCCATGGTGCGATGATTCAGTGCTGAGTTCGGCGCAGAGATATCCGCTTGGCCAGTAGATCGAGATTCTAAACACGACGTCATCAATCGTTGTGTGTGCGCGGTAGCGCAACTGCGCCAGCATTGGATATCCGGTTCGGACCTCGTCCGAGCCATCTCGCCCGAAAAACGAGACGTGAGTACATTCCGCAAGACTTTCAGGATCACCGCCGTGCGCGAAGCTTCCCTCCCCCGCGAATGTCATGGTTTGATATTCGTCGATGACCCTTCTAGGGGGGCCGTCCATGAGGAGGCGGCCGTGGTTCAACAGCAGCGCGCGGTCGCAGACCCGGTACACGGCAGCAAGATCGTGGGAAATGAAAACAAGAGTTCGCCCCATCTTGCGGAGTTCTGCAATGCGGTCAAGACACTTGGCCTGAAACGCGGCATCTCCGACTGCCAGCACTTCATCGAGCAGCAGAATGTCAGGGTCCAAGTGAGCTGCAATCGCGAATCCCAGGCGCACAAACATTCCTGAGGAGTAGCGCTTTACGGGCACATCGATGTAGTTTTCCACTCCAGAGAACTCAATGATGCTGTCCAGCTTGCGCTTGATCTCCGAGCGACGCATGCCAAGCATGGCGCCGTGGAGATAAACATTTTCGCGCCCGGTAAGCTCGGGATGAAAACCGGAACTGACTTCGACCAGGGCGGCGAGCTTGCCGCGAACGGTGATCTCGCCCGCGCTCGGCGCAGTGATGCTGGACAGGATTTTCAGGATCGTCGTCTTACCTGCCCCGTTGTGGCCGACAATACCGAGCGATTCCCCCTCTCGTACCTCAAAGCTTACGTCTCGCAAGGCCCACATCTCGTTCTGCCGGTTGCGCCATGCTGGCCGATACCAGCGCTTCGGCGAGTTGTGGCCGGCGCGAAGCTTGTATTTCTTGGATACGCGGTCAAACTTGAGATCAATCATGACGTTGGTCAGATCACGTCCGCCATCGTTGCTTCCGATGCCTTGAAGAATCCATATGCCAGCAGTAAACAGACGAGGGTAGCCGCGGCCGAAATCGAAAAGGTCGAGAGATCGGGCGATGAACCATAGATCACCACGGTCCTAAAATTATCGATCAGACCTGCGATCGGATCCGCGAGATACAAAGTGCGAAAGCGCGCCGGTACGGCATGAAGCGAGTAAACCACGGGAGTCGTGAACATCCACACTTGCAACATGAATGGCATCGCGAGTCCCACGTCGCGAAAACGAACCTGGAGGGCGGACAAGAACAGTGCAACCGAGCCCGCAAAGCCTGCAAGGACAAGCACGATGGGCAGCGCGTAAAGAATGTTCCAGGTTAGGTGCATGTCATAGCGAGCCATTAAGGCTCGCAAAATAAGCGCCGCGATGGAAAAATCCGCCAGGCCAGCTACCAGGTACGACAGGGGGATAATTTCCCGAGGAAAGTACATCTTGGTGAGCAGGTGATGGTGCAGGACCAACCCATTCACCGCGTTAGAGATGGAACTCGAAAAAAAAATCCAGGGCAGCAAGCCAGAAAAAACAAATATCGGGTAAGGCGTGCCACCCGTGGCGACTTTCGTAACTCGGGTGAAGATGATGGTGTAAATCACCATCAATCCCAAAGGCTGCAGCGCAGCCCATGCCCAACCTAAAGCCGACTGCTTATACCGAACTTTCAGGCGAAATGCACTGAGCGTCAGCAAAAGATCAGAATGCTGAGCCAGAGTGCGAATGCCGGAAACGATCGTGTTCAGAGAAAACGAAGGAGGCCGGATTACTTTGACCGGACGGGCGGAGCTGGGCCTCGCTTCGACCTCGCACGAGACCGGAGGTACAGACGCCTGCGCGCCCTGGGGACTAGCCGGCGAAAATGTGATTTTCTCTGCGGGAGTACTCATTGACCTTATGTACGGCCCACTAAGCCGACTGCGGCCAAGGTTCGTGGCCAGGAGGCGACGGAAGCTCACCGATAGGCAAGCTTCCTTCTTCTTTGGAGCTCAATCTGCATCGCAACTCATGCAACCGGGCTGCGAGCCTTTGCCCCACGACTCGGATGTGGGGCTCTCGGAGAATCTCAATATGCCCGCAATTGATCTCGCAGGTTTGCACTCCACCTCTCGACCGTTCACCCCAGCCCATGTTTGGGTCACGGACATAGTAATAAGGCTGTCTAGGACGCTTGAATAAGAGGACCGGCGCATCAAAGCGCGGCGGTTGGAAATCGGGCCCCGGCCAGTAGGCTTTGTTCCACCCGCTGCCAACATTGCCGTTGGTGCGTGAACCAAGGCGTTTGACTGCGCGCCGAATCGTTGCCACTTGCTGTTCTAGGGAAAGCTTGCGGAAGAACCGGAACCTCTGCTGGTAGTAGTCCACCGCCCATAGAGGACGGAGTTGAGAGTTTTCCAGAACCCAGGTGTCAAAAATGGCAAACAGCCCCACCTCTTCACCCTGCTGCTCCAGTTGAAGAACCATCTGCTGAGCGATCGGGACACCGGTACACATGCCGCCGAGGCAATAGGGACCGTGCGGCTGGACCGAACGCATCGCCGCGATGTACTGATCCGCCAAGAGACGTAACTCTTCCCGGTTGAACGGACGTTCCCACGCCGCAGGCTCAGACGCCTGGAGCTTGTAGACGGATTGGCCTTCTTCGAAGTGCCGGGCCAAAACACCGAAGCCGAAGGTATCCACTTGCGGGGCCGCAACGGCGAAAAACGGCATCAGATCATCACCTGGTCGTAAATTGACAAGGATCGAGTCCTGATCGAATCCTGAAACCCCGTCTTCCACCAGCAGGCGTGCCAGACTCTCGGCAGTCGAAGCGCGAAAAATTGCCGATACCGGGATCTTACGGCCAAGAGATTGTTCGACCGTTCGTATCATTCGGGCCGCCAGGAGGGAGTGCCCACCGATATCGAAAAAATTGTCGTCGACCGCAACGCTGGGGCGATCCAGAAGGTCCTTCCAGATTTCACACAGCAAATTCTGAACTGACTGCAGACGCTGCATCTGGCCGGGAGTAAGTCCAAGAACTGCCTGGCTCGTTAGCTTCGCCGGTTGCATGGTAACGCGAAGCGCACCTTGCTCGATTTCCCTGTTTTCGGAAACTAGTGGGAGCTCGCTGAGGCGAGCGTCAGGATTGTTGAGTATGTTCTGAACCAGGTGCTTGTACTCCTCCAGCCAGCCGGTGATCCGCTCGTGACTGAAGAGGTTTGTATCGTATTCGGCCGAGACCCACCATTGGCCATCTCTGCCCTCAATGATCGTGACGCTTAGGTCAAGAATGGCCGTGTTGGTATAGACGATGTAAGGAAAGGCCGTCAGACTCCCAAAAAAGTGAGACTGCACCGCTGCCCGGATGGAAGAGAACATTACCTGGAAAACGGGGTTGTAGCTGAGGTTCCGCTCCGGGCCAATTGCCTCGACAATTTTTTCGAAGGGGACGTCGGCATGCGCGAATGCCTGCAGGGTCGTCTCACGGACCTCGTCCAAGAGGCAAGAAAAACGGGGATCGCCGGAGAGATTATTGCGCAAAACAACGGTATTCACGAAGAAGCCGATCAGGCTCTCGGTCTCTACGCGATTACGTCCGGCCACCGGCACGCCAACCAGCACGTCGCTTTGACCACTGTGGCGCTGCAAAAACAAATTGAAGGCTGCCAGGTAGAACATGAACGGAGTCGCCCGGCAACGAGCAGCTAACTCCCGGGCCCCCTGCACAATGTCAGCAGGCAGAGGCACAATCTGGGTGGCGCCTTGAAATCGCTGTTCTGCTTCCCGCGAAGACTCCTGAGCCAGATCCAGAAGCGGCGGAGCATTCTCCAGCTTAGCCTTCCAATATGCCAATTGCTGCTGTAGTGTCCCGCTGCTAATGCATTCGCGCTGCCACTCCGAGTAGTCGCCATATTGGACCATGACATCCGGCAACGACGGCGAGCGCCCGTTTGAGAAAGCCTCGTAACAAGACGTAAGTTCCCGAATCAGTATCTGCATCGACCAGGAATCCGTGATGATGTGGTGCATCGTGCAGAGAAAGACGCTATCCTCTTCGGTCACACGGAAAAGGCACGCCCGGAACAGAGGGGCTCGGCTCAGGTCAAAAGGCACCTGCACTTCCTTCTGGGCACGGGCGTAAGCCTCGGCGTAAGGCTCGGGATAGCCGGTAACATCAATTACAGAAAGCTCGACGGCCTGGTTCGAGTGCACGATCTGGAAGAGTTCTGCCCCGTCCAGGCGGAACGCTGTACGCAGTGTATCGTGGCGATTGGCGATGTGCTGCAAGCTGCAGCGTAGTGCGTTGAGATTGAGTTTCCCCCTAAGCCACAGGCCAACGTGCACATTGTAGGCTGCCGACCCGCCTGCTAGCTGATCAAGAAACCACAAGCGCTCTTGGGCCAGCGATGCGTGATAGAGTTCGGCCCCGTCGGAACGCACCAGTAATTCCGCCAAGAACGCTTTTGTTTCCCTGAGATCCGCCGCGACTCCTTCGCCCCCAGCCAACATACTGATTAGACTCCGCGGTTCATAACCTGCCGTGCGTGCGACTCTGAGCAGCTTAGGATGCAAATTGTGAGCAGAACGTTAGCACTGTGATTCCTGGTAATGACGAATCGTACGTCTTGACTGGCTTATTCCTGCTCCTTCAGCGCCATCCTCCTGTTCGGCTAAAGCATACCCTTGTTCGAGGGAATGGAAAACCGTTATTCCGCAAGGCCCCTTAACCGGAAAGCCACTCAGAGAACTAAAGATTAAACGAGCATCAAGCTTCCGTGGCAAGGCTTCACGGTGGCTCGGCCAACTTACGCAGCTATGTTCGGGCGGGGACAGTGCTCGCGTTAGCCGATATCCGACCACGGTAAGCGGCAGGTGGCAAGTGGAGCTCAGCGGGGCAGCGGTCCCTCGCGGGAAGCCTCTTGCTATTGATGAGTTCTGTTGTAGACTGCAGCGATACGTGGGAGCCGCGCCTGCTATGGAGCGGCAGAAACGCCGCCTAGCGGTTTTGAAATTTTAACCAGAGTTCCATCCTTTTTGCGGGGTCCGGCATCGAAGAACAGCTACTACTCACGTTCGCTCGCAAGTCAGGTACCAGCGTCAAAGGAAGAATACGAATGAGCGAAGCAGTTTTCCCCACTTCTTTTGCCCAGCAGCGGCTTTGTTTCCTCGATCAGCTTGAGCCGGGAACAGCTGCGTATAACTTGCCTCGCGCATTCCGGATCACGGGAGACCTAGACGTTCAGGCCATGAAATATGCGCTGGAGACAGTGGTGCGCCGGCACGAGTCGCTGCGGACGGTTTTTGATAATGGGGACGGCCAGGATAAACAGATTGTCTTGCCCGAAGTGTCAGTGCAATTGCCTATTGTTGACCTTCAGGGCATACCCGAGGTCGATCGCGAGCAGGAAGGCATCCGCATCGCTGCCGAGACCGGCAAGAAACCCTTCGATCTGAGTCGGGGCCCTCTTCTGAGGAGTGTCCTGGTTCGCCTCAGCGCAAAAGATCACCTACTTGTCCTGGTGATGCACCACATCATTACTGATGGCTGGTCGATCGCGAATCTCTTTCGCGAACTGACGCGAAGCTATGAGGCCTTCCTCACTGGCGCAAAACCTGATCTTCCCGAATTACCCTTGCAATACGCCGAGTATGCGCAATGGCAACGCGAATATCTTAGCGGTGACGTTTTGTCTCGCGAAGTTGACTATTGGAGAAACAAGTTGGCGGGCGCGCCGACTTTGTTGGACCTGCCTACCGACCATCCGCATCCCAACACCCACAACTGGCAGGGAGCAACAGAAGAGCTTGTCCTCGATCCCGAAACACTCGCCCGCATGAAAGCGCTGGCACAAACAGAGGGCGCCACTCTGTTCATGGTATCGCTCGCGGTCTTCCAGTCACTGTTGTGGCGTTACACCGGGCAGGAGAGCATCCTGGTGGGTACGCCGGTCGCCGGACGGGGCGACCTTCAAATCGAGAAACTGATCGGCTTTTTCGTCAATACCCTGGTTTTCCGTGCGGACTTTTCGGATGGCATGACCTTCCGGGAACTTCTTCGTCAGATTCGCTCTTTCGCCCTGGACGCCTACATGCACCAGGATGTTCCTTTCGAGAAGTTGGTAGAGGAACTGGTTCCGCAGCGCTCCCTCGACACCACGCCGCTTTTCCAGGTGATGTTTACGTTCCAGAACATCCCTAAACAGATTTTCCGCATTTCGGGCCTGGATATCGAAGAAGTGGAGTTTGAGACCGGCATCTCCAAGTTTGACCTCTCGCTGGAACTTTACGAACACGAGGGCCTGCACTGCCGGTTCGAGTACAACACCGACCTGTTCGAAAGGGCGACGATCCGCCGGATGATGGCGCATTTTGAGCGACTGGTTACCGCAGCGATAAACACCCCGGACCAGGGTCTGGCAGAAGTGCCCTTGATGACTGCGGCGGATCAGAAACTCATTTCGCGGTGGAACCAAACCGATGCGGGCTTTCCGCGTGATCTATCGCTATCGGCGGCGTTCGAAAGAAGAGCTAGCGAAACCCCCGACTCCGTAGCGCTGTTGTTCGAGCATCGCAAAGTCACATATCGGGAACTGAACGAACAGGCTAACCGGCTGGCCAATTTCCTCATCCGCCGTGGTCTGAAGCCTGGGGCGAAGGTTGGCGTCTGCATTGAGCGATCGCCTGGGATGTTGAGCGGTCTCCTGGGTGTGCTGAAAGCTGGAGCCGCGTACGTACCATTCGATCCCTCTTACCCGAGCGAACGGCTGGCGGCGATGTTAGACGACTCGAAGGTCTGGGGCGTGATAACGAATGGCCGAAACATTGCCTATCTGCCCAGCCAAGCTGTGAACGTCGTCGCCATTGATGGCGACCATCAGGCGCTCGATGCCGAATCGGGGCAAGAGCCGAGCCTGGCGACAGCTACGGACCAAGCTGCGTATTTGATCTACACGTCGGGTTCGACGGGGGTGCCGCGGGGGGTGCTGGGGACACATCGTGCTGCGATCAATCGCTTTGCCTGGATGTGGGAGCGATTTCCTTTCCAGCCTGGCGAAGTCTGCTGCCATAAAACGAAT
>DASSIO010000346.1:0-9694 GCA_035691825.1 Terriglobales bacterium | reverse complement strand
GGGGGGTGGGTCCCCCGTCAGATTGTCCAGAACTCCGCCTTGCAACGAAAAACTAGAGGAGTCCGATAGGGCGAACCTGTGCTCTATGCGGAGCTGTGGAGTCCAACTCCAGAGATTTCCCGAATAAGCCAGCGCGGGGATGGCCAGTGTTGCGATCGAAGTCGGACTCAATGGCGAAAAGAAGAGTGAATCTTGCCCTCCGATTACCGAGGTATTAGTCCAATCAAATCGAACGGTGCCAGTCCGTAGCCGCATAATTCCAAACGACGCACCGTTTGGCGCTTCGGGGAATCCACCGGCAAAATCAAACTCAATATCTGCACTTGTACGTGCGCCGGCAATCGTCGGCCCAAACCCCTGGATGCCGATTTGCGACTGACGCACAGATGCTCCGAGAGATCCGCTTGAGGAGAGGAGCCCGCGAGGAATGGCCAGTTGTGGAAAATCTACGTTGTCCACTGATCCGCGCACACCGTACGTATTGAAAAGTACGATTCCCGACAGTCGAGCCCTATACTTTGATGCGCTCTCGACTTTAGTTTGGTCTTGCTCCGCGATTCTGGCGCCCACGAGTTCCTGGTTCTCCTCGAGTTTCGCGATGCGGTCTTCTGTTGAGGTTTGGTCCGTGGAGGTTCCGGACACCACATGCTGCGAGGCAAGAGCATTCGCGGAACCTGTCTGGGCGACGAGCTGAGATCGGGTCTGCTCGAGTTCCTTTCGCAACACCACAGATTCAGCTAGCGCGGATTCCTGCTGTATCTTTAGGTCCTTTACCTGCGCCCTCAGATCTCGCACGTCCGCCTGCAGGGATTGGAGCAAAGATACAATCGTCGCAATATCGACCTTTTGCGCCGGTTGCGATGCCTCGCCCGCAACGGCTTTACTGGTCGCTTGGGCGCGGGCAACGTACGGACACATCGGCAGTAAGCCAAACAGTGCACAGACCGCCAGTGTTCGATTTCCATTAGAGATGCTTCGCATGACGACCTCCGTCACAAGCTTCAGGAATTCATCGGTGGCGAATCGTTATTGGAGCACTACAGCCAAATCTTGGCCTGGACATGTACAGTTGACCAGCCCGGGTCTTTGTACCGCTCTCACTGCCAGAGTTTACAACGGTAGATGCGTTAACAAGGCGATAAAGGGCTTCAAGGTCTTGCCTTTGTCCTTGTGCGGTCTGGTTCTTCCGCTGCTCTCCTCGAAAATGTACTAGTACCGATATTCCCCGGACTTTTTCCTTTTTCTTTACATCTCCCCGACAATTCTATGACAACCGCATTTCGTGAATTGCCTACCCTCCCATCAAACGGGTCAGGCTGCACCTCTGATTCGGGAGGCGTTCGAATATGCCACGACACATCGCCTGTAAGGTCCCGCGCTTTATTGGGTGTGGATTCATCTTGTGTGCAGGCCTTCTCAGCCTTGGGGGTTGCGGCGGTTATAACGCGCCTTCTCAGCCGCCACCAACGCCAACTTCCGTAACCATTTCTCCCACGAGCGCGAGCGTGCCGGCTGGCACAGGGACACAGAATTTCACCGCTGCAGTCGTGAATGACTACCTGAGCAGAGGAGTCACATGGGCCCTCTCCGGCTCGGGTTGCAACGGGGCCACATGCGGTTCGCTCTCCGGCATGACCTCGAGTTCGGTCACCTACAATGCACCAGCCTCCGTTCCCAATCCTGCCACCGTGACACTCACTGCAACCTCGCTCAACGACAGCTCGAAAGTTTCGACTGCCACGATTACCGTTACGGCGGCGGCCGCGGGCGCCGCGGCCGTGTCGGTCACCATGACGGACACGCCGCCCGCGGGCGTGACGCTGTTATCGTTCGAAGTAAGCGTAACGGGGGCTACGCTAAATCCGGGCAGCGTGGATCTGCTCGGAGGCAAGGGCCCAGCTCAGATTGAAGTAAGGCAACTCGAAACAGAATCGGCGTTTCTCAGCACGGTCAATGTAACTCCGGGGACGTTCACGAGCCTCACTCTCACGTTTGCCAACCCTGAGCTGACTCTTAAGAACGACACGGGAGCGGCGCTGGCTGGCTGCGCCGCTGGCGCCGTATGCGAAATTAAGCCAACGGGAACGCTTACCTCGACGGTTAATTTTCCAGGATCGGGTATTGTCATCATGGCGAACTCGCCGACGGGCATCCAGGTAGACGTCGACCCAAACACAATTCTCACTGCTACCCTGGGCGCCGATTTCAGTCTCGCCGGAGCAGTCAGCGTCCAGCAACTCAACATGAAGCCTGCCGGTCAGCTGGACGATCTGGATGACTTGCAGGGATTAGTTCAAAACCTTGATACAACGAACAAGAAGTTTACGCTACATACATCGGACGGCGACTTCCCGATCACCACCGACAACAATACGGAATTCGACTTCGAGGCATGCGCGGCGAACAATTTCACCTGCATCCAAAACAATCAGGTAGTCGAGGTGGACTCAATGCTCATGGCTGGTGGGGGATTCCTAGCCAAGAAGATTGAGTTCGAAGACGAGGCCGAGGACGACGAACTTGAAGGGATCGTCTTCAAAATCGACGACGCGAGGCACTTCGAGTTGGTTGTGCTCGAAGAACTTCGAAGCGTCAACAACGTGAACGTCGGCAACCCCATCGTCGTTACTCTGAGCAATCCGCAATTCCAGGTGAACGCTGACGGCCTACCGGTACCGGCCACGTTGCAGGGTGTTTTTGAAGGAGCGATGGATACATCGCAGCTATTGCCTGGGCAGACGGTCCAGATCCGGCTGACAAGTGCGGCAAATCCGGGTCCCCCCGTTGCGGTGACCACTGACAGGGTGAGGCTGCGGATGACGCAGTTCACCGCGAATGTGAAGCCCGGCTCGATAGTGCCACCTAACTTTAGCGTCGACACACTCCCAGCACTGTTCACCAACACCGGAATCAACAGCATCCACGTTCAAACGTCGAGCGAGACAGAGTTCGAGGGGGTTTCGGGCGTCAGCGGTTTGGTTGACGGTAATACCGTTTCCCTGCGCGGGCTGCTGTTCAATAACGCCGCGCTTCCACCAGAGCTTTTCGCGAAGAAGTTGCGCAAACGGTGAGGAGCGCGTAAATCAAGAGAGCTACGTGCGCCGCGTATATTTCTCTCGGGATTAACCCTCATAAGAGGGCGCGGCAGGTTGGCGCGTGACCACGAGCGAGTATGGAACTGGCGAACCCACGACCACGCCATCGTCGCCCGGGCCAGGAAACTTCACAGACTAGCCTGCCACTCGGTATACCCGTGAGTTCACCAGGAGGTTGTGAATTTCTTCTCGCAGAAAACTACAGTGGGCCGTGATCGGAGATGGTTATGTCCGGAAGCGCCAGCGTCACCCAGAAAACTCTTTATACCGCGCCAAATCAAGAACCCCACCTTTCCTCTGCCCTGTGTGCGAACTTTCGCGGCAGACTCTGCCAGACGCTCCTACAGAACCGTAGCCCCCTGAAGTTTGAAAAGGGGGCGACACTCTACGAGGCCGGCGACAAAGAAGGCATGTTCTTTTTCATTCGCAGTGGCGTGGTGAAAATCGGCACGGTTACGGAGAATGGCCAAGAGGTTATTTTCGACGTTCGCAAGGCCGGCGAAGTCGTTGGAGAGCTATGTGCTTCCAGCCTGCCCCGCATGGATCGCGCCGTAGCCCTCGAATTTACTGAAGCGGTCCCAGTTTCATACGATGAGATATTGGAGACCATTCAGAAGAATCAGCCGCTACTGCGGGAGTTGATTCAGCTTTTTTGCGATTCGCTCTTGAGTGCACAAGAACAAGTGACTTCCCTTGCCTTCGGTGACACTATGCACCGGCTCACAAAAACTCTACTGGACCTCGCCTGGCAACTCGGACGCCCCTTGGGCAATCGCGTAGAAATTACCGCTCATCTCACCCAGGAGGAGTTGTCTCAGATGGTGGCCGCGCGCCGCGAAAGGGTTTCCCTCGGGCTGGGCCTCCTTCGCCGTCAAGGCATCATCGAATACACGCCCCGTGGACATTTGCTTGTTGATCCAGGGGCCCTCCGCGATTACGGCGTGAAGAGGGAAGAATTAAACCTTCGTTGCTCTGCTCCGTGAAGCAGCCTATAGGACTTTCAGGTGTTTCCCCTATGCATGTGTGTTATCTGCGTAACAGACAAACCTGTTCCCAAGAACTAGCGTAAGCCCACCGCGCAATCCCGTACCTGCGCGCTTCCAGGGGGTCATTCATGTCATCCAGAAAGCTTTCATTCGTCACACTGACTCTTTTCTCCGCCGCGTGTGCATTGGTTCTGCTGGGCGAAGCGACAAGGCCTCTCGCTGGGCACGACTTGTCCGCCCATGCGGCAGTTCAGTCGGAGGACTCCGATGGCCAATCGCAATCGTTCCAAGACCACGCCCAACAAAGCGCCATTCAGTTGGTCAACCAGGGGCGGCAAACTTTTCGTTTCGACACTTTCGGCGACGAAGCTTTCTGGGGCGACACGCTCCAGCTTCACAAAGCCATCGAAGGCGCGAACCTCGGCGGCGTGGGCCCTGGCGTTAGTCCGACTGCCGCTCTCTCCCTCGGCCTCAAAGTAGACGTGAGCGCACTTCCCCCCAGTCTCGTTAATGCCTTGGAGCACGGCAAAGTTAATCTCAACGACCCGGCTACAACCCTTGCCCTGCTCAAACTGAACGCCGTCGTCGGCATCACCGGCTTTTTCAACGACCAGGGCACTCTGCGCTCGATGGGTATACAGTGCGCGCTCTGTCATTCCACGGTGGACGACTCGCTCGCACCCGGGATCGGCCACCGCCTCGACGGTATTGCCAACCGTGACCTAAACGTCGGCGCCATTGTCGCTGCTGCTCCGAACCTCCAGCCTGTCGCGGACCTCCTGAGTCTCCCGGGTCCAACGGTGACCGTGGCCGCTGTTCGCAGCGTGCTGAACTCTTGGGGCCCTGGCAAGTTTGATGCGGAGTTGTTTCTCGACGGCAAGGCCGCTAACCCACAGCAAGTCACCAACGGCGTCGTCACCGCCACGAATGTGTCCGGGGCCACGCTGATTCCCAACGCGCGCGGCGTAGCGGGTCATAATCTACACACATGGACGGGCGGGTGGGGCACCGTCACCTACTGGAACGCCTTTGTGGCTGTGGATGAGATGCACGGCGTGGGCACGTTCTTCGATGAGCGCTTCGACGACGCTACGCAGTTCCCAGTCGCCGCCGCGGCCCACCTGGGTCACATTTCCGTGGATCCCGATCATGATCAAGTCACCAGCAAATTGCCCGCCCTGCAGGTTTTTCAACTGGCCTTGCCCGCTCTGAAACCCCGTCCGAACATCGACTTTGATCCCGCTGCGGCGGCTCGGGGCGATGAACTCTTCAGCGCCAAAGCCAATTGCAACAGTTGCCACCGCGAACCACTGTGGAGCGAACCGGGATGGAACCAGCACACCCCTGCCGAAATGAAGATTGACAACTTTGAAGCCGATCGCGCTCCAGGCCACGCCTATCGCACCATGAATCTCGCTGGCATCTTCGTGCGTGAACGCGGCCTGTTCATGAACCCCGCGAATAAGGGCCGCTTCTACCACGACGGGCGTTTTCATACCCTCCTGGACGTCGTGAACAGCTACAACGATCGCTTTGGACTTGGTCTAACCGATTCGGAAAAACGTGACTTGGTTGAGTATCTAAAGTCTTTGTGAGTCCACCGCCTCGCCTGGCCGCGCTGGCGTTTTGCAATATCGACCCGAGAAATCGGAAAAGGAGAACGACATGATCCATTGGCATTCCCATTCGAAAGTAATTCACGAAAGATCCGCCCACTATCTCTGTTCTGCACTGGTGATGTGTGCGTTTATGGCCCTCGCCGCGAATGGCGCTTCGGCGCAACTCGCCCCCAACCAGACCAATGGTTTTGGCAACGGCAGGCTGGTCACGTTTACCTACCTGCAGAATTTTGATTGTGTTGACCAGCCTACCCTGGACCTGGACTTCAACGGTAAAAAGGCACAGTCCGATCCGAATGAAATGCAAACGCCCATTTGTCAGGCGGTCACCGAACCTTCCGCCGATCCCGCAGGCGGCGACATCAAACATACCGCTCACCTCTACGTCTTTCTTCCCATGTTTTCAGTGGACAACGACCAGAACCCCAACGACGCGATGCCTTGTCCTAATGGAGGCCGGCCGGGAGAACTCTGTGGTCCAGCATTGGGCGCCGCGCTCATCAAGGCGTTCGGCTTTGTGCCCGAAGCGTGGAAGACTCACCCCTTAGTTACCACGCAATGCCCGGATCCTAACAACCCCGTCCCCGGGACCTGCACGATGCACGCCTCTTCGGTGGATCTATCTGTTACGCTCGCGGCATTGGGAAAGACGCCGAACCCGCCGACAGGGAATATCTTTGTGCCTACGCCGAACCACGATCATGTCGTGGACAATTCCCGCGTCAACGCACTACCCATCTGGTGGGAAGTGCGGCCCGTCTTGATACTCAATCAAAGTGACTGGCCTTCAGCGGACGGCAGTTCCGGGATCACTTCGTCTCATGCGATGGATGATGCAGAGGCCGCCGGCAGGGCCATCGAAGTTGGATCCAACTTCTTCCTCTTCTTTAGTTCGGAGATGAGCTCCACCATGATGGCATCGCATCACATGCACGCAGTGCCAGTCGGCACTGTGCGGCCATCGCTGCCAACCGATACGAACCAGCCCGGTCAGACCCGGGTAGGTTCGCACAAATAACTATTACTCGCGATAATTAGCCAACAAACATGCCCGCTTAATGGATACTTCGCCTTCCAATTAAGCGAGTTCCGGCGTTGCTTGAACGCAGAGAGGCCACGCCTCTAACAGCTAGAGCCTTCCCGCAGCGAAGCTGCAGTCAAGGGCGACCTTCCGGAGCCGCGTTTGGGCGGGCCTGTCGCATGAAAGCGAGGGAAGCAAAGGGAATGCAGCTCTATCTGCTTATGCAGTGGCCTTCTGCCTGCGCAAGCTAACATCCCTCTTCACCGTCGCCTATCCGATAGGCGTGGCTAGAGGAAGCGATGTCCGGCAACCCCTGGTACGGGCGAGCGGAGGCCGCGTAGACATAGGCAGGACACTTCATGTCTAAGGCTTCGTGCGGTTGTTCCTTGTTGAAGACCTCGATGAACTTATCGAAGCGCGTTTGCTGCGGAAGGAAATTCGCGGTCGCTGGTTTGGTAGGTTCTTTTTTCAAAGTGAGATGCATGCGTTCATGCCGGGCGTTTTGCTGCGGATGCCCCGGCTTGATGCGTTCAACACCAATACCGAGCCGGAGCCAAGACACCGCGAGCTTGCTCAAATTGAACAACGCGTGAGCAGATCGGTTCGAATCGCAGTGGATATAAAAGTATTTCGCTCATATTGTTGCAGCTAGATGGTTCAGCTTTCTTCAAGAAGCGCGCACTCAAAATAGTCTCAATTCACGATCCGACTTCCCGAACGGTGGATCGCGGTGTGGAGTTCATTACGCTTTTTGGCGAACATCACGAAGAATTTTGTGTGGGGTTTTCAATTTGGCCTCGGACACCTGTCCTCCACAGTCAATCGTAACGCTGAACCCGATCTAAAATATGGCGGCGCGCCAAGAGGGAAACTGTTCCACATCGGACAGAAGGCGAAGAGGATGCATCTCCCTTTTTCTAACGCGTAATCAAGCATGGGCTCGAGATTTGAAGGGTTCAGTTCGGGCCGGCTCAAGACAAGATTCCCTTGAGTCATTCGAATTCCGTCACAGACAATGCGAGGGAAGTGGCAGGACAGTGCATCCCGCCGACGGATTAATCATGACGCCGGCGATTGCCAGACTCTGACCCAAATTAAGATGCGTGTCATTTTGCATGACAGCTCTTTTCGCTAGTGTTCAAGATATCGTTTTGGATTACTCGCCGTTGATCCGAAGCCTGGAAAAAAGGAATGGCGACTCCAGAATGCCTCGAAGCGTGCACACCTCGTATGTTTGGGCATAAGATATTGAATGCTTTGAGGAAACGAGCCCCGCGCAATCGAGCCGGCCAGTTAGGATGAAGACAGAGGAGACTTTCCATGGCGCAACCGCAGAGAAAAGAATCACAGCCGCGTTCCGTCGGACATGAGTCTATTGACGGGACGCTGAGCGAATCAGTGCTCCAATTTAACCTGGCTGGCGAACTCGACCAGCTGCACCGGGATGAAGCATGGCTGGCCCCCACGGGGAGAAGTTCGAAGACGCTCGTCAAGTATCCGGATCTGCGCATTGTGCTGATCGCGATGAAGGCGAATACGCGCATGCATGAGCACACAGCGGCAGGCAGAATCTCAGTACACACGATTAGCGGCCATATCCGGCTTCACCTGCCCAAGCGGGTGGTGGATCTCCCTGCGGGGAACTTGGTCGCACTGGATCAGTGCGTTCCACATGATGTGGAGGCCTCCGAGGACAGCGCCTTTCTGCTGACCCTCTCGTGGCCTAAGGAAACAAAGATTGTGCAAGAGCAACCGCACGGGAAGGAAGCTAGGCGCGTTAAAAGAAAATAACGAGAAGTCGCGCATGCGGGTGCGGGCTGTCCTGTCCGGGACCGTTCGCTCACGGCAAGCCCCGCTCTTGGGCGGTGCGATAGAAAGACTCGCTCTTGGTTAAGCTAACACAGCGTGGTTCACAATGAAGCCACTCTCTTTACGTGTTCTTCGATTCTTCGGAGAAATGGGGAAGGATCGGCTGGACCTCCATGCGTTATTCGAGGCTGCAGGCAACGAGCCTGCGGAACGGGAGGGCGTTCTCGACGCCATCGAAGAATTGACGCGTGCGGGTATGCTGGACGCGTGCGGCAGTGACTTCTACACGTTAACGGAATGTGGGAAGAGGACTATCGCTGGGTCTTGAGTAGAGGGCAAGAGCGCATGTGTTGATCCAAGCGAGTCGGTAAGTCGAGATGATAACGGCTGCGGAGGTGGCCAAAGATGAGTTCACAACAGGCACAGAGCAAGCGGGAAATGCCCGTCGCGGAAGTGGTTCGCTTGATCGACCTGGTGAATTACCAGGAAGGTGCCGTTGTCAGCCGGGCGCTAGTTAGCCGTGGGACGGGAACCGTTACGCTGTTTGCCTTCGATGAAGGCCAAGGCTTAAGTGAGCATACAGCTCCGTTCGACGCGGTGGCACATCTGCTAGAGGGTGAGGCGGAAATTGCGGTTTCTGGGAAGCCACTCCGGACGAAGGCGGGCGAAGCGGTTCTCATGCCCGCAAATCAACCTCACTCTCTGAAGGCCATCAGTAGATTCAAGATGTTGTTGACGATGATCCGCTCATGAGCAATGCGGAAAGGAGAACCGGATTTGTATGAAAGCGAGAGAATTGCCCCCAGTCCTGACGATAGGGCATTCGAACCGCACCTGGAAAGAGTTCCTAGAGCTTCTGCGAGCGCACCGGGTCAAGCGCGTCATCGACGTACGCAGTATCCCGAAATCGAGACACAACCCTCAGTTCAACCGGGCGGCCCTATCGAAAAGGTTGCGATCCGCGAGGATTGGCTACGTGCATTTGCGAAAGCTCGGTGGCTTGCGCCATGCGCGACGCGATTCGCTGAACATGGGCTGGCACAATGCCTCATTTCGCGGCTTTGCTGATTATATGCAGACTTCCGACTTCGAAGCGGGGTTGCACCGATTGATGAAATTGGCCGCGCAGAAGCGGAGCGCAATTATGTGCGCGGAGGCGGTTCC
>DASSIO010000345.1:0-2309 GCA_035691825.1 Terriglobales bacterium | reverse complement strand
TTGAAAGCAAGTTATCAGAAACAGCCGGCGGGTGCCGAAGCGCCCGTCCCAGAGAACAGACCCGTACAGGTTTGCCTGCCGATCGCGGAAGCCCTGCTGGCGCTCGAACAAGGCTTAGGAGAGTTGATCCGGCGCGTCGGCCGACTGTTCGTCGAATCGATGCTGGAGGCCGAGGTGGAACAAGTCGCTGGGCCGCGTTCACGCAACAACCCAGCGCGTCAGGCATACCGTTGGGGTTTCGAACGGGGTTACTGCTTGGTCGATGGCCAGCGCGTGCCCATTCGACGTCCGCGCATTGGTCAGCCGGATGGGTCCGAACTCCCGCTCAGCACGTATGAGAAGTTTCAGCACGCGTCGCTAGTGGAAGAAACGGTCTGGAGCAACATCATGCGAGGCCTGACCATGCGCAACTACAAAGAAGTTATTCAGCAGTTTTCTGACGCCTATGGTTTGGAAAAGAGCACCGTCAGTGAGCACTTCATCGAAGCTAGCCGAAAAAAGCTGGAACAGCTGATGGCGCGTTCCTTAGCCCATTTGCAGATTGTCGCCATGGTAGTGGACGGCACTATCTTTAAAGGCCAGCACCTAGTGGCCGCGATCGGCATTGATGCGTTTGGCAAGAAGATGGTGCTGGGATTGGTACAAGGGGCAACGGAAAACAGCAAAGTCGTGGCCACCCTGCTCGATCAAATTGCCGAACGCGGGCTCGATTTCGCGCAGCCGCGGTTGTATCTGCTGGATGGCAGTAAGGCATTGCGTGCCGCGATCACGCGGTATGCGGGGGACGCGGCGTTTTTTCAGCGCTGCCAAGTTCACAAGATTCGCAATGTCAGCGCTCATTTGCCGGACTCGCACCAGGGCTGGATCAAGTACAAGATGCGGGCGGCCTACCAGTGCGCCGATGCCGCGGATGCACGGCAACTGCTATATCGCTTGCACGATGAACTGATGCAACTCAATCCCAGCGCTGCCGACAGTTTGCAGGAAGGCCTGGAAGAAACTCTCACCATCAACGAGCTCGATGTGCATGCCAGGCTCCGCAGATCGCTCGGCAGCACGAACGGCATCGAGTCCAGCTTTTCTGTGGTCGAAACCATCTGCAAACGAGTGAAGCGCTGGCAGGGCAGCGATCACCGGCTACGCTGGGTGGCCTCGTCGCTGCTGTATGCCGAATCGCGCTGGAACCGGCTGCATGGATACCGCCATTTGCCGCTTCTCATTCGTAACCTCAATCAAGCTTATGCCCTTCGCTGCGCACTCAGCGGAAATCCAATCACTGCCTCATCGGCAGCTTAGAATGCTTCATGAGAGCCGCTCCTGTTTCAACGGAATGGCGGACATCCTCGATGCCAGTAGATGCTTACTGGCGGTTCTCCGCTTGGCGGTGCGCGAGCCGGCTGCAAGCATCAGGCGTGTGCAGCAGTTTGATGGCGTCGCCGCCGGATTCGATAGTATCGATCTTTCCAGCCTTATCGATTACGAACGTTACCCGTCCTGCGACCCCGTATTTGGGTATGTAGACGCCATATTCCTTGGACACTTTTCGGTCGAGGAAATCGCTTAACAGGGGAAAGCTCAAGCTGAGCTGTTCGGCAAAGGCTTTCTGCGAAGGCGAATTATCGGTGCTGATGCCGAAGACCTTCGCGCCAGTCTCCTGAAACTTTTGCATACCAGCCTGGTACGCTTTCATCTCAGCGGTTCAACCACCTGTGAATGCCGCAGGGAAGAAGGCAAGCACAACGGTGCTCTTGCCGAGGTAGTCCGCGAGATGGACCGTACCGCCATCGGTGGAAGGAAGAGTGAAGTCAGGTACTTTATCGCCGACCTTGAGGGTCGTCGAGGGCGGCGCCTGCGCGAGCAGACAAACGCCGAGCGCGCCCGCCAAGGCGAGGCGCATGGTATTGCGCATAATTTGCTCCTGCATCCTGACGGTAACATGATTGCCCAACGGCTTGCAGAAAATGTCAGACTGCGTACGCGACGGAGGCAACTTCGGCGCGCGAATGCCGGTTCCAGGAATAGAGCAGCGCGCAGGCGATGACGATAAGAGCCAGCGTCAAGCCCCACCACAAGCCGTATACGCCGAAGCGGAAGTGGAAGCAGAGAATGTAGCCGACAGGCAATCCGAACAGCCAGTATCCGCCGAGGTTGACCAGCATGGGAACGCGGGTGTTGCCGATGCCGCGGAGGGCGCCGGTGGCGACGGTTTGCGTACCGTCAAAGAGCTGGAAGAGCGCGGCTAGAGTGAGCAAACCCGCGCCGGTGCGGAGAATGCCCGGATCGTTGGTGTAGATGCGAAGAATCGGCTG
>DASSIO010000344.1:0-40381 GCA_035691825.1 Terriglobales bacterium | reverse complement strand
CGGGATGATTCCAGAGCTGATGCCAAAGGCTCATCGCGACACCCCAGTACGCCATCGCGCACTGCGGATCCTGCTGCGAAATGTCTTCGAATTCCTTTTGCGCCTCTTCGTACCAGAAGGAATGCAATAGTGCCACGCCGCGCTCAAACGGCTTCTGCACCTTCTCGGAACACGAAACCGGGAAATGCACATTACCGACTTGCTGTGGCGTCAAGTCTTCATGGGGATGGTCATCATCGGCGAAACCCGCCACCCTACACAACAGCATGAACGCGAGAGCCAGAACGAAAATCTTCATGGGACCACCCCGGAGAAAGTCTAGTGCGGAGCCGAGAAGGGGTCAATTGATTGACGAATTTACGAATCTACGAATTGACGAATTCTTGAATTGACGAATTGGAATTCGCCTCGGGTGCAAAAGTCAGAATTTAGAAGTCAGAATGCAGAATGAACATCTCAGGGAAGCAGCAACGAAGAACCAAGAACGAAGAACCAAGAACGAAGAACCAGCACACCCTGCTTACTGCTTCATTCTGACTTCTGCATTTGGGGGAGCGCCAATTCGTCAATTCGAAAATTCTTCAATTCGCAAATTATTGGATCCTAAACCGCTCGTTCATGAGGCGCTGCAGGCGGGGCTTGTAAAGGATGTCGTAAGTGAATTCCTTGTCGGGAAACATGGCGAGCGCGGCGCGTTTGGTGTTGGCCACCATCTCGGAAGCTTCCTCCACCGTTAAATCGGGGTCCTGGCTGATGACGGACATGACCATGCTCATCATGACTTGCAGGCGGCGTATCTTCCTCGCTTCTTCTTCCTGTTCAGTGAGCTTCGCCGACTTGGCCGTGCGTTCCGAATTCTCCATACAGCCCCCGTGCGGGCAGGCCGGTTCCTGGCCCATGTTCCCGCCATGATTTGGATGAGCGCAAGCGGTGGGACGTTGCGCCCGACCTGTTCGCTCATTGTGACGCATTGCCGGGCGAAAGCAACTCCCCCGGGGAGTTGCACTTCCGTCACCCAGAGCGCGGGCTGCAACATCCGGGCTCCCAGGCTCATCCGAGAGTTACAATTTGGATGGCCGTAATGGCCGGAGGATTTATGGCTGAAGATCGTGATTTCTCGCAGCAACGAACACCGGAAGGCCCGGATCCCAATGAGAAACTGGTGAAGGTGTTCGATGCGGAACGCGAATCGGAGGCTTTGGTTGTTAGTGGTCTGCTGGAGGCCAATGGCATCGATTGTGACGTGACCTCAACCGATGCCGCGCAAAATATGTATCCCGGTGTGGGTGGCAACGTCGTGCTGGTTCGCGAAGATCAGGCGGAGGAAGCTCGGAGAATAATTCAGTCCTATCGCCAGTCGCCGGACGAGGCTGAGGACATTGATTTCAGCGAAGAGCCGCCGCAGGGGTGATTCCGTGTTCATTCATGTAGAACGTAACCAGCCCATTTAAATCCGTGCGGTAGACTTTCACTCCTGCTCTCTCCAGGCGTTGCAGCACAATCTGCCGGGGATGACCGTAGCTGTTGTCGCGGCCTACCGAGATCAGCGCCAGTCGGGGGCTGACCGCGTCGAGCAAGTCCGCCGAAGTCGAAGTCGCGCTGCCGTGATGGCCGACTTTAAGCAGTTCCGCCTGCGGCGCCTCTTCGGCAATCTGGCGCTCGGTCGTTTTCTCGGCATCTCCCTCCAGTAGAACAGACGTAGAACGATAAGTGACCTTTAGTGCGAGACAGTCGTCATTCGCGCGGCGAGGTTTGAAGGCAAGATCCTTTGCGGGAGCTAACGCTCTAAAATCGAGCGCGCCGAGTTGTAGGCTATCTCCCGCTTCCAGCAATCGGATGTCCACGTGCCGTTCACGCGCGTGCTGTAACAGAAATCGTAGTGCGGGTGTCGGAGCATTGTTTCCGACCCAAATCTCTCGGGGGCGGAAATTATCCATCACGGCTTTCATCCCGCCGACATGGTCCCAATGGCCGTGAGTAACTACGATCACGTCAAGCCGTGTAATGCCGCGTGACCACAAGTAAGGCGAGACGACGTCTTCGCCTATATCGAAATTGGAGCGAGCGGCGCCGGCCATTCCTCCAGCATCGATCAACATTGTTCGACCTTCGGGTGAAACGACAAGGGTTGAGTCTCCCTGACCGACGTCGAGTGCCGTAATTTCCGCTGCTGCCGACGAATATCTGAAATGTGGCGGAATGAAAGCAGTCCACAACGCCGCAGCGATAAGACTGCCGACGCCCAGGAAAGCCCACCACCGATTACGCCTTGCGAGGAGAAGGCCGAACGCAATAGCGATGGCCCCAGCTGCCGCAACCTGCAGTTCAGGCATCGCGACGCGAACGTCGGCAATGCGCAAGGCACCCAACGCACGAACGCTCGTTGTTATTCCATCGAGCGCGAGTCCGGCGATCAGGGCGGGAATCTTGGCCAGGCTTGCCGAGATGAATCCCAAACCGAGCGCTAAAACGGCTGCGGGCATCAAGATCTCGGTGAGAGGAATTGCCAGCACATTCGCGGGCAGGCCAACGATGGTGGCACGATGGAAGTACCAAGCCATTGGCAGGGCAAGGCCAATTTGCATCAGCGCAGAAACAAAAAGGATGTCGTAAGCCGCAAATGCGCCTGCACAGAGCAGACAACTGCCACGCTGCGCGACGCGCGCTCCCAGAAATCGTGCCAGCCTCTTGGCGATCATTCGGACATCAAGCCGAAATTGTGCAATCGCCGGTTCCAATGCTCGGTCGTAATCGATCGATTCCATGTGCCGTAGACCACGGCGATATGGTTGCGAACTGCGCTCCAGGATGGGAATGGCCAGTCCGGCCAAAAGGAGAACTGATAGGAATGTCAGTTGAAAGCTGGCGCCCAGCAGGGACTTGGGATCAGCGATCATGAGGCCGAGCGCCGCGCCGCCAAGCGCGTTCAAGATCGAACGGTTGCGATAGAGCAGGCGCGCTCCCAGGTAGCAGGCCATCATCAGAGTCGCGCGCCAGACTGGGGGGCCAACATCGGTGAGGAATGCATAACCCACGCCAAGCAGAACGGTGATGAGGCTCGCCAGCAACTCACTTGCGCGGAAACGCCGGAGGGTCCAGAACGCCACGAAGGCAAGAATGCTGACATTCATGCCCGAGACCACGAGGATGTGATACGTTCCCGAGCGTTGGAAGTCCACGCGAGTATCGCGCTGGATAAAGGCGTCTTCACCGATTACAGCTGCGTCGAGGAGCCCTGCTTGCTCTGGAGGCCAAAGGGCATGCACTTTCTCGATGACGCGGCGGTGAATCCGGCTGCGCCAACTTTCTATGGGGTTGCCGTAAAACCTCGGTAGCACTTCGACAGATTCTGCTTTCGCAGAACCCAGAGCCACGATGCCCTGGTCTGCCAGATAGCTTCGATAATCAAATGCTCCGGGGTTGCCGTAATTGTGGGGCTCGCGAAGCCTTGCAACCAAGCGCAGGCGCTCTCCATAGCGAAATAGCCGAAAGCTGTTTGCCGTTTCGGCGGCTTCATCCTCGTCGCCGGATTGTTTGGCATAAATTGCGATGCGCAGTCCGAAGCTCTGGGTGCTGGTGCTGTCTGGCGTGCGAAGTTCTTCCGTTCTGACGTCGATGGTCTGGCGTTGACCTCCGAAAGCACCCTCGCGCATGTAGCCTTCGTGAATGACATGCGCGGTTACCAGTACTTCTTTGTCTCGGCCAAGAAAAGATGCAATGTCAGGGATTTCGGGATTGGGCCGAAGCTGAATGCTGAGCGCACCGAGCCAGAACCACAGGGCAAATGAAATCCATGGGACCACTCGCCGATCCCGGCGTAGGTATACGCACCCGGCTAATGCGAACGTGCTAAACGCGGCCAGCCACCACGTCGCGGGGCGCCATGCATGCACACCAATAACAATTCCTGCTCCGAATGCCAAAGCAGCATAGAGCAAGGGCTGGCGGCAGGGCCTGCCTGCCGGCTGCGTTTGTGGCGGCTTAGCTGACATTGCCACGGACAACTCGCTATTCACTGCCCAAAATGTTCGGGCCGGGCGCGAGGCTTTGGGGAGCACCGCTTTCAGCGCACCAACTGCAATACGGACTCCAGGTGGAACGTCTGCGGGAACAGGTCCACCAGGTGTGCCTGCTCGACACGGTATCCGGCAGCGACGAAAGGAACGAGGTCGCGAGCCAAGGTCGCCGGATCACAGGAAACATAAGTCACCCTCGGTGCCAGCAACTGCACGACCATGCCAGCAACGCGCTCTCGCAGGCCTGCGCGCGGAGGATCGACCACGACCAGATCGGGCCGAAGCTTACTGCCATGCTTCTGCAGGTACTGTTCGACCGTGGATCTGACGGATTTTACGTTTCCAGGTGCATTGTAGGCCAGATCGGAACAAGAATTCGGTGACGACTCAACCGCAATTACGTTTGTAAATTCCCGAGATAGAACTGTTGAGAACAGACCGACACCAGCATATAGATCGAGCGCAGTTGTCCCGGAGACGCCCTGAGTGACCAGCTCGACCAGCGTCTCGGTCAGGTGACGATTCGTCTGAAAGAAAGATCCTGCACTCACACGATACTTTGCGGTCTTAGTTTCGTGCTGAATGGACGCAGATCCCGCGACAGCCAGGGGCTGCGATTCCGTCTTGGACTCAGACGGTCTTTGTGCGCGAAAGAGGCTGACACCCACACAACCTGGAATCGCACCGCGAAACTCTTCGGACCAGGCCCTTAAATTCAGCCGTTCGTCCCGAGCCACCTGCGACACGACATCGAGGTAAACCTCGGCGAGCAGTTCGGTGTCTTGTGCATTGCTAAAGAACTCGATTTCGCGCACGTGCGAATCGATCTGACCTTTTCGTCCTAAATCCCAAATTGTGCCAATGGCCTGGTTAATCAGCGGAGAACTTATGGGGCACCGCTCAACTGGTTCAAGTGCGTGAGAGCCAAACCTGTTATAGCCGAGCGCGAATTCTGGAGAAATTTGAGTTCGCAAGCGCGTCCGGTTGCGGTAGTTCCACGGCGGCGAAGCGTGAATTTGCAGAGCGGCACCGAGTTCCAATTTGGCAACGCGTCGCAGGCTTTCTATAAGAATCGAAGCCTTGATCTCGAGTTGGTGCTCGTAGCTGGCGTGCTGATAATGACAGCCGCCACAACGCATAAAGTACGGGCACTCTGGCGTGACCCGATGAGCCGAGGGCTTCAGGACTTGTCGTAGATTGGCTCGTGCAAATCCTGGCTTCTGCTGAACGAGGTCAGCGTCGACGTTCTCCCCTTCCAGCACAAAAGGCACAAACACGGCTTTGCCGCGCCCCTGTTCATCCGCAGGCAGGCGCGCGAGGCCATCGCCGCCGTATACGAGCTTTTCGACCGTCAGTTGCAAAGATCATTCTAGCGGAGTGATTGGCTGGTTCCGGCCTTAACTCAGGCCGGGGTGCTCAATTGAGCGGGGCGCAGTGAAGCGACGCGCCCTGATGAATTTTGCCGAACGCGAACGACCAACGACGAGGAGCCAACGACCAGGAGTCGACGACTACTTCTTAGGTCCAACCGGCAGCGTCTGATTCAGCTTCTGAATGATGTCCTCGTTGGGTTTTCCACCCTTACAGTCAGGATGGCCAAAGCCGCTGGTGCTGACGCCATTCTTAATATCGAAGATCAAATTGTCGCTGGGGCCAGGGGCTACGCCCATGGGAACGGCATCGAGGCCGAGAGCGTGGCGCGTTTTCCAGGCAACCACGTGATCTGCACAAGCGGTGTCGCCGCTGACTCCTAAACCACCGACCAACTCGCCTTTATTGGTGTACAGAGCGAGGCCGCCGCCGAAGACAATGACGCCGCCGATTGGCTTCCCGACCATGGGGTCGTTCTGCTGGCCAAAATCCTGGGGATTACCGGCAAAAGCGACATTCGGATTGGCCGGAGTGATGATTCCATATAACGATTGGCCGGGTTGAGCGGCCGAGTAAACGTTGCCCGTCGACAGCGCAAAATTGTCGGTGCTGAAGGCATTGGCCGTGTTGGCTTTCTCGGCGGAGATCACGCGACTGCCAGGCCACTCAGCGCCTCGATTGGGTCCGGTGAAGACCACGGCACAAACCATGCCATCGCGATTCACAACCGTCCCCCACTCCTGATTACCTAATCCGCCATTGGCGTCCTTGCCTTGCTTGACCACATCGGTCAACGCCTTTTTCAGCTTGGCATAGTCAGGGACCTTGGAGCAGTCCTGAGGGTTAGGGTTCTGCTTCGACTTCTGGGCGAGAGCCGAGCCGGTAAAAAGGACGGCGCAGCAGAGGGCGAGTGCGAATTGGGATTTCATATCTTCTCCATTCCGAGCTTCAACGCGCTTGCCCGCGCAAGGTGTAGAGATAAGCGGCGATGTCGCGGCTGTCCTGCTCGGTGACATTCATCTCAGGCATCACTGTATGCGCCTCGACCTGGTGCGGATGCTGAATCCAGCGCATGAGATTGTCTGCGGTGTTTGGCAGTTCGCCGGCAATGTACTGGCGGTTGCCGATGCCATCCAGCGGTGGTCCGACCAAGCCATTGGCGCCCGGTACGCCTGAGACTGTGTGACACGAGTTGCAACCGTATCTGCGGATTGCGTCCCGTCCAGCGCGCGCATTTCCGCCGGCGGTCATCATGTAGGCCCGGTCGAAATCCGTCGAGTTGACATCGGAGCAAGCACTCATCAGCGCGACGCTCGCAAGCACAAGCAGGAGTGCCCAGCTAATTCTCATGGGCTACTCCCTGCAGGCGAATTAAGGCAGCGGTACGGGTGTACTCCCAGCGGCGCTGCGACTCCTGCAGCCACTTGATCAGCAGCACGAGGGCGACGATCGTCAGCAGCGTGCCGGCAGGAATCCACATGATGAGGCCACCGAGTTGCTGGTCCTGCAGTGCGGTCAGATGCCATGCCGGCGATGTCAGCACGTAGGGTGCGTACCATGGCCTTGGTGCGAACGTGAGCCACGCGCCGAGTACGCTGGTGTGAATTGCGGTGGTGAACACGTACAGTACCGCTCCGCCATAACCAAGACGGCCGCCGTGGTTATTGAGGAGCGCCCACCAGAACAGCAGTGCAGTGCCCAGAAAACTGATGTGCTGCAGTGCGTGCACGGCATCACTTTGCAGGGCATCGACGAACAACACCGGTGCGTGCCATACCCAAAGTGCTAACGCGTGGAGCAGCCACGCTGCTACAGGGGCTGAGATCATGAGCCAGCCGCGCTTGAATGTGAGCGATTTGCCGACATCAGCGACCCGCCCGCGCCAACTTCGGGGGAGCGCCCATAGGAATGGAACTAGCGGTCGAGCTAGCACTAGGAGAGGTGCGGAGATGAGCATGAGAATTTCGTGCTGGCTCATGTGGACCCAGAACAGCTGTTCACTGATCTCGTGTATAGGAGAGTCAAGCGCAGACAGCAGCGAAAGCCAACCCATACCAAAGCAAAACACAGGAATCAGCTGCACCTGCGTACCCTGCGCGCGCATTTTCAGAATTCCGATCGCGTAGAGGACGGCTGATGCAAGCAATGGAAACGCGATATAGGCGGGCCACGTCCACCCGATTGAGCCGGATTCCCCTTGAGGCTCCGCTGCGCAGCAGGGAATTGCGGCACACACGAACAGGGCGAGACCGGTTGCGAGTTGTAGGCGCAGCTTCATCCTAGTCGCACGCGCTCAGGATCCAGCGCGGCACCGCTCCCGCGATGATCACCACGGAAAATGCCAGGCTGAAAACAATCCCAAAAAGTATCTGGAAATAAGCTCGATCGAGCGGCCGTGGTCCTTTGTCTTCCACCTCGCGGGGAAGCTTTTTATACTCGGTCCAGCCGGCTGCGAAACCCGTCAGCGCAATCACGAAGCACACGGCGGTGATCACATGCAGAACATAGTGATGGCCGGTCGAGCAGGCATGCTGAGCGAGGACGTAGCTGAAGCCGAGGTCCGCGGCCCAAGCCAGCGGCCCGGCGCACATACACCACCACACCCAGCCCGGAGCCTCGCTGCGCTTGACGGTTTGTTCCAGTTCCGCCATTGCGTCTGCTACAAAAGCCTCGTGGCGCCGTAGATGATGAAGTCGATGATGACGGCGGTCACAACGACGAAATACCAGTAATCGGAGTTGATGGCGACGTCGGCGAGACGAGTGCCTTCCATTTTGTCCGTGAACGCAACCCCGAGCACTGTAACGGTTTCGATGAATTCAGTGATCAGGTGTCCGCTGTGCAAACCGATGAGCGTCCAGACGATCGAGCCGTAGGCGTTTTCGTACCAGCGGCAATTCAAGTTCGCTAATTCAAATCCGCGCAGAACCATGCAGACTACGCCGAAGCCCGCCAGCGCAATCAACGCGAGGCGAATTCTGGCACGGTCTCCCGTGGGTGCGACTTTCTGGGCGTAGCGCGCCGGTATAACGCTGAGCAGGAACAAAATTCCATTTACAACTCCATACCAGAGATATGGAGGCAACTGGACCGGAGGCCAACTGGTGGTTCGCGTCCGCAGATAAAAGTAGCTGGCGATCAGGAGGGCGAACATCGTGCCCTCGATGGTCATGTAAAAAACATTTCCCAGCCAGGTAATGTTGCTGCGCCCGAAGGCCACTTCCGGCAGTCCGGCTACGTCGAGGATCGGTCGCTCTCTTACCGGCTCCATCGGACCTCCGATCGGTGGCGCACCGAGGGCGACGGAGAATGCCCACGCGGCCACAACCAACCTACCAGGGTAATAACCACAGGAATCGCGCCGTAGGCGATGCCCCACGGACTGAAGATGGACCAGATGAACGCAATCGACACTGTGATAGAGGTCAGGAATGGCCAGATGCTGGGACCGGGCAACTCTTCTCGAAACTGCGGTTCGGAATCAAGACTATTGGTGACCAGCACCTCGGGTATGTCTTCGCGAACACCGCCAACGATGGGCTGGTTGGGTAGCGCATCCCACAGCGCCTCACGACCGTTGACCGTGGGCAGTTGCAGGAAGTTGTAATGCGGCGGAGGTGATGGCGTCGCCCATTCCAACGTTCCTGCATACCAGGGATTCGAACCAGCAGGCTCTCCCGTTGCCTTGCTCTGGAAGAAATTCACCAGGAAAATGATGATTCCCGCCGTCATAAGAAGAACGCCACTGGAAGCAATCGTGTTCAGCGCTCCCCAATGCATCTCCGGCAGATAGGTGTAGACGCGGCGCGGCATTCCTCGCAGCCCGAGGAAGTGCATCGTGAAGAACGTCAGGTTGAAGCCAACAAAGAACAGCCAGAAATGGATTTTGCCCAGCAGGTCGTTCATCATGCGGCCGGTGATCTTGGGGATCCAGAAATAAAGGCCGCCAAACATCGGGAACAGCGCGCCGCCAATCAGGACGTAATGAAAGTGGGCGACCACGAAGAAGGTGTCATGCACCTGCCAGTCCACCGGAACAGAGGCCAGCATTACCCCCGAAAGCCCCCCGATCAAAAACACGAAGAAGAAGCCAAGGATCCACAACATCGGCAGCTTCAACTGCAATCGGCCATGCCACAGAGTTGCCAGCCAGCAATAGAACTGGGTTGCTGTGGGAATGACGATCATCAGGCTGGCGGCGGTGAAGAAGCTGGCGCTCATCTGCGGCAGTCCGGTCGCAAACATGTGGTGAACCCAGACGCCAAATCCAAGAAAGCCGGTAGCCACGACGGCGGTCACGATTGCGGTGTAGCCAAAGATGTGCCGCCGCGAAAAAACCGGAACCAGTGTCGAGACTATGGCTGTGCCGGGTAAGAAGATGATGTAGACCTCGGGGTGTCCGAAGAACCAAAAGAGGTGCTGGTACAGCAGAACATCGCCACCTACCGCCGGATTGAAGAACTGGGTATTGATGGTGCGGTCCATCAATAGCATGGAACTGACGACCATCACCGCCGGCATGGCGAAGATCACCGCGATGGAGATGACCAGTTTTTCCCAGAGAATGATGGGCATGCGGTTAAGCGTCATGCCCGGAGCGCGGAAACGCAGGATCGTGGTTGCGATGCAGATGGCCACGCCCAGCGCGGAAACTTCCGTGAAGGTGATCATCTGTGCCCAGAAGTCGGAGCGCTTCCCCGGCGTGAACTGCGGGCCGGAAAGAGGCACGTAGGCGAACCAGCCGGCATCCGCGCCGGTCTTGAGCAATAGACCCACCCAGAGGAGCAGCCCGCCTACCAGGTAGATGTAATAGCTGAACGCATTCAATCGCGGGAAGGCGATGTTGCGCGTGCCGCAGATAAGGGGCACGAGGTAGACGCCAAATCCCTGGAACATCATGGGTACGGCGAACAGGAAGATCATGGTGCTGCCGTGAACCGTGAAGATTTGGTTATACAAGTCCGGTCCGATTGCGCCATGTTCGGGCCGAGCCAGTTGCCAGCGCATCATGGCTGCGAGCACGCCACCGAGCAGGAAAAAAATGAATGAGGTCACCATGAAGCGGACGCCGATTGCCGTGTGGTGGACGTTCTTGAACCACCCCCAAAAGCCTGGCGGCTGCTGCCAGGTTCGCGCCAACTGTTCCGGCGCGCCGGTTTCGGCAATCACAATGGGTTCGCTAATGGCCACGTCTTGGGTTCCTCATTGCAGCGTCTGCAGGTACACAAGTAGGGCCTGAAGATCATCAGGCTGAAGTGGGTTGGGCGACATTTTTGCACCAGGCTTGATGCGCTGCGGATCCACGATCCATCCGGCCAGATTGCCGGCATTGTTGGGCAGCGTTTCGGCGGCGATCATTTCCCGGCTGGCCAAGTGTGTTAAATCAGGTCCGACTCGAGACCCGGCATCGGTGCCCCGTATGGTGTGGCACATCAGACAAGCGTGCGTTAGAAAAACCTTACGTCCCTGGATCGCCTCGGCCTGAGCCGGTTCAGGCGCAGGCTTCAGTTGCTGTGCCTTCCACGCTTCGAACTTATCCTCCTGCTCAGCGATGATTGAAAAACCCATGTGTGCGTGCTGCAGGCCGCAGAATTCCGCGCACTGCCCTCGGTAGGCGCCAGGCTGATCGATCTGGATCCAGAATGCCGACGAATACCCCGGCAACAGATCGCGTTTCCCATTGATGTTGGGCGCCCAGAAGCTGTGAATGACGTCGGCGGAATTGGTGAGAATCACAACCGGTTTGCCGACAGGAACATGAATCTCATTCGCCGTGGTGACGGTCTGATCGGCTTGCGGGCTGGGATAGATCACCTCCCACCACCACTGGTGACCAGTGACCTGGATCGTGACCGGGTTGTTCGACGTTACTCCCTCAACTTTCTTCCCCGTGATGACGCTCATGAATAGAACGGCGAACAGCGTGAGCACAGTGATGGTCACGGCTGAGCTGACAGCCCAGACTGCGCGGCGGTCGCCTTCCGGATCGTGGAAGATGGGGATCATCTCGCGCGAGACTATGCGGTTCTTAACCGCGCTGCGGGTGAACCCCGCGATCACCAGCACGAACACAACAAACGTGATCCAGAAGATCACCCAGTACAGCCACTCGATGTTGCCGGCCTGCGGGCCAGCGGGTTGCAGAGTCGAATGCGCGCCCGGGTAAAGCACCGACAAGGAGCACACACCAGACGTGAGCAGGCCCATCATTTGTTCTTCTGCTCCGGCTGGCCGGTAATCCCGACCGGCGCTTGCTGGGGCATAGACTCTTCCGAAGGCTTGACGTAAAGATTGTCGCTGCGCGCGGGTGCGACATCCTTGGGCAGCAGGCCGCTCAAGGAACGGACGTAAGAGACTATTTGCCAGGCCTGGTACTCAGGAATGCGATTGCGGAAAGACGGCATGCCATTGGGACGCCCCTGCATGATGGTCGCGAAGATGTTTCCCGGTTCGCTGCCGTAAATCCAGTTGTTATCCATGAGCGGTGGGCCGATTCCGCCACCGCCGTTGGCATGGCACCCGGAGCAGTTGTACTGATTAAAGAGCGTCTTGCCCTCTGACACCGCATAGGCGCTCTCTTCATAAGTATTCGGAGGCGGAGGAGTTGCCACGGGGTTCGCGCCTGGGTTCAGGCCGCTGATCTGGATCGTGTTAATGGTTTGTGATGCCGGAGGCGAGGGCCGGAAATTGCGATCTTCGCGCTTACAGGAAGTCAGCACGAGCACGGACACGAGGAAGACCGCAGCCAAAATATACAGACGCAATCAGCCTCCTATTCTCGCGGGCGTAAGTTCGAGTTGCGGAACCCCGTAATCGCGAAGGATCTTGTTGATCTCGGAATGACGACGCGACAAGACACCTTCCAGTTCGTCGCGTAGTGCCGTATTGCCTTTGCGCACACCCATGGAGATCGCGAACGTGAACGGCAGACCCGGCGGATCGACTTCGGGCGTAACTGGGCTCAGTTGCAACGCTCCGCCGAATTTGCTCGAGAAGTAGCCGGCCAACGGCCCCCAAACAATCGCAGTGTCGATTTGGCGATTGGCAACGGCGCGAAGAATGGAGTCGGCATCCTCGCCTGTGCTGTCGAAGCCCACGATCTCGTTTTGCATGCCACGCCGAGCAAGCGCGCTAGCGGGTGGCGTGTAATCTTCGTCGAGAACCTGTACCCCAATTTTCAGTCTGTGCAGGGCAGGATCGTTTAGTGAAGCCAGCTTCAAGTCACGGTCGCGGCGTGTGACGAAAACATACGAAGACCGGTAATACGGCGTAGTAGTTAGAACTGGCCTGAAATTTGCAGGAACTCCCACCAGAAGATCGCATTGCGAACGGTTGAGAAACTCACGGACGAATCCTCGCCCCATTCGCTGCCAAACGTATGTCACGTGAGCATGCAGCTCGTTGGCGACTAGTTCGGCGATCCGGTTCTCAAAGCCTTGCTGCTTCGAATTCGAAAAAGGCAGATTGTCGGGATCGGCACAGATACGCAGGTCGCGCGCGAGTGCGGTCGCGCTCAGCAAAGGAAGAATGAGGGCACAAGCAAGAAGCGGAAGCCAGGACACAAACTTAGGGAAGCTCGAAAACATACAGCATGCCTCCCTGGGTCGTGTATTTCGGCAAATCTTCGGTGGCTCCCACGAATCCTAGCGCGGCAGACTTATCGCGGGAGTCCAAACCGCCGGCAACAATGGCGCCTGCCCATCCCCCTACACCCGACAAGATCGCCACGTACTGTTTGCCATCGGGACCTTTGTAGGTAACCGGCTGGCCGATGACGCCTGATCCCGTCTTGAACTGCCAAAGCTCTTTGCCGCTGGTCGCGTCTACCGCTTTGAACCAGCCTTCCAAGGTGCCGTAAAAGATCACGTTTCCCGCCGTGGCTAAGGCTCCGCTCCACACCGGGAAGTGATCAGGGATGTTCCAAACCACCTTGCCACTCACAGGATCCCAAGCCGTGAACTCGCCACCGTATGCGCCCGGTGCGTCGTACATGACAACGTTGGCTCCGACGTAGGGAGTTCCGGCAATGTAATTCACAGAAACGTCTTCTTCGTCCATACAAAGATGGTTGTGTGGGATGTAGAGCAATCCGGTTTTGGCGGAGAAGGCTGAGGGCTGCCAATCCTTCGCGCCCGGCGCGCTGGGACACAAGCCCCGAGCTACTTTCCCGCGCGAAGGTTTCTTCTCTTCAACGTACTGCAACAATCCAGTCTTGAGATCTACGCCGCGTGTGGTCGTAATCGGGGCGAAGGGGCTGGCTGAGAGAACCTGGCCGTTCGTGCGGTCAATTACGTAGACGTAGCCGTTGCGATCGGGATGTACCAGCACTTTGCGAGTCTGTCCGTTGATCGGCAGATCGAGGAGAACGTTTTCATTGACGGCGTCGTAGTCGTAGAGGTCGTGCGGACTGTACTGATAAAACCAGACAGCCGCACCGGTATCGGCGTCGCGCGCGAAAATGCCCGCGGCAAATTTGTTATCACCGGGCCGCGCGTCTGAATCCCACGGGCCAGGATTTGCCGTTCCGTAATAAACCAGGTTGAGTTCTGGGTCGTAAGAAATCCAGCCCCAGACGCCGGCGCCACCGATTTTCCAGGCATCAGGGGGCCAGGACTTCACCCCAAGGTCCTGGCCGCGATCCTGCGAGTAGAAGGGCTTGAAGCGGGGGCCGATCAGTACGTCCTTATCAGGCCCGGCATTGTACGCAGTCCAGGCCACCTTGCCGGTTTTCGCATCAAGAGCTTTGAGCCAACCACGAATACCGAATTCACCGCCGCTATTGCCGACCAGTACTTTTCCCTTGGCGACGAGCGGAGCCATGGTCATGCTCTCGCCTTTGTTGATATCGCCGACACGGGTTTTCCAAACTTCTTTTCCGGTGTTGGCGTCAACGCAGACCGTCTGATCATCGAGCGTGTTGTAGTAAATCTTGCCGTCAAAGTAAGAAGCGCCGCGATTCACCACGTCACAACAGGCCACACCTTTTGACGCCGGCGTCGTCAGAGGCTGATAAACCCATTTCATCGGTGCGCCCGGCTTGGTCAGATCCAGAGCGTAGAGGTTATTGGGCCAGGGGGTCACGATGTACATCGTGTTGTTCACAACCAACGGAGCGGCCTCGTGTCCCCGCACCAGTCCGGTGGAAAATGTGAATGCCAGCTTCAGGTTTTTGACGTTGTTGGTGTTGATTTGATCCAGGGTGCTGTACCGAGTGCTGGCGTAGTCCTTGGCGGGCCGGATCCACTGGCCATCATCGGGCTCTAGTTTTCCCTGGTAGGGCCGCAGTTGATAATTCGACTCCGTCTCGGGCAGGAGCATGCCGGACATATGGCTCTTGGAGTCGGCGAATAGGAGTCCAGGAACAAGTGTCAGCAGAAAGAGAATGGCGCTAAGAGTCAGGTAGCGAATGGGCCAGCAGCGCTCGTGAACTTGCTGCACAGGCACCTCGGCATCTTGCAGTCTGGCCATGACAGGACGAGCCTAGGATGCAGGCAGTCTGTTGAAGGGTAGTCTGTGATGCGGAAAGTTTTGATGCTGTCCGCGAGTGGACTAGCCGGCAAATACCGCTCTTCCAGAAAAAATCATATCGTACAGCGACGTATTTAGACTCAGGAATAAAACTTGAGCGCCCTTTCCCCAGGCAACCTGAGCGGGGCTGATCTCCTCTGTTATTCGTGCTCAGCGTCTTTCTTACCGTGCTCGGTTTTGCGCTGATTGGGGCGGCCCTGCTCGATGTTTTCCAAACATTGTTCCATCCGGCGGGACGCGGGGCGATGAGTGATTGGACTGCCCAAGTCATCTGGAAGTGCTTTCGAAGGGCTGCCACCCGATACCGAAAATTGCTGACCTATGCCGGACCGACAGCCATTCTGGCCATTATTACGACTTGGGCTGCGCTGACCTGGTTTGGTTTTGCGCTGATCTACTTTCCGCGTCTGCACAGCAGCTTCGCCTTCACACCGGGAGTAGAGGGCACCCGCTTTGCTGGCCTTTTGGAGGCGTTGGATCTTTCACTGGGCGGGCTAATTACGTTATCGGAAGGCATCAACGCAAGCTCGCCATGGCTCCAGTTGCTTCGGGGAGCCGAAGCCGTGATCGGGTTTGGGTTGCTGACCGCCAGCGTCTCCTGGCTGCTGTCGATTTATCCGGTGCTGGAATCACGACGCTCCATCGCCGAACGCGCCGCGCTCCTGCACAACGCCGAACTGGAGAACCATCTGGACATTACGCATGATGCTCCGCAGGAAGCGCAGGACTGGATCTTCAACATCGGATGTGACCTGGCCAGTCTACGTAACCAGATGGCGCAATTCCCGATCACCTACTACTTTCATGTCGGGGAAGCGCAGACTTCGCTGGCGGGGGCATTACCCTATCTCGCGGAACTCGCAGATCGCGCTTCCTCCAGTTCTGGAGTCAGCGCGCTGCTAGCAGCTGGAACCGTTCTAGGAGGCGCTGTGCACAATTTTCTGAACACGTTGGCTGAGGTTTTTCTCGCGATGCCGGGAGAGGACGACCGAGCGGTGCTGCGCGCGTATGCGCGGGAAGAGATGACCGACCTGATGCTGCGGGACCGCACCATTCCGTTTCCGCGCCACGCGGACGCGTCATAGGTCTGGCAAGTCCCTCCAGCAGACGCGATCGACATGAAGGACTCTGTTCCAGATCTCGATCGTCTGCCGCTCATGCGCCGAACGGGCGAAAGGCGCACGCACGAGACCGGGGCAGGTCGCGACGAACGCAGTCGCCTCGGATCCGGCACAAAGGTTTAGCGGGGCAATGCGTTGGCAGACTTACGCGCCGGACGATTTTCAGGCTGCGTCCGCGCGCGGGTGTCGCATACAGGTCCTCAGCGCATGCAGCGCATATAGAGCATCATCAAGATCGTGCTCTTCCTCAATGTGATCTCCCGGAGTGTTGAACAACTCGCGGGCGCGTTGCACGATTGCCTGCTCCGCCTGGGCGATACGCTTCGGCACGCTTACCCTGTCGCTCTCTCGTAGCGCGGACAGGTACAACTCCTGCCAGAGAGCTCTTGTGGCTAAATTAGACACGGCGTTCATACCCTTATACTCTCCCCTCTTTCTTACTTAGAACACACGAAGGTATGTGGTGGCCCTTGTAAGGCTTTTGCCGGATTATGACCGGAAGTCTCGCGGACTGGAATACATAGTTTGCTGTAGTGCGGACGCGTCAATGGTTGCAGAATTGTTCGATCAGCCGAGTTCAGGCTGGACCCAGATTCCAATTTCGACGCTCCACAACGGTAGGGGGCTCATAGGTCTGGCCACGAGCGAGCCGTTTTTCTTCGCGGCGGGTGCTCCAGAGAAGAAGGGGTCCAAGTAGCCCGGCAGTAGCACGAGCAACCAGAGGAAATTCTTTTTCGATATCGCGGCGCAGTGCACGTATCTCGGTGCTGACTTCCGAATTGACTTTGCTGAATTCGCGTCCCATCGCCCAGAGCGCGGCATTGTAGGACGTCCGAAGCTTCTGCATCTGACGCGCAAAGCGCTCCCGTACACGGGGATCGGGGTAGTCGCGGTAGCGTTTCCAGCCTGAGAACATGGTGCGGCACATGCGGTACAAGCTGGGGCCATTGCGCTCGAAATCGCGCCAGAATGCCCAGTCGAGAAATTTCTTGGAGTCGTCACGGGAGATCGCGGCATGCCGAAAATTGAACTTATATTGCCCGTGAATGTCGGCAAGATCGACATCATCGAGTAATCGGTCCTGGGCCTCTATTTCCGCATACAGCGGAGTGCCCGGTACAGGGGTGTAAAGCATGAACTGGTGAAAATCGGTCTCGTGCGCGACGGCGTGTTCGATTTCCTCGCGAATGTTTTCCGGGGTGTGGTGCTCCAGGCCGATAATGGTCGACCCCTGCACCCTGATGCCGTGTTCGCGAAGCTCGCGCGTGAGTTGCCGGGTGTCGGTGTTCTGGAGCTTGCCATAGGACGCGTTCGGCGATTCGAGACCCATCCAGATCCACGAAACCCCCAACTCAACCAGCTCTTTCATCGTGTACTTACGGATCGCATTGGCCGACGCGAAGACCGACAGCTCCCAGCTGCGGGCGCCCTCCTTCATCCGTTCCAGCAAACGCATCGCTCGAGAGCGATGCAGCAGAAAATTCTCGTCCATCATGAAGAAGGATTGCACACTGAGTTCACGTTCTATTCGGGCCATGACCTCGAAGAGTTGATCGCCATCCTGGTAGAAGTTGACGAAGCGTCCCTTGCCGCCGAAGAACGCGGACGTTGTGCAGAAATTGCACCCAAGAGGACAGCCCACCGAGGGGATGATGGTCGCGGCCGTTGCGCCTTTCCGCTCGGGCAGCCGCATCCCCATAATTCGTGCCCGCAGACCGGACACAATTGCGGGATGCCGAACAGGGGCGTGTTCGTCTTCCCCGAGATATCGCCTCATCCACGAGATTCCTTCCCCCCGAACAATATGGTCTGCGTCAATCATGCTCTCCAGGCCGGGGATCGCGGTTACATGGCCGCCCACCACGATCACCGATTGTGGAGACAGCGAGCGTACCATCGCGCACATTTCCTTGACTTTGCCGACGTTCACGATGATCGACGAAATGCCGACCACGTCGTAATTGTTAGCCGTCAATTCACGGGCGAAGTCGTCGCGGGTAGGAAAGTCGAGCACCGTGCAAGGTGCGGAGATGTTGGCTTGGATCATCATGATGCCCCAGGAACGATGAAACATGCGCAACGAGAAGCTCCCCTGCGCGCGGGTTACCTGGTTGTGGTAAAGCTCCATGGGGTTAATGGCGCGGCTGCCAAATTCATCGTCCTGAGCATAGGGACCAAAAACTGAAGTCAAAAGTATTCTTGCGCGGCTGCCGAGGGGGTGAGTTGTCACGTGAGTCTCCCCGAGAAGGGTAGGGACTCACGGCCAACAGCCGCAGTGACCCGGAGTCGAAAATACAGAAGTATTACAGGGCTTTATTTCTCTGGGGGCGCTCCGCCAATTTGGGAAGAGCCGATGCGCCCGGCGCGACAAGAGCCGTTGCAGCGAATCACCTGCTATCGCCTTCACACCGGGGGGCGAAGAATCCGGTACGCAGATCCAGACTATCGCTTAACAGATACAAATTTTGGAATTTGTCTGTCCAGAAACATACGATTATTCATAGACAATTTTCTCAAGAATTCAACAAATGTTCAGAGTTTCTGCGAAAACAATGAATGCGCCTTGTTGGCCCATAGAGTGCAATGCAGCAGCACGACGCTTCATAATTCTCGGGTTCCCTGCCAGGAGTACGAACGGCAGGATTATTAGGAAATCAAAACAGCGCATATTGTCTTGACAGTAAAGACAGTTAGAACAACAATATGCGCCCGAATACCTTGACTGCCAAATGGGGCAGGCAGTCACGGTTGTTTAGCCGAAGAGCCGGTTACTTGGGGGAACCGGTGGCAGCACATTCCCACGGTTTATTGACGTTCTCTAAATCGCGTTTCGGTTCCTTTTTCGCATTCATAGTCGTGATGGGCATAGTCGTTAGCTGATTCCTAAGGAGAATCGTATGCGAAAGCAGCTGTACAAGTGTCTGCTGGCCCTCGTGGTCTGTCTGTGCGCGAGCGGTTTGCTGTATGCGCAGAGCGCCGCGAGTGCCTCGATCGTGGGCCGAATCACCGATCCCCAAGGCGCGGTAGTGCCCGGGGCAACAGTAAACGTTACGAATATGGCTACGGGAATAACCCGTACGACCAAGACCACGAGCGATGGTCTTTATCAAATCCCGAACCTTCAACCGGGGAATTACGACGTGGTTGTTGAGTCATCGGGCTTTTCAAAAGCCACGGCAAAGGACATTCACCTGAACGTCGGTGACAACCGGGACCTGAATTTCAATATGGCGGTGGGGAGCGTTTCTTCGGTAGTCGAAGTGACCGGCCAGGCGCCTCTGATTGAGTCGACCAAGAGCGATGTTTCCAGCGTGCTCGACGAGCAGGATATTGAGAAGTTGCCGGTCTTCCAAGGTTTTGGCGGTGGGGCGAATGACTACGCTAATCTGGCAGTGGTCGCTCCCGGCGTGAAGTCTGACACGAGTACCATCTCGAACGGAAGCGGCTTAGGTGACCTCATAGGACCCGGGTCGATCAACAACCGCGCAAATCTGATAAACGTGGATGGCGGAAACGTTATCGATCAAGTCGACTCCGGACGTGATGGGTTGGGTGCGTCAGTCGATGAGGTTCAGGAATTCCAAGTTCTCACTAACAACTACAACGCCGAATATGGTCAAGCCGGAGGGTTGGTCATGAACGTAGTGACCAAGTCCGGGACCAACAGCTTTCACGGAACGGGCTATACCTACTTCCGCGGACGAAATCTCACTGCATCCAACTTCTTCTACAACAATGGGTTGTTCCAGGGAACCCCGTTGCCTGGCTGCAAAGATGTCTCCAACGGTGTTCTCACCGGGACCGACGGTTGCCCGCGCGCCCCATTCCATCGTAAGGAGGGTGGCTTTACGCTGGGCGGTCCATTTGTCAAAGATCGCGTCTTCTGGTTTGTGAATTTCGAAGACCTGCAGCAGGCGGCGCCGATTACGATTACCCCTCCTAGCGGCGCGGTAACGGTCGAATCGCCACTGAAGGATCTTCTCTACTCGGCGAAACTGGATATCAAGCTCAGCGCAAAGAACCAGCTTAGTGCCCGGTATAATGTCGAGCGATTCACGCAAGCGAACACAACGGCGCAGATCGGCAACAACATCACGCCCGATTCGCTCATTGATCAGACGAATCACAATTGGGGATTGATGTTCAGCCTCGTTTCTACTTTGTCCAACAGCGTAGTCAACGAGGCACGCTTCTTTCGGCTTGGCTTTGTAACATCAACTACCGACAAAACCACACAACCGGGGCAGCAGTACGCGAGCTTCTATACGGGCGCGAACTTCCTCGGCCCGCAGGGTGGCTGGAACCACCGTTATCAGTTCATTGACAATCTTACCTGGACAAAAGCTTCACACACGTTTAAGGCTGGGTTCAACATCAGCTACTACCCATGGTACTCGCTGTTTACCCAATTCCATTTTGGGCAATATGGTGACTTCGCTGGCTGTCAGGGAGATTGTGGCTCACCGGAGAGCTTCATTGTGGGTTTGGGGCCAGGGCAGGTACGCTCCAAAGACAACATCTACGGCTTCTACGCGCAGGACACGTGGAAAGTCACGCGCAGACTCACTCTGAATTACGGCTTGCGTTACGATCTGGAGGCGGGAGCCTTCCGCGGCGGCCCTCTGGGCGCATCGAATGGTTCCTGCTTGCAGGGCAATGCCCTTATTCAGGCTTGCTCGTCTGACAAGAACAATTTTCAGCCCAGAGTAGGCTTTACTTACGCTATTGGGGATAGCGGCAAGACGTTAGTCAAAGGCGCCTTTGGCGAGGTAACGTTCCTTGCCTACAACAACGTGGTACTCGACTCGCTGAACTTTGACGGTGAGAATTTGTTTACGGCTGTTATTGATGGCTCAACGCCAGCTGGACAGAACGTGCTCAACTTCTTTCCCAATTTCCCCAGTGCTGCCGCGCTGGCACCATTCCTGCCAACCCCTGGCATTGGCCCGTTCGGCCGGGTGCGCCCGATTTCAAATCGCCTGAAAAATCCTGAGATGCGCATGGTGAATTTTGGAATCGAGCATCAGTTCAGCAAGACGCTGATGGGCGAGGTTCAGTATATCGGGCAGTTTGGGTATGGGCTGTTTGGCGAACGCGACACCAACTATCCGCTGATCAAGGAAGATCCGGCCCATCCGGGATTTTTCTATTTCCCGCAAATACCTTCGCCATTCCCCAACATCAACTCAAACGACAGACCTGACCCCAGGTTTACAAACATTCGCACGAACGAAAACAGCCGTATCTCCCGGTACAACGGACTCGTGCTGAGTGCAACCAAACGCATGTCGAACCACGTGCAGTTCCAGGCGGGTTACACCTGGTCACACCTGCTCACAAATGGTGAGGATTTCTTCGGCCTATCGGAACCAGGCGATCCTCGGAACATCAAGGCAGATTACGGCCCGGCATTTAACGATTTGCGTCATGCCGCAAACTTTGGCGTCGTGCTGGATACTGGCAAGTTGTTGAGCACCCGGTTAGCTAGCTGGGCCATCAACGACTTGAGCTTCAACTTTGTGGGCCAGATTCAGTCTGGCCGGCCCTATCAGGTCTCAACAGGCGCAGGTCCGTTCAGCGGTGAGCGCTTCTTTGGGACCGGCAATGAAACCCAGCAACGGCCGAACGTAGCGCCCGACGGTACTCTGACAACTACCAACATCGCGGCGTCGAATGGCGCAAACCTGGCGGTGAGTCAAGCCGGGCTTGCACTCTGCCCGACTTGTACTCAGACAACCTTCTTGGCTCCAGCTGACGCCAGTGCCAGAGGACCAGTCGACTCCATCACCGGCGCAGATCTGGTTGACTTCCAATTCGTCAACGGCAATCTGCAACGCAATGCTGGTTTAAGTCCGGCATTTGCGCGACTAGACTTTTCGCTGGCAAAGTCGTTCCGCTTCATTCCTGGTCACGAAAATTGGCGGGCTGAACTCCGGGCCGACTTCTTCAATCTCTTCAACCACACGAATTTCCTAGGCAATAATGCCAACCCTAGTGTCGGCGGTTGCGATTGCCTCGATCCTACGACCGGCGAGTACGTTGGCGTTAACGGCAAGGCAATGAATATTAGCGACTTCCGGCTGTCACGAGCCCAGGCTGTTCGCGATATTCAACATCCAAACTTTGGCGGCGTCGGAGACCCGTCCATTGCCGATATTCCCCGCACCATTCAACTTTCGTTCCATATCCGTTTCTGAAGCAAGGGTAAGATACGGATTCTGGCGGGCTACAAAGCCCGCCATTTTTTATTGCGGCAACTCCACAAACAGTCCCGCCCGATTTTGTATCTGTCCTGCCGTTTCGTTCCCAAGCGCCAAAAAGGGTCGCCGGTTAGCGACCCCTTTTCGTGCGGCAGCGAGGACCGCAGCTGCCAAACTTGCTTTGCCTAGAATTTGAAGTGTGGTCCGAACGTCACCCGCAGATTGTTATTCGCTCCCCCGGCAAAATAAATCTCGTCGCCCACGTCCAGACGTAGTCCGAACGGTCCCCAGAAGCCTTCAATGCCTCCACCCGGATAGAGGGCGAACTTCGTGTTGCCATTGTTGATGCTGGTAAAGGCGTTCTGAAAGCCTTGTTGAGCCGTAGCCGTCGTGGAACCGAAGTTGACGAACCCGACTTTGCCGGTCAGGAAGAAATCAAAGCCGTGACCACCCAAATCGAACTTAGGTCCAAACAGGCCGTGCAGCGGGCGCAGCCGCGTAGTAGTCAACGTGGTGGTTATGTTGTCAAAAGTCGAGAAGTTCCTTTTGAAGTCATAAGCCATTTCGGCTTCAATGGAGGCGTGTTCGCTCATGTAGAAGCCGGCGCGGCCACCTAAGCCGATGAAGTTCACCGTGGTGCTGCTGTTAGGGTTGAATCGGTAGTAATCGGCAAAGGCTCCCAATTCAACGTGGTTCTTGCGCTCACCCGAATATGAGTTCTGTGCGGTTACGAAGGACGGCACAGCAATCCATAACGCAACTATGAAGAGCAAAGTACAAACTTTCATGGTTCCTAATCTCCTGAACTGACCGAGCGTGCGGCCAAACCCCGCGTCCAGCGCGGCAGGCCAGCGAACTAGTAAGATGCAGTGCTGTTCAGCGAGGTTGGGCTGGCTTGCACCCGGGGATTGCAGGTAACCGAAGCTGTGGCGTGACAACCTGGCAGTGATGCGCCGCATCGCGCGAGGGATTTCCCCGTAACTTGGATTATTGACGAGCAAACAGAATTGGGAAGGGCACGGCTTCAGCCGTGCCGCCAAAACCTGCATACTTTCGGGCTTTAGCCCCTGAAGGAAGTGCTGGCTAACCGAATGCCAATGAGGCAAGTTGCGCAGCAACCCTCCCCTCAGCGGCTAAAGCCGCATCGATCAGAGCCCGCTTTCGGCACGGCTGAAGCCGTGCCCTTCCCGGTTTTCCTCTAACGCAGCTGCGAATAATGCAGGATAAGGCCTGTCCTGGGGAGACAATGCGCGCTAGGGCACACCACCAGGAATCAACATCGCCGTGAATCGATCCGAGCTTGGCTCGGCCAGACAGCCGAGGGCGGCTGTCCCTCCGTAATTTGGCGAGAGGTGCCGGGTACGTGTTTCGGACGCTTGCTTCAGCTCACGCTTTCCTTTCTGTCCGCGAATGTATAAAAAGAGGGCATGAAACGTTCCGTCAAGGAGATCGCGCAGCACGTTGGCGCTGAAGTAGTGGGAGATGCAACGCTCGCGCTGCGCGGCATCGCAAGCATAGCCTCCGCTCGGGCCGCCGATCTGGTATTCGTAGAAAGCGAAGCCAACTTGAAGGACGCGCTGCAATCCGCAGCGGGTGCCATCATTACCGGGAGTTTTGGCCGCAATGCCGAATCATCAAAACCGCTGCTGATTTGTTCTCAACCACGCCTGGCCTTTTCGCGAGCTGCGGAATTGCTTGTCGAGACAAAGGAGCAGACGGAGGGGGTGCATCCAACCGCAGTGATTGACCCCAGCGCTAAGCTCGGCGCCGGGGTAAGCGTCGATGCGCATGCCGTCATCAAAAGAAGCTGTGTGATTGGCGCGGGAACGCGTATTGGCGCAGGTGCCAGCGTCGCCGCCGGCGTGATCGTCGGGGAGAGCTGCAGTATTGGTGCTAATGTCACCATCTATCCGGGTGCGCGCTTAGGTAATCGCGTGATCGTGCACGGTGGAGCAGTCCTGGGAAGTGACGGTTTCGGCTATGTCCGCGATGAAACAACAGGCAAGTATCACAAATTCCCGCAGGTGGGCAGGCTAGTGATTGAAGACGACGTGGAGATCGGTGCAAACAGCACGGTCGACCGGGGTGCGCTCGACGTAACTCGTATTCGCAGGGGTACGAAAATCGACAACCTGGTTCATGTGGGCCACAATGTCGATATCGGTGAAGATGTTGTAATCGCCGCTCAGACCGGGCTTTCGGGGAGTGCCGTACTGGAGGATGGCGTTATTGTCGGCGGGCAAGTTGGGATTGCTGACCACGTACGCATCGAATCGGGAGCAATTTTGGGCGCCCAGTGCGGCGTCCCGACAAAGAAGATTATTCGCGGCAAGGGCGTGATTTTCTGGGGAACTCCGGCGCGTCCGATCCGCGAGTACTTGAAGGAATTGGCGGTCCTGGTGCGATTGGCAAAGGAGAAGTAGCCAGCAGCCCGCGTTCAGTTCATCCTGGAATAAGTCGGCTGATTAAGCGCGGAGCTACGAGCTACTACTATGGCGATTGTCATTGTCGGTGGGCATTCCCGCAATGTTGGCAAAACCAGCGTGGTCGCCGGTTTGATTGCCGCGCTGCCCGAATTCCATTGGACCGCGCTGAAGATTACGCAGCACGGACACGGAGTCTGTTCCGTGGATGGCGAGTCATGTGAGTGCGCTATTAGTGAGCATGAGTGGGCTGTGTCTGAGGAGCGCGACCGCTCGGGAGCATCCGACACTTCGCGGTTTCTACTGGCAGGCGCCGAACGTGTGTTCTGGGTGCGAACTCAGCAGGGGCGGCTGGCGGAAGCGATGCCGGCCATCCGCCGCCGAATATCCGGCGCGCGCAATGTCATCCTGGAGTCGAACAGTATTCTGAAGTTCTTGCGGCCCGATCTTTACCTCACCGTGCTGGATCCGGCAACCGCTGACTTCAAGAGATCCGCGCAGGAGTTTCTGGACCGCGCCGATGCTGTGATCTTGCACAAGGGCAAGAACAGCGCCTGGAGCGGGATTTCGCTCAGACCGGTCGCGGAGAAGCCGACGTTTCAGATTCAGCCTCCACCGTACATCACTCCCGAGATCGTGGACTTCGTACGGCAGCACCTTTTCGACGGCAAGGCCGTCTCAACTCGTGATCCTCATCCTGAGTGATCCGGCTACTACTCCGGTCCCACTACAGGTGGGCTGGGTGGTCCCCCTTCCGTCTTTTTAGGCCGCGCAGGTCCGATTTCCTCCGGCGGACTCAAACTCGTGCGGTTTCCGTCTCCTCCGATGGGGCGGGTTTTCAACGGCTGTTTAGTAATTTTTCGCAAGTCTTTGAGAATGTCGTCACGTTCACGCCCGGCGTAATCGCGTGCAAAACGGGTGAGGGCTTCGGTCAGAATGTCGTTGTGATGCAGCTTGTCCAGACCCTGCTCGCGGGTGATGTGGAGCCACAAACGATGCACCAGGTGGATGTCCTCGGTTTTCATCGAGGGCGAATGCGGGCCAATATGGAAGGTGTCAACTTTCCCGTCGACGTGGACAATCTGAAGCAGGAACTGCCGCTTGGGGTTCGGCATTGCCTCCCAGGCCCGTCCCATTTCAAATGCCTGCTCCTGAGCGGTCATCTTGCTGGAGGTGCCGGAAACCACGGCCGAGGCTTCCAGGTTGTTGGCAGTCTGCGCGATAGCAGCCCAGACATCGCGAGCAGGCACAACCAGAAGAGACACATGTTTGCCAAAGCTTTCAGCGATGGAAACCGCCCGGGTGAACAGCAGTTGTTCGTAGTCGCTGAAGATCTGTTCCAAAGAAAGGTCGTAGGCGGCCGCCCCAAATTGGCTGATGCGCGCCGTCATCACTACTACGTCCTGTTCCTGAGTATCCGTTCGCTCCAGAACCCACTTGAGGTGGTTGAGGGTGTTGTAGTCGCGGACCGGCACCAGGACATTACCCGGCCGTATTCCGAGCGGTTCCCGGTTCACAGTGTCCCGCTGCAGAAGTTGGAAGTGCTCCTTCATGCCGGCCTGCGCGAGGGCAATTTTTTTGCGGTTGACGCGCTCAGAAACCGTGAAGATTCCGAAAAACACCGCGGCAAAGGTGACTCCCGCAACCGTTGCAACTGACTTTGTAAACAGATTGACAATCGCGGTCGACAGAAGTACCAGAAAGACGGAGGCCAGCCCGACAGGAATCTCATGTCCGCCGATTCGCAGGTTGGGAGGAACTTTCCAACCGCGCTCGCCTTTGTATTTCACCCGGAGCACCAGCATGGCGAGGCTGTTAAATGTGAAACTCCAGATGACTCCGAATGCGTAAGCCTCACCCAAAACGTAGACGTTTCCCCGGCTGGCGAGAATGGTGAATAGCTGAAGAGCTACCACCATGTTGATGATTCGATAGCTGGTGCCATAACGCCGATGTGGAAAGCGAAACCAGTCCGTCAGAACTCCATCCTCGGACACACGGTTCAGAACACCGTTGGACCCGATGATTGCTGTGTTTACAGCTCCTGAAAGAATCAGAAACCCGACCAGCACGACGAAGGCGCGGAATAGCAGCCGTACGAGTTGCGGTGCCCACAGGTACATGGCAAGCCCGGCAATGAGGTTGTCCTTATACACGGGGACGCGCACAGAGTCGGGGATCATCATGACCGAGAGCAGAGCGGTAATCCCGGTGAATACGAAGCTGTAAATGGCGATGATGACGGCGGCGCGCTTCAGATTGATCAGCTTGGGATGCGCCAGTTCGCGATTAACCTGGGCCAGCGTTTCTTCGCCGCTCATGGCGAGGACGGAGTGCCCGAAAGCCATCAGAATTCCGAGAATGCCGAACATTTTCGGCAAGTTTGGAAAATTCTTGAGAAACCCCAACGACTCCGGAGTGAAATGCAGATTGGCAGGCGTAGGCCAGGGAACCGCTTGATAGCCTTGGTGGAACACGGTCACAGCCGACCAGGCGAGCAAAATGACAACCATAACGGTTGTAATCTGCATGACCCGTAGCGCTTTTTCGCTGGATTCGTGAATGCCTTTAACGTTTTGCCACCAAAAGTAGATTGTGACGACAACGGCGAAAACGACCGAGGTCAGGTTGACGTCTACGTGAGGCGTCACGCCGGGCGTGTGGACCGCCTGCGGCAGCCAGCCGTGCGTGTAAGCGGTCGCGAGAATGTCGTTGATCAGCCCTGCGATATATTGTCCGGCGGAAACGCCCGATATGGGCCCGGTCAACATGTAGTCGAACATCAACGCGGATACGCTGATCTTGGCCAGGGTTCCGCCTAGGGCTTCCTTGACAACCCGATACACCCCCCCACGCACAAACATCGAGCAGCTCTCGACGTATACGGCACGTACCGTGAACGAAAACAGCATGACCGCCACGATGAACCAAGGGGCGCTTTTACCAATGGCCTGTTCCGCAATGCCGGCAGCATAAAAAGCCGATGAAGCGAGGTCGTTGAGCACGATGGCCGCGGCACGCCAGTACGAAATAAAGGTGAGCATCACCGAGGTAGCGACGACAATTCGCACCCGGTCGGACGGCGTCATTGGAAGCGGAGAGGACATCGACTACGAAGCTGGTGTTTGCTCCTTGTTTTCCGCACTGCCCTGCTTATGGCCGAAGCCGAAGAGGGTTTCAAGGTCTTCGATCCCACTTAGAACCAGCACCAGACAGGAGCCGATCGTCCCTGCCACGAACAGAGTTTCGAGAATGCGGATCAGAACCGTCACAAGCATACGCACGTAATGCTATCCGATGCGCAAAGTACGAAGATGTAATCCCGGTCACATCATTTATCGCGTGAGAAGCCGGGCTGAAGGGTCCCATGCGGAGCTGACGGGTTCCTTTGCTATGCTTCAATTGTGCTGCGAATTCACAGGCAAGCGTGGTTGCTGGCTATCATCTCGGGCGTCTTGCAGGTTGTCATCTTTCCTTTGCCGAACTTGTACTTCCTGTGCTGGGTAGCGACTGCCCCATTGATTGTGGGTATTCTACGGGCGCAAAGCCCGCGCACGTTGCAGCTGTCAGACTCCAGGGTGCGACTCGAGCCCGCAAGTCTTCTTCAAGCATTCCTTCTGGCTTACGTGAACGGAATTATCTGGTATGCGGGTACCTGCTACTGGGTACTCGCGACTATGCATCAGTATGGTGGCCTCCCTGTTGCGGCGGCGTTCGGAGTTCTGGTTCTTTTTTGCTTGTACCTGGCGCTATACCACGGCGCATTTGGCTTGCTGATGGCGCTGGCGGCCGATCGACAGAGCCCGTTTCACCGGCGGGCATTAATGCTTGCTCCATTTCTCTGGGTGGGATTGGAACTGGCTCGCACCCGGATCAGTGGCTTCCCCTGGCTGCTGCTGGGAACGGCGCAGGTTGATAACGTGCCCCTTGCGCGGATCGCAACCTTCACCGGAGTTTACGGAATCTCCTTCGAGATCATGCTGGTGAACACAGCCGTTGCCGCAGCTTTTCTCGTTCCCCGGGACCGGAGACGATCGTTGCTCGTGGCGGGTTTTGCCGCCGCGGTTGTTCTCCAGGGAGGCCGCTGGATTCCGGCTCCTGCAGCTGACGCGGATCATACTGCTTATTTGATACAGGCGAACATTCCTATTCTCGACAGCCCGGAGTGGACCAAGAATTACTACGAAACGACATTGCGCGAGCTTTCTCGCATGACGGTTGAAACGAGCGGAAATCATGATCGCCAAGCACCAGGAACCAAGCTGGTGGTGTGGCCAGAGTCTCCCGCTCCTTTTTACACCAGTGATCCGCTATTTCGGGATGCGGTCAGCCAGGCTGCTCGCGACGCTCACGCCTGGCTATTAACCGGCAGCATGGGGATTCGCAACGCCATACAGACTCCAGCCGCGGCCAGCGAAGTTTACAATTCGGCCGCACTGGTAAATCCTGACGGCGACTGGGTATCCCGGTATGACAAGGTGCATCTGGTGCCTTTCGGCGAATACGTGCCGTTTCAAAAGTTTTTTGCGTTTGCCAGCGGATTAACCAAGGAAGTGGGCGAATTCAGCCGCGGAAGTTCCCGCCGGCCGCTAGATGCCGGACCGGTGAAACTAGGCGCCTTCATTTGCTACGAGTCGATTTTCCCCGACGAAGTTCGACAATTCGCCCGGAACGGTGCGCAGGTTTTCGTCAATGTCTCCAATGACGGCTGGTATGGAGACAGCGGAGCTTATGCTCAGCACTTGAACCAGTCCCGGATGCGAGCCGTCGAAAACGGACGCTGGTTGCTGCTGGACACCAACACGGGCGTAACTTCGTCCGTCGATCCCTACGGGAGGATCGTCGCCCGCCTGCCGCGAAAGGTGCGCTCTACGCTGGCCGCACCCTACGGCATCAGCACTGGAACCACGTTTTACACGCGCTATGGCGATTGGTTCGCATACCTGTGTGCGATAATTTCTCTGGCGATACTTCTCATGCGCATTCCATTGCGCGGGGTCAAAGAGCAATAGCTATGGTCGAGGAACTGGAACAGGAATACACCGCTCTCAAGGACAAGGTTCGCGACCTGCGGGAGTACCTTTGACGCCGACACCCTTCGCAAGCAGCTGGCTGAGGTTGAAAAGCAGGTAGCCGACCCCAATCTCTGGTCGAATCCGGAAAAATCCCAGCAGATCATGCGCGAGCGTAAGCGCTTGCAGGACGTCCTCACGACGGAGGAGGAACTATCTCGTCGCGAACAGGACATACAAACCTATTTTGATCTGGCGCGGGAGGGGGAGCGTGTTGAATCGGAGCTACGCAGCGAGATTGGCTCGTTGCGCACATTGGTCGAACGCCTGGAAACCGAGAGCCTGCTCTCCGGCGAGAATGACGCGCGCAACGCCATCGTAACTATTCATCCCGGAGCGGGCGGTACCGAATCGCAGGACTGGGCCGACATGTTGCTTCGCATGTACCTGCGATGGGCCGAGCGCCAGGGGTTTCAGACCGTCTTAAACGACTACCAGCCGGGTGAAGAAGCGGGGCTGAAATCGGCGACGTTCAGTGTGAACGGGGAGTATGCCTATGGGCTGTTGACCAGCGAAATCGGAGTTCATCGGCTGGTTCGCATTTCCCCATTCGACCAGGCCAAGCGCCGGCATACGTCATTTGCCAGCGTTTTTGTCTCGCCAGAAATCGACGAAAGCATCGAGGTGGATATCAAACCCGAGGACTTGCGAGTGGATACCTATCGATCCAGCGGGAAGGGTGGTCAGCACGTGAATACGACGGATTCCGCGGTGCGTATCACCCACATTCCGAGTGGAATCGTGGTCAGTTGTCAGAATGAGCGCTCGCAACATAAGAACCGGGAACGTGCGATGAGCATGTTGCGTTCGAAGCTGTACGAGGCCGAGTTGGAGAAAAAGCGGGCCGAAACCAAGAAGATCGAGGATTCCAAACTCGACATCGATTTTGGCTCGCAGATCCGGTCCTACGTCTTACAGCCATATCGATTGGTGAAAGATCACCGCACGAAAGTTGAAATCGGCGATGTCGATCGCGTAATCGACGGCGATTTGCAGCCCTTCATCGGCGGGTATTTGCGAATGCGCCGGGGGGAGAAGTAGGGGTGGACCCGCGCGCGATGGCAGCAGCCCGCGGCACACGACTCGAATATCTGACCATCGGGTGGAATTTGCTGGAAGGGGTGGTTGCGGTTATTGCCGGCGTGCTTGCCGGCAGCATTGCGCTCCTTGGCTTCGGATTGGATTCCGCCATAGAGGTGTTTTCTGGAGCGGTTATACTCTGGCGTCTCCGGCCGGTGCGGGCAAGCAGCCAGAAGGCGGAACAACTCGCGGTTCGCCTGGTCGGCGCCAGCTTCATCGCGCTTGCTGCCTATATTGTTTACGATGCTGTTGATTCGTTGCTGCGGCATGATGCGCCGCAGGAGAGCGTTCCGGGGATAATTCTTGCTGCGGCCTCGCTGATAGCTATGCCTCTCCTGGCTCGAGCCAAGCGGCGCGTAGCACGTGACCTCAATAGCGGAGCGATGCAGGCCGATTCCCGCCAAACGGATTTCTGCGCTTATCTTTCGGCTATCCTGCTTGCGGGTCTGTTGCTGAACGCCTTCCTGGGCTGGTGGTGGGCCGATCCCGTAGCCGCCCTTGTCATGGTGCCGCTTGTTACCAGCGAAGGTGCCAAGGGCCTGCGGGGCAGGGTTTGTTGTGATGGTCCGGCCTGCTGACGGCAGAACCGCTCTCATTGTTACCTTTGCGACCTTGCGCCGTGTTTGCTTGCTGGAAACAATTGTAAGGAGATTGAAAGTCCCGGCTTTCTGACAAGAGGCTGCCCCAATGCAGCGCATGATTGACCTAATCCGGAAATCGGCCGTCTCGGCGACCATCATGCAAGCTGCGGCCCGAGGCGCTTTAGCGGTCCCGCCCGAGGAAGTCATTGAGATTCTGGTCCACCTGGCCAACCACAACAAGGTTTTCGGCGCACAGGCGCGCATGACTCTCGCAGGATGGGATGAGAAGTCCTCGCTGGCTGCTGCCGCGAACGCCAAGACGTCCGCGGAAGTCTTACGGTATTTGAGCGCGGAGGAGAATCTTCGCCCCAAACTATTACCAGCGCTGCTGGAGAATCCCTCTGTTCCCGAAGAAGGTCTGGTGAAACTGGCCCGGACGGGCTCGAGAGAGATTGTTGCTGCGATGAAGGCGAGCGCTCGTGTCAAAACTTCTCCCAAGGTTTGGCGGTCGCTGCAAGAGAACCCAAATTTTTCCTTGCCGGTAGGATTTGACGCCAATGCGCCTGATTCCTCTGCTGCGACGACCGTGAACGAAAATGCGGGGCTCGACAAACCTGCGAGCGAAGCTGAAGTACCCGACTCGGCACTCGACACAGAAGGCGAGGACGGTGGAACCAGTGAACAGGTCGAGCAAGCCGCCTCGGTAGACGATCTTGACGGCTATGTATCAGCATTTATGCAGGAACATGCTCAAGAGATTGCCGCTGAGGGAGAGAAACCGTTCCAGCCCATTGGGGGTGCCGAGGGGTTAGCTGGCCCCCCGGCCGCCGAGCCTGTCTCGACGCTAGCCGGTTCGGCTTCTGCCGCCGCTCAACCGGCGCAAACTCACAAAGCTGCCTTTCATCCCCATGCTCGTCCGCAAGACAGCGCCCGGCGGGATAGCACGCTGCAGAAAATCGCCAAACTGGACATCAAAGGCAGGATTCAGCTCGCCATGAAAGGCAACAAGGAGGAGCGCTCAATCTTGATTCGCGACGGCACCAAGATCGTGGCGCTTGCGGTGCTGGACTCTCCAAAAGTGACGGACGGCGAAGTAGAAGGGTTCGCCAGCCAGAAGAACGTGCTGGAGGCTGTACTACGCGGCATCCCGATGAAACGCCGCTATGCCAAACTATATCCTGTCGTCCGCAACCTGGTGTTCAACCCCAGAACGCCGCTCGATCTCTCCTTAGGCCTGATGAAGAACCTGCTGGTGAATGACCTGAAGAACCTTTCCTCCAACAAAGAGGTGTCTGACACCATCCGTAAGCTGGCGATGAAAATGTTCAAGCAAAAGTTGGATGCCGGGAAGAAGAAGGGCGACTAGCATCTAGCCGGCGCATTTCTCCTCAAGGGATCCATCGTCCTACAATAGAACGCGGGAGAAATTGTGGTTTCCGCTCAAGCTGATCCGATTCGCGACTTGCTGCAGCGGGCGCGAAACATTGCCGTGGTGGGGCTCTCGAACAGTCCTTTGCGTCCGAGTCATGGCGTCTCGGCGTACATGCAGAGCCACGGATACCGGATCATCCCGGTCAATCCCAACATCGACGAGGCGCTAGGCGAAAGGTCGTACGCGTCGCTGCTCGATGTTCCCGATAAAATCGATATCGCCAACGTATTCCGCAGGCCGGAATTCGTCGACGAAGTTGTCGATCAGGCAATCCGCCTGAAAGTGCCGGCGGTATGGATGCAGGAAGATGTAATTAATGAAGGCGCCGCGGCCAGAGCACGGCAGGCAGGCATTTTTGTTGTGATGGACCGGTGCATCCTCAAGGAACATCAGGCGCGCTTCCGGTAATTTTGATCAGTCCGCCGTTCTGATCATGATGACGGTGGCATCGTCTCGCAAGGGCAGCGGCGCCGCGAAGGACCTCACGTCTTCCAGCAGACCTTCAGCCGAGGCGTTTGCGCTCAGGAAATTATTCTGCAGGCGCTCCATGCCATACTCATTGTTACCGGAGTCCTCTGCCTCCGTGATGCCGTCGCTGTAAAGCAACAGTCTCGAACCCGGAGCTAACTCAACGGTCGTCTGAGAGAACGACCCCAAGGCAAGCCCAAGCGGGAGGCCCGCCTCCGTATCGAGAAAGCGGCTATCGGAGTTCGCGACCAACAGTGGCGGAAGATGCCCCGCGTTGGCCAGCGTCAATGTGCGCTGGTTCGGGTCAAGCAAAGCGTAGATCAGCGTCACGAAACGGCCATGGGGGAAATCCTGCACCATGAGCCGATTCAGTTTGTTCAGCACTTCTGCGGGCGTGCAAGATGCCTCAGCCAGAGACCGCAGCATGCCGCGAGTTCCGGACATAAGCAAGGCAGCGGCCGTGCCTTTTCCCGAAACATCCGCCAGAACCAGTCCCCAGCGTCCATCCTGCAGGGGTATAAAGTCGTACCAATCGCCGCCTACCGCCCCAGCGGGTATTGATAATCCTGAGATGGCGAAACCAGGAACCAGCGGAGACATTTTTGGCAACAATGCTTCCTGGATCACACGCGCTTCCTGTGCCTCGCGAGTCATCCGTTCCCGTTCGCGGCGTTCCCGTTGGAACAGTTGGGCGTTTTGCACGGCCACTGCCACATGGCTGCACAGCGATTGCAGCAGGCGGACTTGTTCGGCAGGAAAGGCGTCCAGGTCGTGGTGAGATGCGGTGAATACGCCAATGACCTCGCCATTAATGTCGAGAGGGATTGCCAGCTCGGATCGAATGTGCGGCTCGCACGCTATGAAGTAGGGATCCTTATTTACGTCGGGCGCATACCGCATCTGGCCGGTTCCGGCAACATAGCCGACCATGCCATCTTTGCCGATCCTGAGCAGTTCGCCTTTGAGGTTGGAAGTGCAGCCGTGAGTGCCCGCGACGATCATGTGCTGGCCCGTCTCGTCGCGGAGATAAATATTGGCTTCGATACAGCCAAACGATGTGGCAATGTCCGTGACTACCTGCTGAATCAGCTGATCCAGATCGAGAATTGAGCTGATCTTCCTGGCTGCCTTCTGCAGCTTCAGCAGGTCGTCTATCTGCTCCACGCTTATCGCCGGAGGGGCGGAGGACAGCGCTGCACTGATTCGTGGGCTGGTCGCCATAGGGTTTAGCCCTCCTTGAGCGCCGAAATCTTAGCTCAATATTCCCTAAGAAAGATGTGATCAGGAGCGCTTAAGATTCTTTTTGAGGACTATCTTTCAGCCGTTCGCGACGGCGGCGAATTTCCTCCAGGCGATCACGAATGCGTTTCTCGATACCTTCATTCGTCGGGTGGTAATACGTGCGATCACGCAGATTGTCGGGCAGGCACTGCATGTCCGTAACCTTCTCCTCGAAATCATGCGCGTACTCGTAACCCTGTCCATAACCAAGACCCTTCATCAGGCCGGTGGGCGCGTTTCGCAAGTGAAGAGGAACCGGTTCGGCTGCCGTTTGCTCGACATCATGCTGCACGCTTCCATATGCCGCGTAAAGCGCGTTCGATTTGGGAGCGATGGAAAGATAAACGGCCGCTTGGGCTAGCGCCAGATTGCCTTCTGGCATTCCGATGAAATCCACCGCGTCACGAGCCGCCATACAAAGCGACAGAGCCTGGGGATCAGCCAATCCAACGTCTTCAACTGCCATGCGGACCAGGCGGCGGGCAATATACAGGGGGTCTTCCCCTGCCTCCAACATCCGGCCAAGCCAATAGAGGGATGCATCGGGATCGCTGTTGCGCACCGACTTGTGCAAGGCCGAGATCAGGTTGTAGTGCTCTTCTCCCGCTTTGTCATAAAGGAGGACCTTCTTCTGTAGTGCATCCTGGACAATGTTGTCGGTGATTGCAGCGCCAGTCTGTTGCCCGGACGCTTGCTGGGCCAGCCGGGCCGCGACTTCCAGGACGTTGTAGGCGCTTCGCGCATCTCCACTGGAGTACGCCGCGATACGCTTGAGCACGTTTTCGTCGGCCCGGAGTTGTATCTCGCCAAGGCCGCGTTCCACATCCGTCAGTGCCCGGTGTAAGAGGGTGACGATCTGATTTTCGCTAAGCGGCTTCAGCACGTATACGCGGCAGCGCGAAAGTAAAGCTGAGATGACCTCGAACGATGGATTCTCCGTGGTTGCCCCGATGAGCCGGATACTACCTTTCTCCACGTAGGGCAAAAACGCATCCTGCTGCGCTTTATTGAAGCGGTGTATCTCGTCGATGAAGACGATGGTTCGCGTGCCGTACTGGCGCGCGCGTTCCGCATCGAGCATCACCTGCTTGATTTCCTTGATGCCGGCGAGGACGGCAGAGAATTCGATAAATTCCGCCTTCGTCATGCGCGCGATGATTTTGGCCAGCGTGGTCTTGCCGGTACCCGGCGGCCCCCAGAAGATCAAGGAGCCGGTATCATCGCGCTCGATCTGCGTCTGCAGGGGCTTGCCTGGACCAATCAGGTGCTCCTGGCCGACGAATTCTTCCAGGCTACGCGGACGCATGCGGTCGGCCAGCGGCCGCGTTCGATCCGTTGCTCCTTCAGCGCTCGGGATGGATTGGAATAGGCCCATTAACATCTACCACGGAGACACGGAGGCACCGAGAACGCAATAAGAAATCAAAAAATGCGAAATGATGCTAGCTCATTGCTTCTGTAGCGGCGTGCTATTCCGATGCTCATGTTTTCTCTTCTCCGTGTCACTGTGCCTCCGTGGTTAAGGCTTTCTGCTTTGCCGCCTCATAAAGTACGATGCTGGCCGCTACCGCGGCGTTGAGTGACTCCACCTTGGAAGAGTGCGGGATCGCCAATACGTCATCCATCTTGGCCAACAAGTCGCGAGGGAGACCCGCGCCCTCAGTCCCGATGAAGACAGCCACAGGCTTCTTCCAATCGAGGTCCCAAGGCATGGCACCTTTATGAGATGACGTCGCGCGTAACGTGACACCCTCGGTTCTGAGCAGCGGGAGGACGTCGGCAATAGGCGTGCGGGTGATAGGAACACGGAAGATCGACCCGGCTGAACCCCGCACCACTTTCGGGTTGAACATACTCACTGTATTCTCGGCCAGGATGACGCCCCCCGCGCCAAATGCCTCGGCAGAGCGCAGCATGGTACCCACATTTCCGGGGTCCTGTACTCCGACAATGACCAGGAGAACACCTGTTCCTGCTGCCTTGACTACCTTTTCGAGCGCGAAGTCTCTTAGCTGGACAACAGCGGCCACACCCTGAGGCGATTCGCTTGGAACCACGCTGCGGAACAGCTTGTCGGGCAGGAGCAGCGCATCCGTATGCTTTCCGATCTGCGGCAGAAGCCGATTGGCGACCGTGCTGGCCGATTCGCTGAAAAGCACTGCCTCGAGTTTCAACCCGCTACGGATAGCCTCTTCCACGACGCGGAGGCCTTCCACCGCACAGCCACCCGACGTCGTGAGCTCGCTCTTGGCAAAGGCGCGCCTGACCGCCTTCAGCAACGGGTTGTGCCGGCCTTCAATGCGCCTAAGGCGGTCCTGCAAAGCGACGTTCATAGTCCCGATTTCCGCGCAAACTCTGTCATGATACGCCGCTCCCGCGGCCTTGCGGCTTATTGCCGTGGTATGTTACGGTTCGCAGTGGTTCACGGAAGGACTTCGTGGTTCGCGCCGAAATCATAAAAATCAATACGGAAAATCCCGAGCCGTCGCTGGTGCGCTATGCGGCGGAGCAGATTCGCGCTGGGCAGGTTCTTGGCATGCCCACCGATACGTTCTACGGCCTGGCTGCCGACCCGCTGAATCTGCGCGCCGTTGATCGTGTTTATGAGATCAAGTCGCGTTCCCGGCATAAGCCGCTGTCGCTGCTGATCGACGGCATCGATCAGGCTGAAGACCTGGCCAAGCCTTTGCCGGAAGAGTTCTATCACTTGGCGCGCCGCTTCTGGCCTGGTCCTCTGACCCTGATCGTGAAAGCCGCTTCCCGTCTGCCATTGAAGGTTACAGCCAATACCGGGAATGTGGCTTTGCGCGTCCCGGCTGCCAAGATTCCGCTGGCTGTAGTTCGCGCCGCCGGCCTGCCTATCACCGCAACCTCCGCCAACCTGAGCGGGGCGGCCGAGTGTACGAGCGCGGTCGAAGTGCGTGATCAGCTTCAAGATCGCATTTCCATCATCGTGGATGGCGGGACTTCTCCGCGCGAGATAGCTTCGACCATCGTTGATCTGACCGACCCGGAGGCGCGCTGGCGGGTCATTCGTGAAGGCGCCATTCCTTCTCAGGAGATTTCAGAGTTTTTCGCGCAGGGATGAAGCAGTCGGCTGCGATACGCTCCGGCAAAAGCCGTTGGTGGCTCTGGCTGGCTGGCTGTGCCGCGCTGGCGCTTGTAGCCTTCGTCGCCTCCGTAGCTGCGCAAATCATAGCGCTAGCCAATCTGCAACAGAACTCCAAGGCGGATGCAATCGTCGTCTTCGGCGCCGCTGAGTATTACGGCCGCCCTTCTCCCGTCTATCGCGCTCGCCTCGACCACGGTTTCGAATTGTTTCAGCGGGGTATAGCTCCGATTGTGATTACGACCGGCGGTTCCGGCGGTGAAGCTGACTACAGCGAAGGCGGGGTCGGACGCGACTACCTGGTTCGGCGCGGCATTCCGGAACGCAATCTCATCGCCGAGACACAAGGCGCCGACACCTCACAATCCGCCGAACGCGTGGCCGTCATCATGAAGATGAATGGCATGCGTAATTGCGTGGCGGTCAGCGATCAGTACCACGTGTTTCGAATTCAGAAACTACTGGAGCATGAGGGCATACAGGTGTACGTATCCCCGCGTCCCGATTCGCGGCCTCGCACGAGGTGGCAGCGTTGCACCGCAGTCTTGCGCGAAGCTCTCAGTTACACCGTGTGGCGGCTCCATCTCACGTAACCAGGTGAATAGCGCAGAACAGAAAAAATCCGCAATCACGAAGGAAGAATCACGAAGGAAGAACCACGAACGAGGAACCACGAACGAGGAACCACGAACGAGGAACCACGAACGAGGAACTAAGAACTACTTCGAGATCGCCAAAATCCTCACCGGTCCGCCGGATCCGCCTTCCAGCTTTGCAGGAGCGACAACAACGGTTGCTCCGGAATCAGGAGCCTGGGCCAGATTGGCGACGTTCTCGAGTTGGTAGATACTGTGCGACAGGTCGTATTGGTGCACGGGGAAGTTCTTAGACGGGCCGTTATCGATGCTGAGCGTGTCAATGCCTACGCCGACTATGTTGCGCCCTTCTGTGAGAAAGCGCGCTACATCTGTGGAGAAGCCGGGGAAATGCATAACACCGGCAGCATCCGGATTCCGGTAGTCCCGCGCCGAATTCCAGCGTAAATCCCAGCCGGTCCGCGCCATGACGACAGCTCCGGCAGGAACTTGGCCGTGGAGCTGCTCCCAATCTGCGACATCATCAACGCTGACCTGGTAGTCGGCGTTCTTTTTTGCCTTTGCGCTGACATTGAGTATTACGAGAGGAGCAACTAGCCTCTCCGGAGGAATCTGGTCTACAGTCCACAAGCCGTGGACAAAATGGGCCGGCGCATCGATGTGTGTTCCGTAATGTTCGGGGAATGAAACTGCCCGGGCGAAGTAGCCGTTTTTCTCCGTGGTGGCGAGCGTCTGCTCGTGATAGGCGGAGTTTCCGTTCTCGTCGTAAGTGGGTACGCTGGAGTTGATGGAGTGCGTCAGATCGACAACAACATAGCCGGATTTCTGCTCCGGAACGGTGCGGTGCTGCGCAAACAGAAAAATAGCCAGCGCAAATACATACCCAATAACAAATGTCCTGATCTTCATGCCACTCGATACCTTGCGCAGGTTAAAAATTGGGCGGAGCTGATCATCTAAAAATCAGATGCGCAGACACCTGCGGAGGTTCTGAAATTGTCGCTCGGCTCAGGTCAATCACTCAATGTCCGAATGGACATGACCTGTTGGGTTATCGGGAAATGCTGTACTTCGCGCCTCAACTTACGCCAGCATGCGAACGAGAACTGCGGCTAACGCAGCTGCGGCGAGAGTCCCGAGAAAATTTACAGCGTTGTTATCAAGGTAGTGGCGGCGCTCCAAAGTAGCACCCAAGACACTGTCGAGCAGCATGCCGATGACTGCTGAAAAAGTGGTTGGCAGGATCCAATGGATTGGAATGAGTTCCAACAGAGCACAGGTGCTGGTCACCAGCAGCCCGGCGAGGATTCCTGCAGCAGTGCCGATGAGAGTGACGCCCCCGTCAGTGCCCGCCGGCACGGCGTGGAAAGTTGTGATCAGTCGTGCAGTATGCGCGCCCGCTTGTCCAATTTCCGCGGAGGAGGTGTCTGCGGCGGCTTCGGCCAGCGAAGCGGCGATTGCCGCGATGAACTCCGGGCGCTTTGTCGCTCTCCAAGCCAGTGCAGAACCGGCCGCGACCGCCAGGTTGGCCGCTACCTGAAGTACGCTCCGCCCTTCCTTTCTTTCTGCCGTCCCTAAATTCAGTTTCCGTGAGTAGCCTGCCTTTGTAGCGAGCAACGTGACCACGAACACCACCGCTACGGCTACGAAAGCTTTCGGTCCCGCGCTTACCCAAATGGCGAAGCTGATGACCGCTCCGGTCAAAGCTCCGGATGTGTTTACGCCCCGCAGTACACGCCCGACTAAGGCAAAGACGGCGGTCACCACGGCTGCGACGGCTGGACGCGTGAGCGCGTGGCTAGACAGAACGGCAATCGCGGCTAGGGCTCGCATGACCATCATGAAGGCCAATCCTGCTAAACGTCGTGGCAACAACTACATATAGTGGCATCACTTGGGCAGCTACAAGGGCTTTGGCTTTGAGCTTGGATTACCCTCGTTACGGCGGCGCATCAAAGCTTATGTTGTACGTTACACTCAGGCGGGCGCGCTCTGGCGCCCAATGTTCGCGGGGTGAAAACTATGGCGGCCTCCGTCTGGTCTGGCTATCTGACATTTGGATTGATCTCCATGCCGGTGCGCTTGTTCTCCGGCGCTCGCAGT